>SLDT01000204.1 GCA_007125125.1 Gemmatimonadota bacterium | reverse complement strand
GCGGAAGAGCTGTGCATGGATCTCGAGACCGTCGGGGGCCTCGTAGACCACCTCCTCGGGCTCGACGAGCGCATCGGCGGGGAACTCGGGCGGGAGTGCGTCGGCGCGCAGGGGTTGCGGCTCCTCGCCCCGCACGCTCGTCCGGTGCGCGAGGGGGGGGATCTGCCAGTCGCCCCGGTGAAGGAGCACGGTTCCGTCGGGTGCCACCGCCATGCCCCAGTCGATCGCCCCTTCCGTGACGAAGCGCGGTTCGCCTCCGGCCGGGTCCAGGAGCTCGATCTGCCTTCGGTTGATGTCGCCGCAGTTCGTCGAGGCCACGAGGTGGCGCCGGTCGGGGGAGAGCGTGGCGTCCTCGACCTCGCAGGGGCCGGAGGTGAGGGGGTGGGCCTCCCCGTCGCCCGCGACGGCGACGGAGTAGATGTGCTGCCAGCCCGAGGCCTCGGAGGGGAAGACGAGGTGGTCGCTCGCGGTCCAGAAGAGCCGGAAGCCCGAGGCGGCGCCGGGGAAGGCGGCGCCCCCTCCGCGCCAGACCTCGCGGGCCTCGTCCGTCTCGAGGTCGACGACGACGAGGGCGAGCCCGGCCGCGCGCAGGTTGCGGACGAAGGCCACCCGGCGTCCGTCCGGTGACCAGCGGGGGGTGGCGTCGGAGTCGACGCCGGGGGCCAGGTAGCGGACGGTGCCCGCCTCGGGGTCGAAGATCCCCACCCAGGAGTGCTCCGGGCGCCGGCTCACGAAGGCGAGGAGGCTCCCGTCGGGCGACCAGGCCGGCTCGCCCACCTGACCGCGGGCGTAGAAGAAGCGGTAGGGCTCCGATGGGGTCCAGAGAGGCACGGTCCAGACCTCGGCCTCCCGGGCGAAGATGACCCGGTCGCCCCGCGGCGAGACGACGGGGGAGGTGCCGGCCGCGAGCCGGACCGGGTGGGCGCCGTCGAGGCGGGCGAGGTGGATCGCGCGCTCGACTCCTCGTGGGTCGCTCGTGGGATTCTCGTAGTCTCCCCAGGCGTTCGGCCCCTGCCCGCGCACGAAGACGACACCCGAGCCGTCCGGGAGCCAGGAGAGCTGGGAGAGCCCCTGCCCGTCGTCATGCGCGTAGTGGGTGATCGGGCGGGCTCGGTCGTCTTGCGCGTCCCAGGTCCAGATGTTCTGGACCCCGCGGTGGTCCTCGACCCAGGCGAAGCGGGTGCCCGTGGGCGAGGCGATGGCCCCGCTCGCGGGGAAGGGAGGCGACATGATCGCCTCGATTGCGGGAGCGGGGGCCTGGGTGCTCGCCGGGAGGGGCCCTCCGAGCAGGAGGATCGCGGCGAGAAGGGGAAGGGCGAGCGTGGAGGTGGAGGGACGAGCCATGACGGGTACCTGACCAGAAGGGGAGGGCCGGAGGGGTTCCGGGTCAGGAATAGGGGTCCCGCGGCTCTCGGGCAAGAGCCCCCGGGGCAGGTGCCCCGGGGGCCTCACCCCGTGCGCGTCAGTTCTCCTCGGGCGGGAGGATGACCGCATCAATGACGTGAATCACTCCGTTCCGCGCTTCGATATCGGTCTGGATGATGTTCGCGTCGTTGATCCGTGCGCCACCCGAGAGGGTAATCGTAACGTTCTGCCCCTGAACCGTGGCGACCTGGATTCCATCGCTCAGGTCCCCGGCGAGGATGCGACCGGGAACGACATGGTAGGTCAGGATGCCCGCGAGCGCCTCCGTGTCATCCAGAAGGGCCTCGAGCGTTCCCGGGGGCAGGGCACCGAAAGCCTCGTCCGTCGGGGCGAAGACGGTGAAGGGTCCGTCGCTGCGTAGCACGCCCTCGAGCCCGGCGGCCTGGACGGCGGTCACGAGGGTCGAGAACTCCGCCTCGATCGCGAGGTCGACGATGTCCGGGGCGGGCTCGACATCGGTCGAGCTCGAGCTGCCGCAGCCGGCGGCAAGGATCAGGATCGGAAGGGCGGCGAGTACTCTGGTGAGTCGCTGCATGGTATGGGCTCCACGTGAGGTCGGGTTCCGAGATCTCCCCGGCAGCGACCGAGTCCGGTCGAGGCAGGGGCTTGCACAAGAAGTGTGCAGGTCGTGTACAAAGAACGTATAGCTATGTTCCAGGAATGACAAGAGGGCCGGAGGTCAAAGCCTCCGGCCCTCGTTCCCTCGACGCTGCGGGAATCCCTTGCGTGGGCCGGCTGCCGGCCCGGGCAGGTTACCTCCGGTAGGGCGCCTCCGAGATCGTCGGGGCGTAGTCGAAGATGTGGAGGAGGCCCTGTTCCGAGGCCCACATGCGGCCGTTGTCGTGCCCCACCCGGGCCACGAAGGAGATCCGGTGGTTGTGGCCGTCGGAGCCGTAGAGGTGGTGGATGTAGTTGTAGTAGGTGATCCCGCGATCGAGGCGGTGGGCGCCCTGCATCATCGCCGCGCACCCGCGGGCGAGCTGGGAGTCCTCGGGGTCGCTGTCGTTCATCCCGTGGAAGTAGATCACGTCCCGCTGGCGGTACTGCTCGATCATGCGCTCGGGGCCGATGTTCTCCATGTAGGTCCAGCCGTCGAGCCCTTCGAGCCCGGATCCGTAGCGGTTGTATCCCTGGCACCCCTCGACCTCCGAGGGTTCGGGGACCCGGAACGACGAGCGCGTCCGGCTCGTCGGGTCGACGCGGTCCGCGGTCAGGTAGGTGTGCGTCGAGGGCTGGGCGACGACATATCGCATGTGGACGCCCCGCGGACGGGCGACCTCGTCCTCGACGGGGCTCGCCATCGCGTAACGGTTCATGAACTGGCCGCCCCCGGAGTGCCCGGCCATCACGATCACCTCGAGGTTCGGAAAGAGCCCGGGAGCGAGGAGGTCGGTGAGCATCCGGTCGAAAATCTCGAAGGAGCTCACCGAGACGGAGCGGGAATGCTGGTCCGAGCTCCCGGACTCACCGCCCCAGAACCGGCCGCTGCTCGTGTTCCAGAAGACGTCTGTGGGCCCGATGTCATTGCTGTTCGCGAAGGCGCGCGTCATGAGCTTCGGCCCGATGACAAGCGTCTCGTCGAGTGCCCCGGGAACCCGCTCGGCTGCCGCCATCATGTTACGGTAGTAGACACCCGCGTTCGTGGCGACACCATGGATCGAGAAGACGATCCGACGCACGTTCGGGTTCGCCTGGTCGATCGGGAGGTTCGAGCAGTACGGAAGGCTCAGCCGCTCCCCCTCGACTTCGACGTGGTAGCGCTCGGGACAGAGCTCCTGCGCGTCGAGGGCAGGGATCGCGACAAGAAGGAAGAGCGCGGCGGCCAGGCCGGCCGGCACAATGCGCCAGGCCGGGCGCGTTCGGTCGTCGGTCATCTCGGGCGGTGGGTCGGGGGGCTCGCTGGCCCCTTGGATCTTGTCAGGGTGAGAGAGCCAACTTGCGGGTGCCCGCACCAACGCACAAGGGGCTACTCGACGATGACCCGGCCGCGCATTCCCGAGGTGGGCGACCCGTGGAGCGAGCAGTAGTAGCGGTACTCCCCGGGTTCGTCGGGCATCGTAACGGTGTGGCTGCCGAACTGTCGCGTGCCCGCGTTCTCGAGGTCAGCGTCGACCCAGATGATGTTGTGGCCGAGCGAGGTGTTGACCCAGTTCCACGTCACTTCCGCGCCTTGGTCCACGAGGTTCGCCGACGGGCTGAAGAAGCTGTCACGGACTTCGACCGAGGTCGTCCGCTCGAGATCGTCGCTGTCGGTCGGCGACGAGTCACCGCAGGCCGAGGCCGCGAGGGCGAGGACGAGAATCGCGGGGAGGACAGTCCTTAGAGGCGCGCGCATGAGGCTTCTCCGGGTACCGAGGCGAACAGAAATGGCTCCGGGAGCAGAGCCTTACGGACAATGTAGCGAACACGCAGCGCCTCCGAAGGTTTCCAGCGCGCACGTACACCGGGAGCGGTCATTGGCCCCGGTCCTTTCTTTCCCTGCGCGGGAAGGGAGCCAAACGCGTTTCGTCATCCGCGTCTTCTCGCCCTTGGGGGTCCGCTCGGTACGGTACCCATCCACGGAGTCGTGCGTAACCCCATGCCAGGCGGCCCGAGAGGCGACGCCCCATCCGGGGGTCCCGCGTGAGGAGCACGGAGCTGCGGGCTCTCTCGGCGACTTCGTCGGCGATCCGTCCCACGACATGCCGCCCGAACATCGTGCGAAGGCTCATCTCGCGGGAGGCGCCGAGGAGGATCAGGTCGTGGTCCTCGCCGACCCGGACGATCTCGGCGGCCACGTCTTCGCCACGGACCACGAGGAGCTCGGCCGGGCTCTCCGTGAGCCCCGCGAGGGTCTCCAGATAGGAACGGGCCTGCCTCTCCCGTGCCTCCGAGGCCGATGGTGGTAGCACCATCATGAAGGTCATCTTCCCTCCGGAGAAGGAGGCAATCGCGTCGGCGACCTCGACTTCGGCGGTGGCATATGGACTCCCCGCGGTTGCTACCAGAATACGGTCGTAGGCCTTGTGCCCTCGATACTTGAGCACACCGACCCGAGCGGCGCTGCGGCGCATGACGCGATCCACGTAGCTCCCGATGAGCCGGCTGGCGCGGAAGTCCGAGCGCCAGTCCATGAGCACGATGCGCGCCCCCGCGCGGGAGAGCCCCATCAACGCCTGAGCGCGATCTCTGGCGAGGAGTTGCCGGAACCGAAGGTCGATCCCAAGTCCGTCGGCCAGGGAGTCGAGCCGGGCCCGCCACTCGGGCTGGATCGAATCGTCGCCCGAGTCGAGTGCCCTCTGCATCGGCACCTCGGTGATCACGACGCCGTCGAGGGGAGCCCGGTACCGGTTCGCGAGGGCGGCGCCGAGGGTGAGGAGCTGCCGGAAGGGGCGCCCCGCCTCGAGTTCGACCACGACACCGGGCCGCACTTCGTCCGGGGTGCCGGGGAGCGCCGGCCCGGCCGGTTCGATGTCTGCCTCGAAGGCCGAGCGCTTCTCTTCCAGGGCCTGCACCTGGTGGATCTCCCGGACGCGGTCGAGAAGCCCGTACTCGGGCTGGAGTCGGTGACCGGCCGCGCGCACCACCCTCCGTCGGTGGAAGAACCATGCGGCCGCCAGAAGGAGGAGCGTAGCCGTCGCGCCATGCGAAAACCGGCCCATCCCGGGCAGGAGGGCGAGCGAAGAGAGGGCGCCCAGTGCCGGGAAGAGGGGGTAGAGAGGGACTCGAAAGACCGGCCGGTACCAAGGGGGTGACACCCGCCGGAGAATGAGTACGGAAACGTGCACGAGGGCGAAGACGACGAGCCCGAACGCTCCCCCGAGCTTCGCCAGTTCCTCGACATCGAGGAGCAGGGCCAGCCCGGTCATCACGACCCCGGTGAGCAGGATCGATCGCACCGGGGTGCGGAGTGTCCCGTGCACCTGGCTGATCCACGAGCTCAGCAGACCGTCCCGGGCCATGGCGAAGGGATAGCGTGACGAGGAGAGGAGTGCAGCGTTGCCCGTCGAGAGGGTCGCCAGGAGGCCGGCGATCGCGACGGCCAGGCCCCCGAGGGCCCCCAGGAACAGGCCGGCGGCGTCGGCAAGGGGAGCCGGCGCGGTCACGACGAGCTCGAGCGGGAGAACCCCGGTCACGATGACCATGGTGACCACGTACAGCAGGGTCACCACGAGCACCGAAGCCAGAATTCCGGCGGGGAGGTTTCGGCCCGGGTCCCGCACCTCCTCGGAGATCGCCGCCGCCTTCATCACGCCAAGGTAGGAGATGAAGACCACACCCGTGGTCGCGAAGACCCCTTCCCAGCCGAAGGGGAGGAGCGGGACCATCGTGGCCCGCTCCATCGCGCGAAACCCGGTGACGGCGAAGACCACCATGATCGCCAGGAGCGCGACCACGATCAGGTTCTGGAGGGCTCCGCTTGCCTTCGCACCGAAGATGTTCACCGCCGTGAGGGCGACGCCGGCCACCGCTGCCGAGACAAGGATCGGCACGGGCGAAAAGTGCAGGACATACTGTCCGAGGCCCACGAGGGCGAACGCCCCCTTGAGCACGAGAGCCATCCACGCACCGAGCCCGACCATCGCCCCGACGAGAGGCCCCGTGGCACGGCTCACGAAGTAGTAGTCACCTCCCGCCTTCGGCATCGCGGTGGCGAGCTCGCTCACGCTCAATGCGGCGAGTCCCGTGATCAGCCCGGCGAAGAGGAAGGAGAGAGCCGCACCCGGCCCGGCTCCCGCCGCCGCCACCCCCGGAAGGATGAAGATTCCGGCTCCGATCATCGTTCCGGTCGCGGTCGTGAAGACGGAGAAGAAGCCGAGGTCCCGGCTGAGCGCTCGGCCGCTCTCGCCGGCCTCCTTTCCTGAGCCGGGAAGACCTGTCAGGTTCGTCAAGGGCAGGGTGGGGTGCGAAGTGAGTGCGGCATCGGACCGCAGGGGGCTTCGCAGTGTATCGCCTCCCCGATGACTCGCAAAGGGGGGGCACGGAGCCACCGGTCCCTGCTCCCGGTGTCCGATCACCCCCGCCACCTCGATCTCTCCCGACCGAACTCGATGCCAGACGATCGTCCGATCCTTCCGACCCGGCCAGGGATGGAGTCGACCGTGGGACGAACCCCCCTCGTCCGTCTCCGGAGCCTCCCGGGGGACACCTCGAACCACGTGCTCGCGAAGCTCGAGGGCCACAACCCCGCCGGCTCCGTCAAGGACCGCCCGGCGGTGAGCATGATCCATCGCGCCGAGGAGCGAGGCGAGATCGAACCCGGCGACACCCTCATCGAGGCCACCTCCGGGAATACCGGAATCGCCCTCGCGATGGCGGCTGCGATCCGCGGCTACCGTATGCTCCTCGTGATCCCCTCCGACATGAGCGACGAGCGCAAGCTCGCCATGGCCGCCTACGGGGCAGAACTCCTCGAGGTCACCCCCGACGAGGGAATGGAGGGCGCGCGCGACGTCGCCCTCGCCCTGGAGGGCGAGGGGCGGGGCCGCGTCCTGAACCAGTTCGCAAATCCTGACAACCCCCGTGCCCACTACGAAACGACGGGCCCCGAGATCTGGGAGGCCACCGGAGGCCGAATCACCCACTTCGTGAGCTCGATGGGGACGACCGGGACGATCATGGGGGTCTCGCGCTTCCTGAAGGAGCAGAACCCCGCCATCCAGATCATCGGGCTCCAGCCCGCCGAGGGCGCCCGCATCCCCGGGATCCGCCGCTGGGAAGAGGGCTACGTCCCCGCGATCTACGAGCCCGACCGGGTCGACCGTACCCTCGACATCGAGCAGGAGACCGCCGAGGAGACGATGCGCGAGCTCGCGCGGCGCGAAGGTGTCTTCTGCGGCATCTCTTCCGGGGGCTCCGTCGCGGGCGCGCTGCGCATCTCGGCCGAGGTCGAGGGCGCCGTCATTGTCGCAATCGTCTGCGACCGCGGCGACCGCTACCTCTCGACCGGGGTTTTCGACGCCGCCCTCGCCCGCTCGAGGGGGATGTGACGCGGACCTCGGGCACGGGCTCGCCCGGCTGGGTCGAGCACGCCCGCGACCTTGTCGCGCTGGCCTTTCTCGCTGCCGCCACCTGGCACCTCGCCGCCCACGACGGCGGACGCGCCCTCGCCTCGCTCTTCCCGGCGATCGCCCTCGGCCTCCTCGTCCTCGCTGCAACACTCCGCGAGCTCGCGGTCGCCTCGGCCTTCACCCGGCTCGTCGTCGCGGGCTGGGCCCTCGGCCCCCTCCTCGCCCTCGCCTTTGCGGAGGTCCGCGCCGGCTGGGTCCTCCCCCTCGCGAGCCTCTCCCTCGCCCCCCCGGCCTGGCTCGCCGCGCGCCACCTCTGGCGGCGCCCCGCCGGCCCCCTCGCCCTCGGACTCGTCCTCGGCACGGCCGCCCTCCGGTTCTGGTGGGAGGCGTTCCTCGCATACTGGGGCGGCGCCGGGGGCAATGCGTGGCTGGCCCTCTCCTGGCACAACCAGTCGGCCACACTCATGGGAGCGATGGCGCTCCTTGGACTTGGCCTCGCCCTCGGGGCCGCCGGGTGGGTCCGCCTTGCCGGATGGATCCTCGCCGCCGGAGGCGCCACCGGCACCTGGCTCGCCGCCTCCCGCGCCGGGCTCGCCCTCGCCCTCCTCGGCGTCCTCGTCGCCCTCGTCGTCGCCCTCCGCGTGCGGGAGCTTCGGCGCGTCGCGACCGACCTCGCCGTGACCGGTGCCGCGACCCTCGCCCTCGTCCTCGCCCTCGGCACCCTCGCCCCCGCCCCCGGCACCGGCACCGAGCGCATCGTCGAGCGGGGCCTCGACACGGGCAACCTCATGGTCCGCTTCGACTACTGGCAGGGCGCATGGGGAATGCTCGCCGAGGCGCCTCTCACCGGGACCGGGCCCGGCTCGTACCGCTGGGCCTCGACCCCGCACGCCTCCTTCGGCACCTCCCGCTCGGCCTCCGTCCACAACGACTACCTCGAGGTCCTCGCGGGCCACGGCCTCCTCGGGGGCATCCCCGTCTGGCTCGCCACCCTCGCCGCCGCCTGGCTCGTCCTCGGGCTCCTCCTGCGCGGGCCCGCTCCTCCGGGGCAGCAGGGCTTCGGGGGCATCGACCCACCCCCGTCGGGAGGAAGGGAGGCCGGACTCATCGCCGCCGCCGGGGCCCTGGCCCTTCTCGGGACCCATGCCGGCTTCGACTTCGACTGGGACTACCCGGTTCTCCTCGTCGTCGGGGCCGTCGCCTTCGGGGTGCTCTCGGCGCACCGGAGCGGGGAGCGGGCGGCAAGCCCGGAGAGTGGGCGCCGATGGGCCGCGCGGGGGGTCGCGCTTGCCTCTGCCTTCCTCCTGGTTGTGGGGGGATGGGGGGTCGAGCGGTCGGTGGCCTCGGTCGGGGGCGAGCCGGTGCCCTGGGACCTCGACGGGGCTCTCCTGCGGGCGCTCGAGGCCTCGGAGCGGGGGGAGGAGGAGGCCGCGCTCGCGCTCCTCGAGCAGGTGGGGCACTGGAACCCCGGGGCGCACGCCCTCGGCCCGGTCCGGAGCGTGGTCGAGCACCGGCTCGGGCTCGGCGGGGTGGGGGAGCTCCGCGAGCAGGGGCACCGGGCCGCCTCCATGGACGACCGGCTCCTCGTCGCGGGCGAGCTCGTCCGGGCGGGGGCCGATGTCGAGGCCGCCGAAGTGCTCCGCACGCTTCGTCCCTTCATCGAGGAGCGACGGCGGTGGCGGGTGCGGGGACGGGTGCTCCAGTTCGTCGCCCTCGAGCTCGAACTCGCCTACCGCGGCGCGGAGTGCGAGGGGGTCCGGGCGCGGTGGCCGCACGAGGTCGAATGGGCCGGCACGCTCGCGGTCGAGGCCGAGCTCCTCCTCGAGGCCCTCGACGTGGAGGCGCTCTGGAGGGCCTGCCTGCGGGGGCTCTGATTCGTCCGCGGGAGCCGGTGCGCCGGTGGGCGGCCGCGACCCCGGTCAGGATGGCCATGCTAAAGGCCGGGACCGGTCCCGGCTCACCTCAACCGTTGGAGGACACGTGCAGTCGTGGTGATCTGCCCGACATGGCGGGCCGTGTGTTCGGCCGCGTGGAAGAGGAGCCCGCGGACGGTCGAGGGGTGCCCCGCCCGTCCCACGCCTCGGAACTCGTCGAGCTCGGACTCGCGGGTGTCGCGGAGCTGCTCGATCGCCACCCCGATCACCTCCCGCACATCGGCGAGAAGCGCCGCCGGGGTCGCGTCGGGGGGTGGTTCGGTGCCCCGTTCGATCGCAAGCCGGGACTGCTGCTCGGGCGAGAGCGCCTCGCCGCGCGCGTAGGTCAGGAGCCGGTCCAGGCTGCCGGCAAGGTGGGTGTAGTGGAACCAGAGGGAGGCCGCCTTGCCGGGCTCGGAGCCGAGGTCCTCCTGGCGAAGCACCGGGGTGATGCGCTCGAGCTCCTCCAGGGCCTGGAGAAGGGCGTGCGCGACGGGCTGGAGCGACGGGGCCATGCCCGTCACGGGGCCCCGAAGCCAGACTTCGGGGCGGGGAGGTGGCTCCTTCATGGGGTGCACCCGGGCTCGTGTGAGGCCGCCCCCGGGGTGTCGCCGGGGCGCGGCACGCCCTATCGTCGTCCCGACAATAGGATGGGAGACACACCGTCTGCAAGTTCCTGCTCCCGAAGCATGGCCTGACATGCCATCGCTTCTTGTCGCATCCCTTCTGGCGCTGCCCGGGCCGGCCCCGGACTCCCTCCTCTTCACCCCGACGGGTAAGGCTCTGCCGCCTTCGAACGCGAAGACCCCGGCGGCGCCATGCACCGCCGGGGTCTCCGGCTCCCTTCGAGCGTGCTGGCCCTGGTCGAGCGGGGCTACCGCAGCGTGCCCGCCAGGTCGCGCATCGCCTGGACGAGGAGCTCCCGCTGGCGGTTCGCGATCTCGGGGGTCCCGTGCACGGGCGCCGCGAGGGTGGCACCGGCGAGCTCACCGGCCGTGCTCGTGAGCCGCTCGGCCGCCTGGCTCCGGGCGTTTCCGCTCGCTCCCTCGGCCGACGCGAGTTCGGTGCGCAGCCGCTCGACCATCCCCGACGAGAGCACGCCGGCCCGCTCGAGCTGGTCGACGTGGGCCCGCGCGAGCACGAAGGTCACCGGCCACTCGATCCGCGGCTGGTGCTGCGCATTGAACTCATCCATGACCACGGTCATCGCGGCCTCGATCTCGTTCGCGCTCAGGAACTCCGCGGGGGTCAGCCGGAGAATGTCGAGCCCTCGGCCGAGCTCGGCCCCGTAGACGTACCCGTTGTACCAGTAGGCCGACCAGAAGCCCCCGCCCCCTTGCGTGTTCGGTCCCCGGTTAAAGAAGGCGATCTCGAAGGGGTTCGCCGAGTCCGTGAAGTCGAAGATCGAGATTCCGCCCTCGTACCAGGACTGCACCTTGATGTCGCGCCCCGGCACCGGAACGAGCGACCCGTTGTGCGCCACGCAGGTAGGGTTGATCGGGACGGGGATCTTGTAGTAGCTCCTGAGCTCCATCCGGCCGTCGACGATGTCGAAGATCGCGTTGCCCCCCCACTCCGGCGGGTCGATCGCGCGGCAGCGGGGCGAGCTCCCGCCCCCCCACTCGTCCGTGAAGATCACCGTCGTCCCGTCATTGTTGAAGGTCGCCGAGTGCCAGTAGGCGAAGTTCGCGTCGGCCACCTCGTGCACCCGCACCGGGTTCGCGGGGTCACGGATGTCGAGCAGGAGCCCGTTCCCCGAACAGGCACCTCCCGCGTAGCCGATCGCCGGATAGGTGGTGATGTCGTGGCACGCATTGATCGGCGACTGGGCCGGACGGCCGTCCCGGGTGAGCCCGCGCAGCCCGGCAATGTCGCCCGTCTCGGCGTCCGCGAAGACCCGGGACTCCCGAATCACCGTCGCCTCGTGCGGCGCCGCCACCGGCACCCGGATCACCTCGATCTGGAAGAAGGAGCTCTCGGGGTCGTCGCGGTCCGAGACGCAGCCCGGGAGTTCTTCACCCGACCGCACCCCGCTCGTGCCCGAGACGTAGACGTAGACGTTCGCGTCATCCCCGGGGCGCGTAACGAGCGTGTGCGTGTGCGATCCGCGGCAGGTCTGCACTGCCGCCACCTGCGTTGGGTTCTGGATGTCCGAGATGTCGAAGATCCGCACCCCCCGGAAGCGCTCCGGGCTCACCGGTCCGTCGACCCCCTGTGGCCCGCAGTCGAGGCGCGCGCTCGCCGCCTGCACCGACTTGAAGAGGAGGTTCCCGTGGACCGAGAGGTCGCCCTGGTTCCCCGGGCAGAGCACCGAGACGTGGAGCACCGGGTTCGCCGGGTTCGACACGTCGTAAATGTTGTAGCCGTTGTAGTTCCCCACGAAGGCGTAGTTCCCCGCGAAGGCGAGGTCCGAGTTCGTCCCGAACCCCTCCGGAAGGGGGCTGTTCGCCATCAGCTCCATCCCGTAGGCGGCCTGCGGGGCGTTCTGTCCCCCGGGTTCGAGGAAGAGCCGCGGATCGCGCTCGTCCCAGCTCCAGACGGCATCGTCGTCGTGCACCACGTTCGGGGTGCGGTCGGTCGGGTCGACCGGGTCCGGATAGGGGGCGGGGGGCGTCACCGGGGTGGGCGCAGGCGTCGCAGCCGCACCGCCCCCGGAGCCCCCGCCGCACCCGGCCGCCACGAGCCCCGCCACCGCCATCACCGGAAGGGCGGCCAGCCGCCTTGTCCATCGCCCGCGCCGCGGGGAATCGTTCGTCTGCTCCATCATGGGTTCATCTCCGGAAAACAGGAAAGAAGCGGGGCCACCGCGAAACACGTCGCCCCTCACCGCAGCTCCTCGAGCATCGCCGTCATTCGGCGGATCTCGATCGCCTGGTCGGCCTCCACATGGCGGGCGAAGTCATGGATCTCGACCTCGTAGCCCGCCCCCTCGCTCGCGAAGAGCTCGGCCACCATGATGAGCGCACCCTCATGGTGATGGATCATGTACTCGAGAAAGAGGAGGTCGAACTCGCGCCCCGAGGCGTTCTCGAGGCGCATCATCTGCTCGTGGGTCAGCATGCCGGGCATGAAGCTCGCCTCGTCGCCCGACATGTGGTGCATGTGGTGCATGTGCTCGGCCGACACCTCGGGCACCGCCTCGCCCCGCGCACGCAGCCAGCGCTGCATGATCTGGATCTCGTCGTCCTGCGAGAGCTCGATCCGGTGCGCCATGCGCCGCACCGCATCGCCCGCCCGCGTCCGCGCCAAGTCCGTCATCGCCACCGCCTGCGCGTGGTGGTGGATCATCCCCTGCATGAAGCGCACGTCCGCCTCGGTGTGCTGGAAGTCGGGCGCCGCCGCCCGTGCATCCGCCGCCACCCGGCTCGGCTCGCCCGGCGCTCCCGGGATCACCACCCCTCCCGTCCCCCCCGGCCCCGCCGTGGCGCCGCTCCGGCAGCCCAGGGGCACGAGGAGGATCAGCCCCAGCAGCACGATCCGCCACCCCGTCATTCGTTCGATCCTCGTCACATCCGCTCTCGTTCGGGACCAGGACACCCCGCCCGCGGGGCCGGCTCCGCGCACCCTGACGTCCGCGGGACGAAGGGTTCCACCGGGGGCCACCTGTCGGTCGGGAAGAAGGCGCCAACGTAGAGCCCCCGTCCGGGGCACGCAACCCCGCCCGGCCCCAGCCCGCCCGCATCCATATCCCCTTCCGCTTGCCGCGCGGTCCGCGCGCGCGTAGGATGCCCCAACGTCGTTCAGGTCCGGGACGGGGGCGCCGGCGGGCGTCCCGGTCGCGGGCCCACCCGTGCCGGACACCGGCAGGAGTGAGTCCCATGCTGCGCCTCGTGCCCCTCTCGATCGTGGCGGCCTTCCTGGTCGCGCCCCCCACCCTTGCCACCTCTGCCCACGCCACCCCGACCGGCGCCACGCCGGCGGTCGCCGCGGCCCCCGAAGCGGCCCCCGACCGGGACGATCCCCGGATCGGCTTCGCGCGCGATCCGCACATCCAGGGCGACCGGGTCGTCTTCACCTTCCGGGGCGACCTCTGGCTCGTCGACGCCGACGGGGCGAACCCCCGCCGCCTCACCCACCACGAGGCGCGCGACTCGAGCCCGCGCTTCAGCCCCGACGGGCGCTGGATCGCCTTCACGAGCAACCGGATGGGGAACAACGACGTCTTCATCATGCCCGCCGAGGGGGGCGAGGCGCGCCAGCTCACCTTCTACTCCGGGGGCGATGACGTCGTCACCTGGACCCCCGACTCGCGCCGCGTCGTCTTCACCTCGGGGCGCGGCTCCCTCATGTGGGAGAGCCAGCTCTACTCCGTCTCGGTAGAGGGCGACCTCCCCCTGCGCATGCCTCTCGGCGCCGCCGTCACCGGCACCTACTCGCCCGATGGCCGGCACTTCGCCTTCAACCCCGTGCGCTACCCCGACCCGAAGCGTCACTACCGGGGGAGTGCGGCCGCCACGGTATGGGTGGCCGATCTGCGGGCCGGGGAGGAGGATGGGGACACGCCTGCCTTCCTCCAGTTGACGAACACGGTGCTCGAGGAGTCGCAGCGCCATGTCCATGACGCCTTTCCCATGTTCGCCGAGGACGGGCTCGTCTACTTCAAGTCCGAGCGCGACGGGACCTTCAACCTCTGGCGCATCGCGCCCGACGGAGGCGAGGCCGAGCAGGTCACCCGGCACGACCGGGGCGGGGTGCGGTTCCCCTCGATCTCGCCCGACGGGAGCCGGATCGTCTACCTGAACGACTTCGACCTCTGGATCCACGAGGTGGCGACGGGCGAGTCGCGGCGGGTGCCGGTCGACCTGAGCTGGGTGCAGCGCGCGAACCCGATCGAGTTCGTCTCCGTCTCGAACCAGGCCGGCAGCTTCGACCCCTCGCCCGACGGGAGCTACATGGCGGTCGACTTCCGCGGCGAGATCTTCGTCGTGCCCACCGAGGAGGGGGTCGGGGAGCGGAGCCGGATCACGGAATCCGGGTGGCGCCAGTCGGGTCCGATGTACTCGCCCGACGGGAAGCACCTCGCCTACATCTCGGACGAGAGCGGGGAGCAGGAGGTCTGGCTCCACACCCTCGAGACGGGCGAACGCCGGCGCCTCACGACGACGACCGGCTTCAAGTCGCTCGAGCGCTGGTCACCCGACTCCGAGCGCATCTACTTCAGCGCCGAGACCTCGCTCCATCGCGTGCGCCCCGCCGGGGGGCAGCCCGAGCACCTCGTCTCGAACCGGGCCGGAGGGGTGAACCTCACCCACACCTCGCGCGACGGGGACTGGATCGTCTACCACCGGAGCGACGACTTCCAGAATGTGGACGTGTACCTCCTCGAGGTGGCGAGCGGGACCGAGTACAACCTCACCGACCACCCCTCGCGCAACTCGGGCGGCGTGCTCACCCCCGAGGGTGACCGGCTCGTCTTTCTCTCGAACCGCGGGAGCGACGGCACGCAGATCTACTCCGTGACCCTCGATCGCCCCACCGAGGACCCGGACGATCCCCTCGTGCGCGAGCGCCGCCGGCAGGGCGGGGGCCAGGCCGCGCGCGACACCACCGACGCCGATCGGGAAGAAGGCACCGACGCCGCGCAGCCCGCCCGCGGAGGGGAGCGGGCCGGGGCGCCCGCACGGATCCCGGATCTCACCGACATCGGGCGCCGTGCGCTGCAGCTCAGCTCCGGCGATGATGCCGTGGCCTCCTTCTTCCTGTCGAACGACGGGCGGAGCATCTACTACGTGGCCGGCTCGGGCTCCTCGCGGGGGCTCCACCAGATGGACATCGATGGCCGCAATGCGCGCCGCCTGGCCGAGGGCGCCTTCCAGTCGCTCCGGGTGACGGCCGATGGGCGGATGGTCTTCTACCGGGACGGGAACGCGATCCAGCGGATGGTGCTCCAGAACCGGAACCGGTCGCAGGTGAGCTTCCAGCTCGCCTTCACCGTCGACAAGCAGGAGGAGTGGCGGCAGATGTTCGACGAGTTCTACCGCTACTGGAAGTACAGCTACGTCGAGGAAGAGATGTTCGGCCTCGACTGGCAGACGGTGCGGGCGCGCTACGAGCCCATGGTCGACCGGATCGCCGAGACCGCCGACTTCTACGACCTCGCCGGGGAGATGCTCCACGAGGTCCCCTCGAGCCACTCCGGGATCTCGGCCCCCTCGGGCGGGGGCGGGGGTGGCTCCGGCGGGTTCCGCTCGCGGAACCTCGGCTTCGAGATGGAGCCGGAGGGGGGTGTGCTCCGGGTGACGCACATCGTGCGTGACGGTCCCGCTGACCGCCCCTGGCTCGACCTCGAGGAGGGCCACGTGGTCCTGGCGCTGAACGGGACCCCGCTCTCGGCCACGGAGAACTACTGGCCCCTCCTGAACGGGCTCCTGAACGAGTACGTGACGGTGACCGTGGCGGACGCTCCGGGGGGCGAGAACCGGCGCGACCTGCGGATCCGGACCACCCCGAACCTCTCGGCGGGGGCCTACGAGGACTGGGTCGAGCGGAACCGGGAGTTCGTGGATCGGGAGACCGACGGGCGCATCTACTACGCCCACATCCGCTCGATGAACCAGGCCTCCCTCTCCCAGTTCGAGCAGGAGCTCGACGAGAACTTCCACCGGCAGGGGATCATCATCGATGTCCGCTTCAACGGGGGAGGGAACATCGACCAGCAGCTCATGGACATCCTGCAGCGGCGTCCCTACCAGTACACCTGGACCCGAACCGGCTCGCCCCACACCGGGCGGAGGCCCCACCAGGTCATTTTCGGGCCGCAGGTGATGATGCACAACTGGCGCTCCGGCTCGAACGCGGAGATGGTCCCGCATGCCTTCCGCCACCTCGAGCTCGGGACCCTCGTGGGAACGCCGACGAACGGGGCCGTCGTCTCGGCGAGCCAGTTCGCCCTGAAGGACGGGGGGTCGGTGCGGATCCCGCGGGTGCGGGTCGTGAGCTACGATCCCGAGCAGCCCTACAACTTCGGGGTGAACCTCGAGAACTACGGGGTCCCGCCGGACATCTGGGTGCGGAACACCCCCGAGGACCAGCTCCGCGGGGAAGACCGCGAGCTGCGGGCCGCGGTCGAGGAGGCGCTCCGGCTCCTCGGGACCGGGCGCTGGCAGTACGTCGACGACGCCCAGCAGGGCGGGGGAGGGCGCTGAGGATGAGGCGGAGTGGCCGCAGTCTTGTACCAGTCCGACTGCACAAGCCTGAGCCACCCCGACCCCGCGGCTTGTACTAATCCGACTGCACAAGCTCGGAGGCAGGGCCGCCGCCGAATGCCCTTCGTCGGACCAGGCCGCGCACCCTGTCGGCTCGGGGCGAAGCCTCGTAAGCTTTCCGCCCGCTTCTCGACCTCAGCCCCCTCCACCCCAGGCGGACCTCCATGGACTTCCCCGGCCCTGAGCCTCCGGTGGACCTCCTCTTCATTCTCTTCGGCCTGCTCTTCCTGGCCGCCGGGTGGCTCCCCCGACAGTTGGGGCGCCTCCCCCTCTCTCCCGCCATGGTCTACGTGGGGCTCGGGGCGCTCGTCTTCGCACTCTTCGACCTCCCGGACCCGGATCCCATGGTCTGGAACGTTGCGGCGGAACGCCTCTCCGAGCTCATCGTCATCATCGCCCTGATGATCACCGGGCTGAAGCTGGATCGGAGGGTGGGGCTCCGGAGCTGGGCCACCACCTGGCGCCTTCTGGCCGTCACCATGCCCCTCACCATCGCCGGGGTCGCCTTCCTGGGGTGGTGGGCAGTGGGGCTGGCACCGGCCTCGGCCCTTCTCCTGGGTGCCGTCATGGCTCCCACCGATCCCGTGCTCGCGGAGGACGTGCAGGTGGGGCTCCCCACAAGGGAAGGGAAGACGAGGTCCGCTTCGGCCTCACCTCGGAGTCGGGGCTGAACGACGGGCTGGCCTTCCCCTTCACGAACCTGGCCATCGCCGTGGCCGCGGTGGGGCTGGCACCGGCCGGGTGGCTGGGGGACTGGATCCTCGTGGACGTCCTCTACCGGATCGGGATGGGAGTGGGTGTGGGGGTGGCCGCCGGATACGGCCTCACCTACCTCCTCTTCCACCTTCCCGCCGAGCGGGCCTTCGCCCACAGGCGCACCGGTTTCGTGGCCCTGGCCATCACCCTCCTGGTCTACGGCGTCACCGAGGCCCTGGGGGGATACGGCTTCATCTCCGTCTTCGTGACCCCCCTGCTCATGCGTCACCTGGAGTGGGCCCGGAAGTACCACGAGGAGCTCCACGACTTCGTGGAGGAGACCGAGCAGCTCCTCCGGGTCGTCGTCCTCTTCCTCTTCGGCGGCGCCATCGCCGGGGGGCTGCTGGCTCCGCTGACCCTGAGCGCCGCCCTGGCGGGGCTCGCCGTCCTCTTCCTGGTGCGTCCCCTCTTCGGGTTGGTGGCCTTTCCCTTTTCCAGGGTGCCCTTCCAGGAACGACTCGCCCTCAGCTTCTTCGGGATCCGCGGGATCGGCTCCTTCTACTACCTGGCCTACGCCCTGAACCGGGAGACCTTCGACGGCGCGGAGATGCTCTGGGCGCTGGTGGGATTCGTGGTCCTGGTCTCCATCGTCGCCCACGGCCTGACGGGCTCCCCCGTCATGAACTGGTTCTCGGAGCACTGGAGGGAGCTCGAGGCGGAGGCCGGGGAAGGGGTCGCGTCCCGCGCTGACGCCGAAGGCGGATAAGACCCCAGCCTCACCGGCTCCGCAGCCTCCGGGGCGGTAGGAAAGGAACCACCTCGGGGTCGCCATGGCCGGAGAGGAAATTCGACTCCCGGACGATCACGGCTCGGTCGATCCGGTCCCGTAGACCACGGCATCCACCCCTTCGCTCAGCCGTTCGCTTCCTTCAGATTGCGGATCGTCGTGTCCATGCGTGCATTGTCACACAATGGTGCGAAGGGAGGAAGGCACCTCGCCTGGTTCAGCGTCCCCGGCACGGCGCCACCCGTCCTGTCCCCAACGCGCCTCACCCTCCGGCGTCGTGGAGCTCCCGGAGGGCACGCAGGGCGAGGGTGTCGACCGGCTCGCAGTCGAGTTTCGGTTCACCGTCATCGCGGAGGACGCCGGCGGATGCCTCGGTCGCGCTGCAGCGGTAGGCGACGTCGCCCGGGGGCGTCGAAGCCTTCCACCCGGAATCCGTCACCTCGAAGGCCAGGGCGACCTCCGGGGCGAGGCCGTAGTCCTCGAGCGACGCGAGGTCGCCGGCGTAGCGGGCGTGGCGGGAGCGGAAGGCCTCCTGCGCCTCGATGAGCTGGAGGAGGGGAGCCCGGGTCGAGACGACGAGGTGCCTCGACAGGGCGTAGACCACGGGGGCTCCGTCCCGTGCGAAGGCGTCCCGCTCCGGGTGCCAGCAGGTGATCGTCAACGACTCGAGCTCCATGGCGCCGTCGGTGCCCAACCTCGGGGCCGACTCGTCCACGATGACACCATCGACGACGATCACCGGTTGGTTCGCCGCGTAGCCGGGCATCTGCACCCCGGAGTGGTTCGAGCACTTCATCTCGGCCGGGGCGACGAGCATCAGCGCGATCAGGGGAAGTCCCATCATGGCTGCACCTCCATCGTCGGGGCGAGGGTCACGCGCTGCTCGAGGTAGCGACAGTAGGGGGTGTCCGGATCGAAGTCCTCCGAGGGGTTCGCACCGAAGCCGGCGCCGATGGCGCAGCTCTGGATGTACGCGGGGTGGGTGGCGACGGCGCGCCAGCCCCGGGCGTCGGGGGGTTGGTCCTCGAAGCGGATGGAGACGCCCGGTGAGCCTTCCTCCCAGCCCAGCTCCTCGAGGCTTCGGGCCCACTCGCCGGTCAGGGCGCGGTGCGCCGACTGGGCCGCGTGGAGGGCGCGGAGGTCGTCCCGGACGCCCTGCACTCCGCTCTCGGCGGTGTAGATGACGATCGAGGCATGCCAGACGACGATGTCGAAGGAGGTCCGGACGAAGGGCGGGCAGAGGATCCGGACGCTGACGATGTCGTCGAAGGAGTCGTCCAGGGGGTTCGCGATCCCCGCATCGTCCATGTCGTCGCCCGACCAGTGGAGTTCGCCGTTCAGGACGATGGCATGCCGGGGCGTGCCCTCGGGGAACTGGTGCCGGAGGTCCGGGCAACCGCGGAGTTCGGCTTCGAGAGCGCCGGGGAGGGGGGTCGGGGGCTCCGCATCGAAGCCCGTCCCTGCGGCGGCGATGAGGGTGAGGGGGATCAGGCCCCGGATCAGACGAGGGATTCGGTCCATGCGTGCCTCCGGTGTGGGTGGCGGGGCGCGGTCGATCCGGGAGTGGGCGACGAACGACCCCGAGCGTGCTTCAAGCTACGAGCGGGTGTCGGGGAGGGCAACAAGGGGGTCGGCCCGGTTTGCAGATGCCGATCGCCGGGCGTAGCTTGGCCCCCCCTCGCCTCGTTACCCCCCCCTCATGGAGGTCTCCATGGTCCCTTCCCGCACCCCCTCGTGCCGCCCCTGCTCCCCCGGGGGCTCCCGTCTCTCGCTTGCGCTCGCGCTCGGCCTCGGCCTGGTCTTCGCCGGGGCCGGGTGCGGGAGCGACAGCCCGTCGGGCCCCGACGATGACAGCGACCCCGGAGCGGACCACGGTACGGTGACCGCCCTGATCGGGGGGATGGCGTGGTCCGCCGAGGAGGTGACGACGACCTACTTCCAGGACCGGATCAACTTCGTCGGCGACGACGACGAATGGCGCATCTCGGTCCAGGTGCGCGGCTTCACGGGTCCGGGAACGTACGCGCTGCACGACTCGGATCCGATCGTCACGATCCACCTCATCCGGCGCGACGGCACCGGGGTGTGGGGGGGCGTCTCGTCGATCGGCACGGGTCAGGTGACGATCACGAGCGCATCGGCGACCCGCGCGGTCGGCACCTTCAGCGGCGTTCTCCCGCAGTCGCCCGGAAGCCACACCGCGATCGACACTGTCGTGGTGAGCAACGGGGTCTTCGACGTGCCGCGGTGAGTTTGATCGGTGGATCGGGGTTGGTCGACGGTGCGCGTCCGGGCTACCTCCAACCCTCGGCGCGGTTCGAGAAGGGGACGACCGGCATTCCCTCGGGCCGGGCGCCGCCACCCGTGGCCGGAAGCTCGCCGACGCCCCGCTCGAGGAGCGCCCCCGATGCTCCCCCCGCTCCGAAGTCGTCGCCCGGTCCCGAGACCTTCTCGAGCCGGACCACCGAGACGTGCTCGGCCCCGCCGACGGTGAAGGTGAAGGTCCACTCGAGCTCCTCGCCCCTGATCTCGAAGGGCACGGCGTCACCGATCGTCTGGTTCGGGGGCGACCAGACGAGGATGCGCCCACCCCGCTGTTCCCAGACCCCAATGCTCGTCACCGGAACCGGCATTACGAGGGGGTGGCACCAGTCCTCGCGGTCCTGGAACATCTGCACGGAGGCCTCCTCGAAGACGAGCTCGATCCCGACCAGGTAGATCCCCTGGCAGTCCGGATCCGGATTCGGGACCATGAGGGCGGGAAGTGGCCCTCCGTTCAACGAGATCGCCACCCAGGTGCCCTCGACGGGGAAGGGGGGCTCGGTGGGCGAGTCGCTGCAGCCGGCGGCTGCGAGGGCGAGGGTGCCGATCGCGAAGGCTGCGATCGTCCGAGGGCCGGATCGAACCCGACGGGCAGCGCGAGCGAAGCGGGAGGTCGGAGTGGTGGGGCGGACGGGCTCGGCGATCATGCGGGGTCCGGCTGGGGCTTGCAGGGTCTGTTCGGGAAGGCACCGAGGCTGACAATACGGGGAGCGTGCCCGCCGCGCCAGCCGGAGGGCAGGCCGGGCACGGCCCACCGACCGGGGCTCCGCGCCCGTTGCGCCCGTTCGCCCGCCCTCAGCTCCCCCGCCGCACCAGGTCGGCCCGGAGGCGCTGGAGCCGTACCGCGGTCTCCAGGCGATCGAGGGTCACATCGATCATCGGGAAGCCGCGCCGATGGGCGGGAAGCGCCTCCAGCGTCTGTCCGATCGACCCCTCGAGCGCCTCGGCGCGCCGGAGGGGCTCCTCGTCGAGCCAGACGAGGCGGAGCGGGCTCTCCCCCGCCTCGACCGCCCCGCAGAGCCCGTCCCGGTCCAGGAGTGCGTCGGTCCCGTGCAGCCCGGCCAGGAGCGCCTCGCCCGGCTCCCCCGCCTCCCCGTCGACCACCTGCGGAAGCCCGAGCCCCACGTATCCCCGCAGGAGCGCGCGCGACGCCCCCATCGCGCGCAGTGCCTCCCGGATCGCGATGACCGAGTTCCGGTCCGCTCCCGCCGCGAGGGCCGGGTCGTCGTCGGGCGAGCAGACGGCCCGGAACACATCGTCGAGCGCCGCGGAGGCATGGCGCCGGAGTTCCGCCTCGATCTCTCCCTCGAGCCGCGCCACGACCCCGGCCGGGACCCCCCGGGCCCGCCAGCGCTCCTCGTCGTCGCGGAGCGCCGGCCACTCCTCGCGCACGAAGCGCCGGGCCGGATCGGGCACGAAGTGCTCCACCGAGCGCACCTGCTCGCTCTCCTCGCCCCCCGCCATCTCCTCGATCCGGGTCAGGACCCACTCCCCCTCCGCACCCCAGGTGCCGATCGGTTCGCCCCCGCCGAAGCGGAGCTCGACCTCGATCGAGGTCCGGCTCCAGGTGATCCGGTCGTGCCGCTTCCCGAAGAGGACCCAGCGTCGCCGGAAGCGCTCCCGCTCGGCCCGCTCGACGGTTGCGAGCCGGTACGAGAGCACCGCTTCGCCGAGGGCGAGGACCCCGGCGGTGCGCACCTCGGCCGGGATCGCCCCGGCGATGAACGCGGGCACCTCGAGCTCCCCGAGCCCCGAGCCGGCAGGAGGAAGGATCCGCGAGGCAATCGCGCTGCGCGGCACCCGACGCAGCTCGGCCTGCTGG
This sequence comes from Gemmatimonadota bacterium, assembly GCA_007125125.1. Classification (GTDB taxonomy): domain Bacteria; phylum Gemmatimonadota; class Gemmatimonadetes; order Longimicrobiales; family Gaopeijiaceae; genus SLDT01. The sequence continues at coordinate 14,254 of SLDT01000204.1, read as the reverse complement.
TGCCGCGTTGCCAGGAGGTCGGCCTCCGAGACGAGGCGCCGCGCATGGGTCCGGTGGTATCCGAGCACGTCGAGGAGGAGACGGCCCTCGGCACCCGAGACCGGATCGATGGTGATCGCCTGCAGGGCGTTGCGCACGTCGATCCCCGCGAGCCGCATCGCCTCGAGGTCGCCCGGCGCCACGGCCCCCGCGTGCTCCGGCCAGTCCGAGAGCATCGTCAGGTACGCCTGCGAGGCCATCGCCCACTCGATCGGGTTCGCGAGCTCGCGTCGCCCCTGCATCGCGCCGTAACCGAAGCGCGCCGCCGCCGCCCGCTCCAGGAGGGGGAGCCGCCGCGCGAGGTTCCGGAAGGAGTGGTCCGCGAGCGCCCCCTGGAGCGAGGCGTCGTCGACCTGCGTGGCCCGGTCCGTGAGGAGGGCATCGCGGGCGTCCCGTTCGGCCCGGGCGCGGAAGTCGGCCAGGCACCCGGCAAAGGTCGGGTAATCCATCCGGTCGAAGGGGGGGAGGTGCCGTTCGCGGTGCTCCAGGCAGACGATCAGGGTCCGGTTGAAGTCCCGGTCGAAGCCGGCCTCGACGTAGGAGCGAAGGGTCTCCTCGAGGCGATCGAAGCGCTCCCCCAGCTCGCGGACCTCGAGGTGCAGCGCCTGGAGCTCCTCCCGGGTTCGGGCCCCCTCGCTCGCAACGAGGGTCTCGAGGCGGTCGAGGCGGTTCGTCACGAGGTCGAGGGTCTCGTCGAGGCGCCGGTCGATCGCCGCGAAGCCCTCGCCCATCTCGGAGCGGGTGGCCTCGAGCGCATCCCGGATCGCCCGGACCTCCTCGGCCGCTCCCGGGCCGAGCCCGACCGGGTGCCCCGCGAAGTAGGCGGTCAGCCCCGCCGCGACCCCGATGAGCTGCCCCCCGAGGGCGAGGGTCGCGGCCTCGCGCCCGGCGGCGAGCCCGGTCTGGAGGAGCGACGACGACTGCCTGAGCTCGACGGCCGCATTCCCGAGGGTCCGGATCCGCTCGACGAGGTGGCTCTGCCCCCCCGCGAGCTCGGCGGAGCGGGCGGCGAGATGGACCCAGGCCCGCTCGGCCGCGGCATCGACGAGGGCGCCCGGGCCGGCGGCGAGCGGCTCCCTCGCACGGTCGAGGAAGGCCCGGTACTCCCCGACCACGTCGTCGAGGGAGCCGCCGATCTCCCGGGCGCGCGAGGGAAGGGGGTGCCGCTCGAGGAGCTCGCCCAGACCCGGGAGCGAGCCAAGGAGCTCGTCGGCGCGTGCCTCGGGCGAGAACCCGGTCACCTCGCCGAGGAGCCGGTCCAGGGTGCTTCGCCCCTCGTCGGAGAGGGCGTCGAGCCCCCGCCGGAGCTCGCGCACCTCGTCGAGGGCGTCGGCCGATACCCGGTGGAAGGGTACGAGGACGGAGGCCGCGCCGAGCTCGACCTCGCGCCCGAGGCCGCGGGCGACGGAGTCGCGGGCGGCGGTGAGGCTCGCCACGAGCCGCGTGCCCTCGTCGGTGAGCGCCCGCGCCGAGGCGAGGGAGGCGCCGGGGGCGAGCTGCTCGAGGGAGCAGAGGATCCCGGCGACCGCGTCGTCCTGCCCTGCGCACCCGGCGAGCGCCGTGGGGCCGGCGCGGAGCCGCTGCATCCGCTCGGCGAGGGCGAGTGCCTCGTCGAGCCGCTCGGCGAGGGGGTCGGCGCCATCCCCTGCGAGGGGCGCCGGATCGGAGAGGAGGCTCGAGAGCGCGGTGAGGACGAGGAGCCCCGCGTAGTCGCGCTCGGCAAGCATCCGGTTGAGGGCGGCCGCGCCCCAGAGCTCGGTGTCGGCCGGCGCGGGCTCGAGGGCGGCGAAGGGTGGCTCCTGGGCTTCCGCGGCGGTGGGTGAGGCAAGCACGGCAGGGAGGAGCAGTCCGAGGAGGGCCGCACGGATCGAGGACGTGGCCAGGCGAGCGGAGGGGCGGACGCGGGGACTCATCGGGTGGCGGGTGGCGCGGTTCAGCGCCCCTCCTTCTCGGGGAAGGCCTCGCGAAAGGCCTGGTGCTGCTCGACGGAGCCGATCATGTACAGCCGCCCGCCGGAGGGAAGCTCCTGCTGGGCGCGGGGGGTCGCGTGCAGGTGGCCGGCGGCAGACTCGATCGCGATCACGTTCAGGCCTGTGCGCTGTCCGATCTCGCTCTGGGCCAGGGTCTTCCCCTCGAGGTCGGAGGGCACGGGCTCCTCCAGCAGTTCGATGCCCTCGCCGAGCGACACGAGCCGGCGGCCTCGGGCGAGCGAGGTAAGGAGGGCGGTCCCGAGCCCGGAATAGCTCATCACCAGATCTGCCCCCGCCCTCTGGATCGACTCGATGTTGCGATCGTGGGTGATCCGGCTCACGATGCGGAGGCTGGGGTTCAGCTTCCGACAGTACACCGCAAGGAACACATTCATGGCGTCGTCGTTCGTCGTCAGCACGACGGCCGGTGCATCGCCGATTCCGGCCTCCTCCAGGAGCTGCCGGTTCGCGGCGTCCCCGACCAGCATCCGATCCGGTACCTCGGCCCAGCGCTCGGCCAGCGCACGGTTTCGCTCGATGAGATGAACTGTGACCCCTCGCTTTCGCAGGGCGCGAGTCGCTGCCCGTCCGACCTTTCCCCCGCCGATGACGAGGACGGGGTTCCAGTTCGTGTCATAGATGTAGAGGAGCTCATCCATCTCGCGCATCTGCTCCTCGGTGCCGATCACGACCACAATACACTGATCGGAGAGGTGCAGATCCGGAGCGGCGGGACGAAGCCGGGCCTGCTGCCAGACGGCAACGATGCTGAGGCCGAGCGTTTCACGAAGCTGTGCCTCGCGGATCGTCTTCCCGGCGAGGGGTGTGTTCAGGACGGCGAATTCCGCAATGACGAGGTCCCGGAAGCGGCCGATCACGTGGGTCTCGGCATGGCCTGCATTGATGCGATTCGCGAGTTGCTCCCCCAGCTGGCGGCGAAGGGGAAGCACGTGCGTGGCCCCGGCCAGCTCCATGATGTCGACGGCGTCTTCGGACGACGCAATCGCAGCGATCGGGGTGTCCGGGGCCACCTCCCGCACGGTGAGGATTACATTCGTGTTCTCCACGTCTTCCATGTTCGCAACGACCAGGCGGGCATCGGGCGCATTGGCTCGCACATAGGTCTCCCGAGAGTCCCGCTCGCCGAACATGACGGAGAGTCCCTCGCCGTGGAGTCGGGCGGCCCGCTCCGCGTCGTCTACGAGGACGAGATAGGGAATGTCATGGGCCTCGAGGTGCTCGATCAGCCCGGGGGCGATCGGATCGATGTCCGCGATGATCACGTGTTGGGCCGTTTCCGGGCTCGCGCTTCGAGGGGCTCGCGTGCGCACCTGCGCTTCGAGCCAGGGGGCATAGAAGTAGCGGATGAAGATGAAGGGGAGTACGACCAGGAGGAGCACGACCCCGGAGACCAGCACGAGGAGGCTGTAGGCGCGCCCGACGTCGGTCTCGAAGGCGATGTCTCCGTAGCCGAGGGTCGACATCGTCACGAGAGTCCAGTAGAGCCCCGCGATGAAGGAATGCTCCTGCCCCTCGTAGCGGACCATGAGGACCTGGAAGACCAGGGAGAAGCCGAGGACGACCAGGAAGAGGAAGGCCAGGTACTTGAAGAGGGCGGAGAGGTTCATCCGCATCTCGCGCTCGCCGACCAGGAGGGCGAGCTGGGCACCGAGCGACTTGAGCACGTGGGACGGGGGCTGGAGTGGGCGCGCGCCGGTCATTGCCGACCGGCGATCGCTCCACGGTAGCGGCGAGCGGGACCGCCGGGCAAGCCGCTACTGCTACGCCAGGCTCAGTCGCGGGATGTCGAGGCCGGCCTTCAGTGCGCTCCCCCTTCCCGAGAGGGAGGGGTTCGTCATGAAGTAGTCGTGCGCCGAGAAGGGGACGGGTCCCGGGGTGACCCGTCGGTAGCTCCCGTCGGGGAGCATCGTCCAGCTCTGGAGGTCGTCCTTCAGGTTCGCGATCAGGATCTGGTTCAGGACCTGCCGGTGGACGGTCCGGTTCTCGATCGGAACGAGGAACTCGACGCGGCGGTCGAGGTTGCGGGGCATGAGGTCAGCCGAGGAGAGGAAGACGAGCGCGCGTCGGGATGGAAGACTCTTTCCGTTCGCGAAGGCGTAGATGCGCGAATGCTCGAGGTAGCGACCGACGATGCTCCGCACCCGGATTCGCTCCGAGAGTCCCGGCACCCCGGGGCGAAGACAGCAGATACCACGGACGATGAGGTCGATCTCGACCCCTTCCTGCGAGGCGTGGTAGAGACGGTCGATGAGGGGGCCGTCGACGAGCTGGTTCATCTTGGCCCAGATCGCGGCGGGACGCCCGGCCCGAGCATTGCGGATCTCGGCATCGACGAGTGACTCGAAGCGTTCGCGCAGGTCGAAGGGGGCGACGGCGAGCTTCTTCATTGCCTCGGGGTGGGCATAGCCGGTGAGGAAGTTGAAGACGCGGGCGGCGTCGTGCCCCAGATCGGGGTCGCAGGTGAAGAACGAAAGATCCGTGTAGATGCGCGCCGTGAGCGGGTGGTAGTTTCCGGTGCCGAAGTGCGCATAGGTGCGGAGCCCCTCGGGCTCGCGCCGGACCACGAGCGACAGCTTCGCATGGGTCTTGAGTTCGATGAAACCGAAGACGACATGGACCCCGGCCCGCTCCATGTTCCGCGCGAAGCGAAGATTCGCCTCCTCGTCGAAGCGGGCCTTGAGTTCGACGAGTGCGGTCACGTTCTTGCCCGCGCGGGCGGCCTCGATGAGGGCGTGCACGACGGGGGAGTCGTCCGAGGTTCGGTACAGGGTCTGCTTGATGGCCACGACGTCGGGGTCGGCGGCCGCCTGCCGCAGGAACTGGAGCACCACGTCGAAGCTCTCGTAGGGATGGTGCACGAGGATGTCCTTGCGTCGGACCGCTGCCATGCAGTCGCCCCCGAAGTCCCGGATCCTCTCGGGGAACCGGGGAATGAACTCGGTAAAGCGGAGCTCGGGTCGCTCCTCGACGATGAGCTCCTCGAGGTCGGCGAGGCCGAGGAGGTCGCCGGCCTCGAAGACGTCGTCCGGCGCCACCCCGAGCTCGTTCATCAGAAAGGCACGCAGCCCGGGCGAGAGCCCGGTCGAGACCCGCAGGTGGATCACGGTCCCGCGGCGCCGCCGCTGGAGAGCGGACTCGAACTCCTGCATGAGGTCTTCGGCTTCTTCCTCGATCTCGACATCGGAGTCCCGGATCACGCGGAAATAGGCCACCTCCTTGAGTTCGAACCCCGGAAAGAGGCGCTCGAAATGCATCCCGAGCAGCTCCTCGACGCGGAGGAAACGGATCTCGTCACCGCGGTCCGGGATCCGGATGAAGCGGGGGACCTGGCTCGGGACCGGGAGGAGGGCGTTCATCGGACTTCCGTCGTCGCCACCGTTCAGGGTGAGCGCCATCGAGTAGCCCAGATTCGGAATGAAGGGGAAGGGGTGGGCCGGGTCGGCGGCGAGCGGAGTCAGGACGGGAAAGAGCTGGTCCCGGAAGTAGTCGGCGAGCCAGATCCGGTCCTCGTCCGTGAGCTCTGCGGGGTCGCAGACGGAGATCCCCTCGTCACGGAGGAGGTCGTGGAGGGCATGCCAGCCCTCCTGCTGGGCCTGCATGAGGCGTTCCGTGCGTTTCGCGATCGCGGCCAACTGCTCGCGTGGCGAGAGCCCCTCCTGGCTCCGTCGGGTCACGTCACCCCGGATCTGGGCCTTCAGCCCCGCGACCCGCACCATGTAGAACTCGTCCAGGTTGCTCGCGGAGATGGCGAGGAAGCGGAGGCGCTCGAGGAGGGGGTGGCGCTCGTTGTGCGCCTCCTCGAGCACCCGCTCGTTGAAGGCAAGCCAGGAGAGCTCCCGGTTGATGAACCGACGCGGGTCGTCCGGCGCAAACCCGGGGTCGCGAGGAACCTCCTCCTTGCTCTGGGCCGACTTCTCCACGTAGACTCTCCGAAAGATGTGGGCGAAGGACAGGGGCTCCGTGTCCTTCGGATTCCGGACCCGAACCGTGCCGCCGCCGAGGAGACGGGACAACCCCCTCGGTGTCACGTTTCGGTAACGATGCCCGCAGTGTCGCCCGGCGTGGGCCGGGAATTCCATTCTGTACCCTGAAACCGCGGGAGAGTCCCATGTCGGCTCGAGCATCTTCGTCCCTCGATCACTCCCCGCGCGGCCCGCTGGTTCTGCCGCGCCGCCTGACCGCGTTCCTTGCGGCCTTCCTGGTCATCCTTGCAGGCCCGGTGGCGGCACAGGAGGCCGCCTCGAACGGGCTTCGCCACGTCACCCCGGACGACTACGGCGACTTCGAGACACTCGGGGGGACGACCCTCTCCGATGACGGGCGCTGGCTGGCGGTCAGCGTGGGCCGGGTCGCGGGCGACGGGGAGCTCCGGATCCACGACCTGGAGAGCGACTCCGTCATCACGATCCCGAACGGGATGGGGCCGGGCTTCTCGCCCGACGGTCGCTGGGCGGCCCTCTCGGTGCGCCCCGACGAGGCGGAGCGCCAGCGGCTCCAGCGCGACCGGCGGCCGATCCGCAACGACCTCGTGCTCGTCGACCTGACGACGGGCGAACTCCGGCGGAGCTCCGACATCCAGAGCTGGTCCTTCGCGCCCGAGGGCCCCTACATGGCGCTCCGCCGCTACCGCACCGCTGATGGCGACGCCCGCGGGGCCGACATCGTGGTCCGGAACATCGAGACGGGGGTCGACGTGAACTTTGGGAACATCGCGACCTTCTCCTGGCACGAGGAGCTCCCCCTCCTCGCGATGATCGTCGACGCGGAGGGGCAGGCGGGCAACGGGGTGCGGCTCTACGACGCCCCCACGGGCGCCCTCCGGGTCATCCACTCGGAGGAAGCACGCTTCGAGGCCCTCACCTGGCGGGACGAGTCCTCCGACCTCGCGGTCTTCCGCATCGACGTGGATGAGGAGCGGGCCGACACCCTCCGGACGGTGCTGGCATGGCGCGACATCCGGCAGGGCGCACCCGAGGTCGTCACTCTGGAGGGCGCCTTCGCGACGGGCGAGGGGGCCGAGTTCCGGGTGACGGACTTCCGGGGGCTCCGCTGGTCCGACGACGGGCGGCGGATCTTCGTGGCGGGGGTGCCTCGGGACCCGGCTCCCCCCGCGGAGGATGAGGAGGATGAGACGCCTTCTTCCCGGCGTGCGGTGAGCAGCGACAGCGTGCCGGGGCTCGAGATCTGGCATGCCCGCGACATCGACCCGGTACCGCAGCAGCGGCTGCGGGCGAACCAGGCACGGCGGGCGTCGGAACTCGTGGCCTGGGATCTGGGCACCGGGGCCGCGGTGGTGCTCGGGGGACGCGTGGAGGGGGAGTCGATCGCGCTTCTTCCCGGCGAGGAGTGGGCGCTCGTCCAGGACGATGCGCCCTGGGGGGTCGAGCGGATGTTCGGGCCGGTCTTCCGGAACCTCTACCGGGTCTCCGTGGCGACGGGCGAGAGGGAGCGCCTCCTCGAGCGGATCCAGTCGTACAGCGGGGCGAGCCCGGACGGGCGCTGGCTCCTCTTCTTCGAGGGGGTCGACTGGCACGCCTGGGACCTTGAGCGGGGAGAGCGCATCAACCTGACCGAGGGCCTCGACGGGGTCTTCGTGAACGAGCAGAACGATCTCACGGTCGAGCAGCGGCCGGCCTACGGGCTCGGAGGGTGGATGCAGGACGGGAGTGCGGTCTTCGTCTATGATCGCTACGACGTGTGGCGGGTCGTGCCGGGGGGCGGGGGTGAGCGGATCACGGCAGGAGCGGAGGAAGAGGTGCGACACCGCCTCGTCCGGCTGAACTTCGAGGACGGGGGGTACGAGCCGGGCGAGGACCTCTACTTCGCCCTCTACGGGGAGTGGACGAAGGAGTCGGGGTACGCCCGGATGGACTCGCGGGGGCGCTATGAGCGCCTGGTCTTCGGGGATCGCTCGATCGCCCGGATCGCGCGCGCCGAGGAGGCGGACCGGTACATTTTCGTGGAACAGCGCTACGACATGCCGCAGACCCTCTTCGCGACGGATGCGCGCTTCGAGTCGCCCCGGCGGGTGATGGGGGTGAACGAGCATGTGGCCGAGACCTTCCACTGGGGGCGCGCGGAGCTCATCGACTACGAGAACAGCTGGGGCGAGCGGCTCCAGGGTGCGCTCTTCTATCCGGCGGGCTACGAGGAGGGGCGGCAGTACCCGATGATCGTGTACCCGTACGAGCGGCGTTCCCAGATGCTGCACTCCTGGTCGAACCCCTCCGAGACGAACGCCTACAACACGACGGTGTTCACGCAGAACGGGTACTTCGTGTTCCAGCCCGACATCGTGTACCGGCCCCGGAACCCCGGCCTCTCCTTCATGGAGGCGATCGACCCGGCGCTCGATGCGGTGCTTGCGACGGGGATGGTCGACCCGGCGAGGATCGGGCTCACGGGGCATTCGTGGGGGGGGTACCAGACGACCTTTGCGGTGACGCAGACAGACCGGTTCGCTGCGGCGGTGGCGGGGGCACCCCTGACAAACCTGGTATCGATGTACCTCTCCTTCTACTGGAACACGGGGGGAACGGATGCGCGGATCTTCGAGATCTCGCAGGGACGCATGGAAGTGCCCTTCTGGGAAGACTACGACAGCTACGTGGCGAACAGCCCGGTGCACCACATCCAGCGGATGAACACGCCCCTGCTCATGGCCTTCGGGACGGAAGACGGCGCGGTGGAGTTCAACCAGGGGGTCGAGTTCTACAATGCGGCGCGGCGGGCCGGGAAGGACTTCGTGCTGCTCGTGTACGAGGGGGAGAACCACTCCCTCTCACGGCGACCGAACCAGCTCGACTACCACCGGCGGAGTCTTGAGTGGTTCAACCACTTTCTGAAGGGTGAGGAGGCGCCCGCCTGGATCACGGACGGGGTGCCCTTCCTTGCTCAGGAAGAGAAGCTGAGGGAGGGCGGGCCGGCGGCCGGGCGACGGCCGGGGGCCTCGGTCGTCGACGGGAACGGGGATCGCTAGCAGGCTCTCGAGGGTTGCGGCGGCTTCACGTCGAAACGGGGCGGGAGGGCCTTTCTCGGCCTCCCGCCCCGGCGCCGTCGTCTGTCGGGAGCTGCGGCGTCAGATGTGCGGGCCCGCCCCCAGGGCGATGAGGAGGGCCGCGGTGGCCTCGGTCGAGACGCCGGCACGGGCGTTCGCGGGGAGCATCTCGAGAATGGCCTCGGTGTGTTCATGGACCTGGCCACGGGCGTCGGCCGCGGCACCTGCCAGGGCAGAGGGTGTGGTGGCGTTCGCGAAGCGAGTCCAGAGTCGGCTCTGTGCCATTCCCTCTCGGAGTCCGGCCTCGAGTGCCACGAGAAGGTCGCCGGGGAGGTCGGGAAGGGAGGTGGTGGCGGCCGCGACGACCTGTGCCTCCGCCCCGGCGTGCGCGTCGCTCACGCTCGCCCGGAGCTGCTGGATCGTGGTCGAAGCCCCGATCCCTGTCCGCAGTTCGCCGAGCATGGAGAGGGTCGAGGCCCGGAGACCGAGGGTCGTGGCCGGGTGCTGGGCGACGACTGCCGCGCGGGCCTCGGTGTTCAGGATGAGGGCGGCGCGGGTGACGGCGAAGTGGGCCGACGCGTTGGCGCTTGCGAGGGAACGCTCGATGGCCGTTGCCGCGGCGGCGGTCGCGATCGCGGCCGCCTCGGGGTCGACTCCGGCCTCGATCCATTCGGCGAGCGCCGCGGTCACGAAGTTCTGACGGGTCGAAGCAGCGGGGGCGCCTCCGGCTCGGGCGCGGTCGCGCTCGATCGCGGCGGTGGCGACAGCGGCATTGCGGGCCTCCGCCCCGAACTCCATCCCCTGGGCGCCAAGGGTGGCCGTGAGGGCGGCTTCTGCTGAGAGGGCTCCATCGGCGATGGCGGCGATGACCGCCTGCGAGACGGAAAGACCGGCAGCAAGCTCGGGGTCGAAGTCCACGAAGAGTGCGAGTTCGGCGGGGCCCATCCAGGGGGCGCTTGACGAGCCGCTGCTCTGGATGTGGGCCCAGGTCCGGGCGTGGAGGGTGCTCCGGGCGTCGATCGGGTGAAGCTCATGCTCTTCTCCGCCCCGGGTCTCCTCGAGAAGCACGGCCCGTCCGAGTTCCGCCCCCGAACCGGTCCGGGCGCTCACGATGAGGTTTGTCCGGCCGGCGGGAACCCCCCGGATCCGGAAGCGTCCCTCGGCGTCGACCGTTGCCTCGGCAAGGGGACGGAAGCTCCCCGAGAGGGTGACGTCGCCGAGGACGACGGTCATGGCTTCGTCGGCCGACTCGGCTCCGGAGGCGGCGGTGCCGGGGAGTTCTCCCAACTGCCCGACCACGATGGCCGTGGCCTCGGAGCCACTGACGCGGGAGGTGATCGAGTCGCACCCCGTGGCGAGGACGAGGACACCGGCGAGCAGGAGGGCGCCAGGGGCCCGGGGGCCCCGGAAGGCTTGGGGTCGGCGGATGGATCGGAGGGCTTTGCTCAACACCATGCTGGAGCTCCTTTTCGTCAGTCGAAGTCCGAAGTTTGGTTTCCGCGGTCGAAGGGGAGACCTGACCCCCCCTTCTCATCGAGCAACCTGCATGCCGGTCACCTCGCGGTTCCGGGGACAGGGGAAGAGACGGCGGTCGGAGCGCGAAACACCCCGAAAAACATATGTTTCTCAGGATCGGACGCGCCAGAGGCGCTTGCGAACCCGGGGGGGCGAACGATGAGGAGGGGTCGAGAGGTGGACGTTTTCTGCAGGCACGGGGCGGCAGCATTTTCCCATGAGCCCAAGCGCGAGCAACCCGCCCTGCCGGCAGCCTCGTGACAGTGCGAAATGGTGCATGTAGATTCTGAGTGCACCAGGATGGTGCATTGCGAGCCGATCCAAAGCCCCGAGATCGGTTGCCCCGGGGCGAAGCAAGGAGAACGAATGACCGGACGGCTGCTGGGACTGATCGAAGAGAGCGGCGAGGGCCAGGCCGAAGAGGGTGCCCGAGCTGCCGGTTTCCGCTGGAGCGGGGCTCGTGCTCCGGGAGCCTTCCTCCGGGAGTTGCGGGGTGATCCGCCCGATGTGGTTCTCCTCTCGCTCGAGATCGACGGGGTGGACGAGCACTTCGTGCGCGCCGTTCTGAACGAGGAGGGCAGGACCGAGACCGTGCTCCTCTCCGCGCCCGGGGTCTCGCTGGATCGCGCGATCCTGGCCCGGCAGCTCGTCTCGGGGCCCCTGCTGCGGGAGCCCCTCGATGGGGACGAACTCGCGCGCGAGCTGCGCCGTCGCTCTCCGGTCACCAACCCACTCCGGCTTGATCGGCTTCCCCGGTTCGTGGGGGGGGGCGAGGGGGAGCTCGTTGGTTCGAGCTCCGCCATGGCTGGCGTGGTCCGGCAGATCGCGGAGGTTGGCGCGAGCCCGGCATCGGTGCTCATCACGGGGGAGTCCGGGACGGGGAAGGAACTCGTGGCCCGCGCGCTCCACCGCACGAGCCTGCGCCGGGACGCACCCTTCATCGCCATCAACTGCGCGGCCGTGCCCGAGACCCTCCTCGAGTCGGAGTTCTTCGGGCACGAACGTGGCGCCTTCACGGGGGCGGTGGGCCGCAAGCGGGGTCGGTTCGAACGCGCCGACGGGGGTACGCTCTTCCTGGACGAGATCGGGGACATGAGTCCGGTGCTTCAGGTGAAGCTCCTGCGGGCCCTCGAGCAGGGGGAGTTCGAGCGTGTCGGGGGCGAGCACCCGGTGCGCGTCGATGTGCGCGTCCTGGCCGCGACGAACAGGGACCTCGCGCTGAAGGTGCGGGACGGTGCCTTTCGCGACGACCTCTACTACCGGCTGGCGGCGGCCCGGATTTCCATTCCCCCCCTGCGCGAGCGCCTGGAAGACCTCGACGAACTCGTGCCGCATTTCGTGCGCCACTTCGCCGGCGTGTACGAACGCGAGCTCGAGGGGATCGATGGTGAGGCGATGCGCCTCCTTCGTTCGCACCGCTGGCCGGGCAATGTGCGGGAACTCCGCAACGTGCTCGACCAGGGGGTGCGCGCGAGCCGCGGGGCCTGGCTTCGCGTCGAGGACCTGCGCATCGGCGTCTCGGCTCCTCGCATGTCGGCCCGAGGCGACACCGGCCCGGACGGCTACCCGCCCACGGCGAGCCTCGAGGAGGTGGAGCGGGACCACATCCTGCGGGTCCTCGAGTTCACGGGCGGCGCGATCACCGAAGCCGCCGGAATCCTCGGAATCCATCGCAACACCCTCGCCCGAAAGATCGATCGCTTCGGGCTGCGCGACCATGTGAGGGGTGAGTGATGCCCGCCCGTCAAGCGCTGGCATGCCGCTTGCCGCCCTTCGCCGATCATCGCGTACGGGCGGCAGGATCGCCGTGCGCAATCCGTGCCCCGCGTGCCTCGAGCTTCGCGTCATGAGTCAACCAGCCGATCCTGGCAGAGTCCCGAGGCTCGGGGAGCTTCATCGGCTTCTCCCGGAGCTTCCCGAACTCGACGAGCTCTTCGAGGAACTCGTGGGTCGTTCGCGACCCGATCCCCGTGCGCGCTGGTCCGGGACAGGCGAGCTCCTCACGGTGCAGGACCGGCAGCTCGTCCTGGCCGAGCTCGAGGCTGCGGTGGGTCAGGCCAGGGCAAGGCTCCTCGCGCGCGCCGAGTCCGCCTTCGACCTGTCGGTCCGGGTGGGCTCGGCCCTCTCCGCCGGCGACCTCGACGAGGCCGTCCGGGCGATGGTCGAGGTCGCGGCCGCCGAGCGCGAGGGCGGCCGGACCCTCCGCGCCGAGTCCGTGATCGCCGCCGCGATCCACCTGGCCGAGCGCGGGACCGGTCTCGACACGCGGCTCGACACGTACCTCGCCGGCGCCCGGATCGCCCGCGCGATCGGCGACTGGGCGAGCGCCGACACGCGATACCGCGCGCTCCGGGCGCTCGCACGGGACGGGGGCCGCCCCGAACTCCACGCGACCGCCCTCATCGGCCTCGGAAACCTCGAGGTGGACCGCGGTCGGTGGGAGGCGGCCAGTGCCCGCTACGACGAGGCCGAGGAGGTCGTGCGCACCCTTCCCCGGACGCGGTCCGAACACTGGCACCTCGCGCTGAACCGCTCGATCGTCGCGCGAGAGAGCGAACGGCTCGACCGTGCGACCGAGCATCTCGAGGTCGCCGAGGCCGTCTGCCCCGACCCGAACGAGGCCGGCGCCGCGGCAGTACTGCTGAATGCGCGGGGGCAACTCCTGCAGGCCCAGGGCGACCCGAACCGGGCCGAGATCGCCTTTCGCAAGGCGCTCGAGGCGGCGACCACGCCCGATGCGAAGGTCACGATCGGCGCGAATCTCGCCGAGGTCCTCCTCGCACGAGGCCACACCCTCGAGGCGGGGGAGGTGGCGCGCGAAGCCGAGGCGAACGCCATCGCCGGGGGCGTGCTCCCGCGGCTCCCCGAGGTGTATCGAACGCTCGCGCGGGTCGCCTCGGCGCGCCAGAACCCGGACGCCTTCGTCCTCTTCGAGCACGCGCTCGGGCTCGTGGATCGATACGAGCTCCCGCGCTTCGAGCGGGCCCGCACCGTGGCCGAGTACGGCCGCTGGGAGCTGGGTCGGGGCGAATCCGAGATGGGCCTTGCCCGCCTGGCCGAGGCCGAGGCCCTCTTCCGCGAACTGGGCTGCCTCCGCGAGGCGGAATCCCTGCAAATCCTGATGTCCGAGCTGGACGCCGAAGCGTCCGAAACCGGAAGAACCGATGATGGCTGACCACGCACTCCCGACAGCGCCCCGTCCCGGCCCGGCCACGGGCCCCGCCGGCCCTCCCACCCGCCTTCCGGGAGGAAGGCTCCTCCTTCTGGCCGCCTTCGTTCCCGTCGCCTTCGGCTGCGGCAACCTCACCGCCGGTGGTGCGGCCGAGGTCGAGGTCGTCGTGGCGGCCGACGACGGAGCGTCCGGGTCGAGCGCGAGTGCGTTCGCGGCCGCAACGGCCGCCGCACCGGCCACCGACCCGGTCGAGGACGAGGTCGCCGGCCTCGAGGGAACCCTCCTCGTGACCTTCTCCCTCGCTCTCCTCGATGGGGGCGAGGAGGTGGCGCTGACCGACGGTCTCGTGACACTCGAGCTTCCCCTGCAGGAGGGCCTGCGCTCCGAAGTCGGCACGGTCGAGGTGCCGGCGGTGCGCTACAGCGGGTACCGCGTGACCTTCACCCGGGTCGAAGCCGAGATCAGCTCCTCGCCAGGGCAGTCCCCCTTTCCGGACTTCGTCGAGGTCGACCTGTCGGAGGGGCCCCTGGTCTTCGACCG
>SLDT01000136.1 GCA_007125125.1 Gemmatimonadota bacterium | reverse complement strand
GGGGCTCCGGAAGGTGGAGCGCCGGGGTCGCGGGCGGGGGGGGGGGGTCGGCGGCTGCCGCGAGCGCGGCTTCGGTGGGCGCGGCCGGTGCGACGAGCGCCGGTGTGGGATCGGCGCCTCCCTTGAGTGCGCCCCCGTCGGCCTCGGGCTCGGCGCCGCTCGAGACGGCGACGCAGCCGGCCGCGACGAAGGCGGCGAAGAGTCCGAGGGGCAGGCGGCGGTGACCCTCGGGCGCGAGGGGGGGCACGATCTGACGAAGGAAGGCGGCCACAGGACGCTCCCAGGCTTGGTTGCACCAGCGCTCCCCCCCAGGAGCACGAGGAGGCGGCGACTCGCCTCCCTTCTCCGATCATACGACGACGGTGCCCGTCGTGTCCAGACCCGGTGTCGACGTGGGGGACCCGGCCCGGTCGTCTGGCGCACCGGTGCGAGCCTCTTCCGGGACGCCTGTAGCGCCTTCCGACGCCTCCATCGGCCTGCGCGGGGGCACCCGCGGGCGAACTGCCCGGGAGGGAGCGGAGGGGCGGGGGCGGCGCGCGCGCCTGTGACCGTGAAAATCGCTAACGCGCCCTTCGTACACCGAGCTCGTTAGCGATATTCACTGTATAAGTATGAAAACGACTAACGAGGACGACGTACGAGGAGCTCGTTAGCGATTGTCGTACTTATACAGTGAAAAAGACTAACGAGGTCTTCGTACCTGTAGCTCGTTAGTCGTTTTCACGCTGGCGCCCGGAAACCCGCGCGCTCCGGGCCCCACCGACACCTGTCCGGCACCCCACCCCGACGACCCACCACCTCGCCCCCTCGCACCCTACCCGCCAAGAGGTGGAGCGGCGGTGCGCGCCGCCCTGTTGCGTTCCATTCTGCGGGATCGATCTGGTACGGATATGGGGCGCGCGCTCTCGCGCGCGCCATCCTTCGCTTGCCGCGGCGGCGAAGATCGTGCACTCTGGGGCCATGGAACTCTTCTTTCGCTGGTCCGGCCCGGCGCTTCTCGCTTTCCTGCTCCTGCCTGGCACTTGCCGCGGCCAGGCCCCGGCCCCGATGGAGCTCGTCGAGACCTCGCTCGGCGAGGTGCGCGCGGCGGTCCTCGAAGGCAGGACGAGCTGCCGCCTCGTCGTCGAGGGGTACCTCGCGCGGATCGAGGCGTACGATGCCCCCTCGGGCCTCGGAGCGATCACGGAGGTGAACCCGCGGGCCCTCGCGGTGGCCGACTCGATCGACCGGGCGCTGGCGCAGGGAGAGCCCGCCGGCCCGCTCGCCTGCGCGCCCCTCCTCGTGAAGGACAATTTCGACACGCACGATCTCCCGACGACGGGTGGCTCGATCGCGCTCGCGGGGAGCCTTCCCCCCCGCGATGCCTTCATGGTGCGGCGGGTACGCGAGGCCGGCGCGATCGTTCTCGCGAAGACGAACATGGGCGAGTGGGCCTTCAGCCCGCGCCAGAGCGTGTCGTCGTCGTATGGGACGACCGCGAACGCCTACGCCCTCGACCGGACCCCCGCCGGCTCGAGCGGAGGCACCGCCTCGGGGGTCGCGGCCAGCCTCGGGGTGGCGGGGCTCGGCACCGATACCGGCAACTCGATCCGGGGGCCGGCCTCGCACACCGCCCTCGTGGGAATCCGCTCGACGATCGGCCTGACCTCGCGCCAGGGGGTGATCCCCCTCTCCTTCGACCGGGACATCGCGGGGCCACTCGCGCGCACCGTCGAAGACGCGGCGCAGATCTTCTCGGTCGTGGCCGGCTACGACCCGGACGACCCGTACACCGAGCTCGGCCGCGGGCGCGCCGAGTCCGACTACACGGCCTTCCTCGACCCGGACGCGCTTGCGGGGAAGCGGCTCGCGGTCCTCGCCTCGCACACCGACCCCGAACGCGCCGACACCGCGGTGCACCGTCTCTTCCTCGAGGCGGTCGAGGAGCTTCGACGCCTCGGAGCCGAGGTGGTCGAGGGATGGTCGATCCCGGGGATGGCCGAACACCTGAGGAGCGGCGTCTTCTGCCCACGCTTCCGCTTCGACATGGCGCGCTACCTCGAAACGCTCGGCGACCGCGCCCCGATCCGCGACGTGGTGGAGGTCCTCGAGAGCGGAGCGCACGGCCCGGACGCCCTCGGCGGCCTGCGCAGCTTCGCCTCCGGCTCGGCCGACGTGCATCCGCGCGACTCGGACCCACCCTGTCCGGACTTCGCGGAGCACCCCGGCCGCCAGGACCTCCTCGCCGCCGTCGTCTCGGCGATGGACGACTCCGGAATCGATGCCTTCATCTTTCCGACCTGGAGCCACCCGCCTGCGCCCCTCGACCGCGCGAACCTGGAGTACCGGGGCGACAACTCGCAGGGGCTCGTGCCCGCGGCGGGACTCCCGGCCATCACCGTCCCGATGGGGTTCAGCTACGGAACGCTCCCGGCAGGGCTTCAGATCGTGGGACGGCCCTGGAGCGAGGGCACCCTCTTCGGCTTCGCATACGCGTTCGAGCAGGCCACGGCGCATCGGCAGGCTCCGTCGGGGTTCCCGGAGCTCTCGCGATAGCGGGACGCGGACGTACTCCGGGCATTCCGACGGATGCGCGCCGGGCACTCAGCCGCCGGCAGACCAACGCCCACGGAACGACGTGCCGCCCCCTCACGTGATGATGCTGGCGACCCGGCCCGTGGCACGCCATCCGTCGGCCGTGCGCTCGAACTCGTACCCCAGTCCGAAGAGGAATCCCCGTGTCTCGTGCACCTGACACACCGTGGAGACCCACATCCGCCATATTCCCCCGTCCCCCGGCGCCGGAGGACGGATCTGCATTCTCCGGCCCCTCCACTCCGAGTCGGTCACCCGGTTCCAGGTGCATGGAAGGGGAGCAGCGTCGGCGGGCACGAGGCGCAGGCCCTGCTCCTCGGCCCAGCCACGGATCCGCTCCCGGCTCGGCGGGTGCTCCGCGCACTCCACCTGGGGCGGGCACCAGAAACCATCGACGATCTCGACCACGGGGCCATTCCCCTCCCCCGGCTCGAACCGCTCCAGAACCGCCTCCACGAAGAACAGGGTGTCCACCTCGGACGCATCCACCGGACTCAGGGTGGTGCTGCCCTCCGGGCTTGCCGCCGCCTCGGTCCCTCCGGTCCCGAAGCACCCCGTGAGGAGCGCCATCGCCAGAACGAGGGGCCACCGGCAGAATGCGGTCCGAAGGTGCACATCGTTCATGGATGCCTCCAGGTGAGGGCGATCGCAGCGGCAGCCGTCACGCCTTCCCTTCCACCGCACCGGCACGGCCGCGCACGACACGCACGGCGCGCATCGTCCTCCCCAGAGTATCGCCTCGGCGACGAAAGTTCAACCTACCCCGTTCCCGGCAGGGCACGGCCGGCCCTGGCGGTGCCCCCTCCCGAAGTGAAGGATGGCGCGCGCGGAGGCGCGCGCCCCTGGTCCGTCCCCAACCGATCCCGCGGCTCAGGACGGATCAGGGCGGCGCGCAGCGCTGCTCCACCTCCCATGAAGGATGCGGCCGGCCGGGACGCGGGGTTCGTCCGGGGAGGCTCAGGGGGAGTGGGATGCGGGCTCCGTCCGAGGGGGTTCGGAAGGAATGGGGCGCCGGCTCCGACCGGCCGGGGACCTGCGCGGTGCGGGATGCGTGGCTCGCCGCGCCATGACCATGAAAACCGCTAACGAGCCAAGCGTACGAAGACCTCGTTAGTCTTTGTCATTGCATAAGTGCGACAATCGCTAACGAACTCTTCGTACGTAGTCCTCGTTAGTCGTTTTCATACTTATACAGTGAAAATCGCTAACGCGCTCGGTGTACGACGAGTTCGTTAGCGATTTTCACGCTCGCCGCCG
>SLDT01000023.1 GCA_007125125.1 Gemmatimonadota bacterium | reverse complement strand
GTGGTTCGGCGCCCGGTGCAGTCGGTCGTCCCAGGCGTCGGCGTAGTCGCGCAGTGCGGATACGAAGTCGCGCAGTGCCTCGTCCAGGGTCATCCCGTCTGCCGCGACCGGGTGTCCGGGGCGCAGCACCGTCCACGGTGCCCGCGCACGGCCTCCTCCCGACCTTGAGGGTGCCGCAAGACGGGGCCGCGGCGCCTTGACGCGGATCAAGGCGGGCCGTGTCGATGTCTGTCCGCCGGTGCCGGCGCTGGCGCCGCGCCCATGGGCCTGCGCGCGGCCGCGTGTCGCCCTCCACCCTCGCGGGATTTGCCTGTGCCCGGCAACTCGCCTATGCCGCCGGCATGGACTATGCCCCGCCCGACACGCCGCTGGCCGTGCTGCACGCCGATCACGAACTGCTGGTGGTCGACAAGCCCGCGGGGCTTCTCTCCGTGCCCGGCAAAGGTGCGCATCTGGCCGACTGCCTGATCGAGCGGCTGCGCGGCCCGTTTCCCGAGGTACTGCTGGTGCACCGGCTGGACCGCGACACCTCGGGCGTCATGGTCTTTGCCCTGACCCCGCATGCCCAGCGCCACCTCGGCCTGCAGTTCGAGAAACGCCGGATCGGCAAGCGCTATGTCGCCCGGGTGGCAGGCACGCCGGCCGAAGACGCAGGGCGCATCGAGCTGCCGCTGATCGTCGACTGGCCGAACCGGCCGCTGCAGAAGGTCTGTCACGACACCGGCCGCGCCGCCGTCACCGACTGGAAGGTCCTGCGCCGGGACGGCGACGAGACGCGGATGCAGCTGACCCCGCTGACCGGGCGCAGCCACCAGCTGAGGGTGCACATGCTGGCGCTGGGCCACCCGATCCTCGGCGATCCCTTCTATGCCACGGGGGCCGCGCGCGACCATCCGCGGATGATGCTGCACGCCGAGACGCTGCAGCTGCGCCACCCCGACGGCGGCCGCACGCAGCGTTTTCGCGCACCCTGCCCGTTCTGAGAGCAACGGCCCCGGAAACAGACAGGTCTGACCGTGCCGGCGGTCCGCTGCAATGCGACCGCCCATGCGTGCGACACGAGGTCCGACCGGCCACGCCGGGTCGCCCCTCGCTTCATCTGTTCACAAATATCCTCGGGGGGGCTCGCGCAGCGAGCGGGGGGCTCGAGAGCCCCCCTCCGACGGCCGGGCCGGGCGCGCCACAGGGGAAATGCGACCGACCCGATCACCCCGAAATGCGGGATGCGACCAACCTCCGCGGCCGTTGGCATGAGGTTGCGCAGCCCGCCCGGCCGCCCGCCTCAGCGCCCGGTCAGGAGCCGGGCGCCCCGGTGCAGGCCCCAGCCCAGCGCCGCCCCCATGCAGGCGCCCAGCGCATTCGCCACCGCATCGGCCCATTCGCCGTGCCGGCCGACATGGGGCTGGATCAGCTCGATCGCCCCGCCATAGCCGATCGCCACCGGCACCGCCCACAGCGCTTGGCGCGGCCGCACCGCCACCACGGGCAGCACCAGCGCCCCGAAGGCCACGAAATGATGGAGCTTGTCACCCCCGGGGGCGGCCGGCAGCGACGGCGCGGGCATCAGCGTCAGCACCGCGATGGCCACCGCGATGACACCCGAAAGCGCCAGCGCCAGCCGCTCGGCCCGGGCGGCCCGGGCGGCATCGATCCCCGCCGGCGCCATGCTACTCCGCCGCGATGCCGTCGGTGAACTGCAGCCGCGCAAGGCGCGCATAAAGCCCGCCCTGCGCCACCAGCGCGTCATGGCTGCCCTCGGCCACGATGCGCCCCTCCTCGAAAACGAGGATACGGTCGGCCTTCTTCACGGTGGCCAGCCGGTGCGCCACGATCAGCGTGGTGCGCTCGGCCGCCAGCCGCTCCACCGCCCGCTGCACCGCCCGCTCGCTCTCGCTGTCCAGCGCCGAGGTCGCCTCGTCCAGCAGCAGGATCGGCGCATCGCGCAGGATCGCCCGGGCAATCGCCACCCGCTGCTTCTGCCCGCCCGACAGGAGCACCCCGCGCTCGCCCAGAGGCGTGTCGTAGCCCTCCGGCAGCGCGGCGAGGAAATCATGCGCCGCCGCCGCCCGCGCCGCCGCCTCGACCTCGGCGTCGGCGGCCTCGGGCCGGCCGAACCGGATGTTGTCGCGCGCCGAGGCGGCAAAGATCACCGGGTCCTGCGGCACCAGCGCCAGCGCCCGGCGCAGATCCCGCCGGGTGACCGTCCGGATGTCGGTGCCGTCCAGCGTGATGCGCCCCTCGTCGGGGTCGTAGAACCGCATGAGAAGCTGCAGAGTCGTACTCTTGCCGGCCCCCGAGGGGCCCACCAGCGCCACCGTCTCGCCCGGACGGACGCGAAAGCTCACCCCCTCCAGCGCGGCGTGGCTCGGCCGCGCGGGATAGTGGAAGCGCACCCCCTCGAACCCGATCTCGCCGCTCGGCCGGGCGGGCAGCACGCGGGGCCGGGCGGGATCCTCCACGCTGTCCTGCACTGCCAGAAGCTCGCCCAGCCGCTCGCTGGCACCCGCGGCGCGCTGCAGCTCGCCCCAGATCTCGGACAGCGCGCCCACCGCGCCGGCGACGATCACGGCATAGATCACGAACTGCACCAGCTCTCCGGCCGTCATCGTCCCGGCCATCACGCTGTTGGCCCCGGTCCAGAGCACCCCGACGATGCCGGAGAAGGCGAGGAAGATCACGATCACCGTCATCGCCGCCCGCGTCCCGATCCGTCGGCGCGCGACGTCGAAACTGGTTTCCGTCACCTCGCCGAACTGCGCCCGGCTGCGCGGCTCGTGGGTGAAGGCCTGCACCGTCTGCGCCGCGAGCAGCGCCTCGGACGCGCTGCCCGAGGACGCCGCGATCCAGTCCTGGTTCTCGCGGCTGAGCTTGCGCAGCTTGCGGCCCAGCAGGATGATCGGCACGATCACCGCCGGCACGATCAGGAGCACGAACCCCGTCAGCTTGGGCGATGTCAGCGTCAGCGCGATCAGCCCGCCCACCAGCAGAAGCACATTGCGCAGCGCGATGGAGACCGACGAGCCGATCACCGAGAGGATCAGCGTGGTGTCGGTGGTGATGCGCGACAGCACCTCGCCCGTCATGATGCGCTCGTAGAACGCCGGCGACATGCCGATCATGCGGTCGAACAGCGCCTTGCGGATGTCGGCCACCACCCGCTCGCCCAGCCGGGTGACGAGGTAATAGCGCAGCCCCGTGCCGACGGCGAGCAGCGCCGCGATGCCCAGCGCGCCGGCGAAATAGGCGTTCAGGAGGGCGGCTTCCTTCGCCTCGAAGCCGTCGACCACCCGGCGCACTGCCAGGGGCAGGGTCAGCGCCACCACCGCCGTCGCCACCAGCGCCGCCAGCGCCGCTGCCAGCAGCCGCCGATACGGGCGCACGAAGGGCCACAGCGTCGCAAGCGCGCCAATCCGCTTCGAGCGCGCGCGCTCCTCGATCTGCGTCCCCGTCTGGTCTGCCATGCAGCTCCCCGGCCCTGCGGCGGCCCTTCCCGGCCCAGTCTTCGAAACGGTTTAGGGCGTCGCGCCATCGCCCGCAAGCGGGCCGACCGCGACCAATGGCGCAGTTCGGAAGCCGGATTCCGGCCCGGCATGAGGGCTGGAGCGGGTAGCGGGAATCGAACCCGCACGACCAGCTTGGAAGGCTGGGGCGCTACCATTACACCATACCCGCACAATCCGCAGGGATAGGCACGCCGGCCGCCTGCGTCAAGGCGCAGGCTCAGCCGCCGAACACCCGCCGCGCCATCAGCACCCGCGCCAGCGCCGTGACGAAGCACAGCACCCCGAACCCCCAGGCCAGCAGCGCGAAATGCTGCGGCAAGAGGCACAGCAGGACGAAGAAGGCGATGGTCTCGCTGCCCTCCAGCAACCCGGCGGTGAAATAGAGCGATTTCTGCCCGTGCGAGGCGGTGCGCAGCCCGCGCCTTTCGGCCAGGATCGCATAGCCGAGAAAGCTCGCGCCGTTGACATAGAAGCTCAGCAGCAGAAAGGCGCCGGCCGCGCCATTGGCGGACGGATCATGCAGCACGAAGGCCAGCGGAATGGCGCCGTAGAACAGGAAATCGGCCGTGATGTCGAGATAGCCGCCGAAATCGCTGCCCCCCCGCGCCCGTGCCACCGCCCCCGGCCGCCGCCTCGCCCGGGGTGCCTTCCTCCGTGAGAAGAGCCCGCAGGCGAGGGGCGAGGTCGGGGGCGTCCCACGGGTTCGCCGCGGCCACCGCGATCTCGTGCACGTCGCGTGGGCCGAGCGCGAGGAGGAACTGGAGCTCGTCCAGGTCCAGGACCACCTGCGCCGCATCGACCTCGGGCATTCCCGTGCGGAAGATCCCGCTCACGGTGAAGAGCTCGTTGCCGAGGGAGCCGTCGGCGGCCGGGACCACGAGCACCACCTCCTCGCCGAGCGAGGTGCGGAGCTGGCGTGCGAGCTCGACTCCGAGCGCCACCTCCCACTCGCCCGGGCGTGGGGCCGCGCCCTCGAGCATCCCGTCGAGGAAGTGGGTCACCGAGCGTTCGCGTTCGG
Organism: Gemmatimonadota bacterium; assembly: GCA_007125125.1. Taxonomy (GTDB): domain Bacteria; phylum Gemmatimonadota; class Gemmatimonadetes; order Longimicrobiales; family Gaopeijiaceae; genus SLDT01. The sequence goes on along the minus strand of SLDT01000023.1, from coordinate 9,238 downwards.
GGATGATCCCCATGAGGAGCCCGCCGCGGGAGGTCGAATCCGACGCCACGATCCCCGCCCCGTAGGCGCGGGGTGCCGCCCCGATCACTCCCGGCTCGGCGGTCATGCGCTCGAGGGTGGCTTCGAGGTCGATCCCCTCGTCGCCTCCGATCACGTTCCAGAGCTCGCGCTCCGGTTCGTAGTCGGGGTGCTGGACCCGGATCTGCCCCGCCATCAGGTCCGTGCTGCTCCGGATGAAGTCGGCCCCCATCGCGTCGAGGAGCCCGCTCAGCACCACCACCGCCGCGAACCCCCAGGCCAGCGCGAGCGCGGTGATCACGCTCCGCCGGCGGTGGCGCCCCAGGTTGCGCCAGCCGATGCGGAGCCAGAAGGAGCGATCAGCCATCGGCGAGGCCTCGCGGCCGGGCACGCGGGCCCGATCGCATCACCGCCCCTCCCTCAGGCGCGCGAGCGAGAAGAAGTCGCGCGACAGCCCCACATCGAACTCGAGCTCGTCGTAGTGGATCGTCGTGCTCTCGCCCGGCTTGTCTTCCGGATGCATCTCGAGCCGTGTCGGGACCAGGCGGCCCCCCATGCGCCGGAACTCCCCGAAGCGCATCGTGCGCGCCAGATCGCCCCGCTCGTCGAAGTAGCGGGTCGCGAGCGGCATCATGTCGCTCACCCGCACATCGAGCTCGAGCCGGCTCCAGACCACCGGCGCCTCGGGCAGGGGCGTCAGCGTGAACTCGAGGATCTCCGTCCCGTCGCGCTCGCCCCGGAAGGAGCGCTCCACTTCGAAGTCGTCGATCAGCGAGCTCTCGCGCACCAGGTCGTCGTAGGTGAAGTGCGAGCCCATCCAGGAGCCCCCCATCCCCGCCCCCGGCACCTTGATCGTGCGATCGACCCGCGGCAGGTAGTTCCAGATGTCGCGCTCCACCTTGAGCGTCGCCGTCCCCGCCTCGCGCGAGGGCGAAAGCACGCGCACGAGGGAGTAGTCCTGGCCGAGCGACCACATCTCCATCTCCATCGAGCGGGTCCAGCGTTCGGTCACCACCTCCATGCGCGCCCGCCCCTGGCTCGACTCCCCCCGAAGAAGGTCGTCGACATGCCGCACGATCGCGTCGGGCGAGCTGTCGGCCGTCACCTGCTGCGCGAGGCCGGGCGCCGGGGTGGCGAGTGCACCCGCTGCCAGGAGGAGGAGAGCCGGGACCCAGGCACCCCACGCTGCGGGGCCGAGTTCGCGGGAGAGGATCCGGTGTCGCATCGGGGGTGCCTCCTCGTTCAGGGGGCGGTCGGAGTACGGGCGAACGCGCACCTCGATTCAAGGGACAAGAGCCATGCCACCGACGTCTTCTACACGCAAGAAGGGCTTCCGGGCACAGGATCCCGAAGCCGCAGGACACTTCGTCCCGTCGCCGGGACGTGTCCGCACTTCGCAACGGCCCGGGGATGGGCCGCGGGCGACCCCGGCGCGACCCCGGCGTGGTGCTGGTGGTGCCCGCCCCGATGCGCACGGCGGCCCGGGGATGGTGGCCCGGGCAGCGACCAGCGCGCGGAATGCTGCCCCGGCTGCTCCTACCAGGCGTGCGGGTCGAAGACCTGCGGATCGGCCTCGGCCGAGGGCACGACCATCCAGGCGTCGGCCACGTGCGGTGGCGCGGGCCCCGGGCCCACGCCGGAAGCGACACCGTCTCCCGCACCGGCCCCCGCGACGGCCCCTACTCCGAGCCCGTCACCCACACCACTCCCCGGCCCCGGCAGCCAGGCCGAACCGTCGCTCTCATCGGCCACCCCGACCCGGTTCCAGTCCGGGGGCTCGACTCCGAGGAGGTGCCGCACGAAGAAGTCGTTTCTCCTGCGGGTGCCGTACTGCCCGCCCGAGGAGTGCCCGACCCCCGGCATGAAGAGAAGGTCGAAGTCCTTGCCCGCTGCGATCAGCGCATCGGCCACCTGGATCGTCGACTGCGGATCGACATTCGTGTCGAGCTCCCCCACCATCAGGAGGAGCCGCCCCTCGAGCCGGTGCGCATTCGCCACGTTCGACGACGCCTCGTAGTGCGGGCCGAGCGGCCACCCCATCCACGCCTCGTTCCACCAGATCTTGTCCATCCGGTTGTCGTGGCACCCGACGAACGACACCGCCACATGGTAGAAGTCCGGATGAAAGAGAAGCGCCCCCGTCGAGCTCTGCCCCCCGGCCGAGGTCCCGTAGATCCCCACCCGGCTGATGTCGTACCAGTCGTAGCGCTCCGCCACCGCCTCGTGCCAGAGAATCCGGTCCGGGAACCCCGCGTCGCCCACATTCTGCCAGGCATGGTCATGGAAGGCCTTTCCGCGGTGCGAGGTCCCCATCCCGTCGATCTGCACCACGATGAAGCCCAGCTCTGCGAGCGCGAGCATCCCCCCGCCCGTCGTGAAGCTCTTCGGTACGAAGGCGTCGTGCGGGCCCGCATAGATGTTCTCGATCACCGGGTACCGACGGTCCGGATCGAAGTTCGTCGGCCGCACGATCACGCCCCAGATGTCGGTCTGGCCGTCGCGGCCTCTGGCCACGAAGGGTTCGACCGGCGACCAGCCTTCCTCCAGCATGGCGTCGAAGTTGCCGCGCTCGAGCTCCATGACGAGCCCCCCGTCGCTTGCCCGGCGCAGCTCGGCCACCTCGGGCTGATCGACCCGCGACCAGCGGGCCACATAGTACGACTCGTCCGGTGACCAGTGGAGCCGGTGCGTCCCGTCGGACTCGGTCAGCGCCCGCATCCCCCGGCCGTCGAAGCCCACCTCGTAGTAGTGGATGAAGTAGGGATCCTGGTACGGGTTCACCCCGCTCGCGCGGAAGCGGATCCGGCGCGCCTCCTCGTCCACGTCGACGATCTCCCGCATCACCCACTCCCCGGCCGTCACCTGGTTCTTCAGCTCGCCCGTCACCCCGTCGTAGAGGTAGATGTGGTTCCACCCGTCGCGCTCCGACGTCCAGAGAATCTCGCGCCCGTCATCCACATAGCGCACATCGAGATAGCCCGAGTAGTGGATGAACGTCTCCGAGCGCTCCTCGATGAGCGCGCGCGCCTCGCCCGTCGCCGGGTCCACCTCGATCAGCCGGTAGCGCTGGTGCCCCCGCTCGTTGTAGCCGAAGACGAAGCCGCGCGAGTCCTCGTGCCAGCGGGGCCGCTGCAGGTTGTAGGCGTTCGGGAAGAGCGCATCATCCACCTCGAATCGCTCCCCCAGCTCGAGGTTGAAGATCACCGGCCGGTCGCGGTCGACCACATCGCCCGGCTTCCGGTAGAAGCGCGTCCAGTGGCGCGGCTGGAGCTGCCCCTCGGGCGCCGCCTCGATGAAGGGAATCTGCCGATCGTAGCCCGGCACCCGCCGGTACGCCGCGAACGCGCGCGAATCGGGCGCCCACCGGATCGAGTTCAGCGTGTAGAAGTTCCCCTCCGAGCCGTCCCAGCTCAGCATCTCGAAGTCGTCCTCCCCCGCCCGCCGGAGCGCCACATTGGAGTTGTGGATGAAGGCCCACCACTCCCCGTCGGGCGAGGCCCGCACATCGTTCGGTGGATCCGGCCGGTCCGAGGCCGGGTCGTCGGCGTCGTCCGCGTCGTCCGCGTCACCCGGCGCCCCCCGCTCACCCGGCGCCCGCTCGAAGGGGGTGAACTGCGCGCAGGTCGGCGCCTCGAGCGAGCAGTGCCAGAGCGTCCCCTGGACCGTGACGCGGATCGCGCGCCCTTCGGCCGCGAAGGAAAAGGAGTTGAAGGGAAGCTCGTCCGGCCCGAAGCTCCGCCCCGTCGCCGCCGAGAGCGCCTCGGCCACATGCGCGTGGTCGAAGGCCGGCCCCTGCTCCCCGGCCTCCGCATCGACCAGGATGAATCGCTGCCCCCCCTCGACCGTGCGCCGGTACCAGAAGCGGTTCGACTCCTCGATCCAGTTCGGGCTCCCCGCCATCACCCCCCGCACCCCCGACAGCCGCTGGTTCACGCTGCGCGCCCGCTCGTAGTCGGCCATCGTCCCCTGGGCCAGGAGGGCCCCCGCGCCGGGAGGAAGGCCCCCCGACCCCGGCACCATCCCGCTCACCGCCGGGAATCCGGCCATCGCCACCAGCGTCAGGCCTCCCACCAGCCATCCCATGGCCCCACGGGCTCGTTCGCGTCTCATCGGTTCTCCTCCGGTCGGGGGTGCGGCAGATGCAGGCTTCGAAGGGCATTGTGCGGCTCGGAGGGGGCCGGGGCAAGCAGGGGGCCGGGCGCGAAGGGACGGTAGATGCACGACGCCCCTTCCTCCCGCTCAGGGAAGAAGGGGCGCCTGCCCGTGGCCGGGCTCCCCGGCACCGGACCGATCCTGGGCTCCGGTCCGGTGGGGGAGGCGGGGAATCAGCTCACCTTACGGCACCGGGCCGAAGTCCGGATCCGGGTAGCCGACCACCGCGTGGACGATCACCCAAATGTTGCCGCTGAGGTTCGCTTCGATCGTGTATTGGCCCGGGGCGACCGTGTTCTCCCAGCGGTTGCCTCGCCGGACGCGCGGGAACTGGTCCTTCCCGGCGTAGACGTGCTGCTCCAGGAGCTGGAACCCGGCCGAGATGTTGAACTGAACGCTCACCGTTCCACCGTCATAGTTGACCGTGGCGGTCCCGACGTACGTCCCCTTCGAGGTGTCGCACTGCCCGGCGCCGGCCCACATGTCCCAGGTGTAGGTCCCGGCCCCGATCTTGTTCGTCCAGCCCCACTGGCTGAAGCCACTCTGGCAGAACGACACGACGGCTTTGGCCGCGTCAGGGTTGTTCCCCTTCGCGTAGGCCGTCTCGTCGAGGAAGCACTGGACGTTCACCTTGAGCGTGGCACTCGCGCTCTGGTTCGTCTGGACGATCGTGGCCGTGTTGTCGTACTCGTAGCTCCCGCAGCCCTCCGCGCCGTAGTCCTCCCACGCGAAGTCCTTGTAGTAGCTGAACGAGTCCCCGTTCGGCGCAGTGACCGTGCCGAGGGCGACCTCACCGAAGAGGTCGCTGATGTCCTTCACGTTGACCGTCTTGTAGAGCTCGGTCGTGGGCTCGTCGAACTCCCAGTCGGCCGAGCCGGTGTAGGGGTCCTCGCCCTGGACCGTGACCGTGACCCGGTTCGTCCCGGAGTCGCCCGCCTCGGCGTCGCCCTCGTCCAGCTCGACCCTGTACGTGCAGGTCCAGATCTCGCCCTGCGCGATCCCCCGCGGCAGGTCGCTCTGATCGAACTCGGCGCCGGCACCGTCGGTGCAGCTCACCGGCACGTTCCCGTATCCGGGGATGCCCAGGTCGTCGACGATCGAGTTGACCATCTTCGGATCCGGGCTCGTCGAGATGTTCTCGATCGTGATCGTCCCCTCGATCACGAAGTCGCTGTCCGTGGCGCCCTCGTACGTCACGTCGACCGTCCACGTCGCACGCTCGTCACCGCTCCCGTTGATGAAGAGCCAGATCTTCGGGGTGCTGTTGACGAAGTACTCGTTCTCGGTCTCCACCTCCTTGTCGATGTCCCACGCATGGGTCCGCTTGAAGAAGGTCTCCGCGGTCTTCTCGACCTCGAGCGAGCGCCCTTCGCCCGGGCAGTAGTCCGAGATCACGAGGCCGCCACCGGGACCGGGGCTGCCACCGAAGAGATCGATCGTGGCCGTGAGCCCATCGAGCGGGAAGAAGTCGGTGTAGAAGTGCCACACCTCCGCGCCCAGCGGCGGGCCGGGGTCGTAGCTCCCCGACCCGGTGCCTCCCAGCGTGAGCTTCGCGTTCGTGGATTCGCCCTTGGTCGAGAACACCCAGTGGATCCAGCCCGTCGGCGGGCGTCCCTCTTCCTCGGCCTTGCTGCAGCGCTCCGAGTCGATCCCGCGGCGCTGGTCCCAGTTCTCCGTGTAGGTGGGCGTGGACAGAAGTCCGATGCCTTCGGAGAAGCTGGCTTCGGCGGTGGGGCTGAGGTGCGAAGAGGTGATGCTGTCCGTGTCCGAACAGCCGGTGGTCACCAGGAAGAGCGCGAGCGCGAAGCCCGCAAGTCTCATGGGTCTCATGATTCCTCCAGACAGGTTGCTGATACGCAGGCCGGGCCGTCGGGACCCGACCGGGATGGTCGGCCCTCCACTTCGGCAACCTGGCTGTCTCCGTCCCTGCTGGAGGCGGGACCCTTTGGTTTTGCGGACCGGCCTCACGGCCGGGGTGCTTTTCTCGGGGATGGCATGATCCGGGAGCCGCCCCAGCCCGGGCGAGGCTTCCCTCGGACGAGGTACACATGTGCATTCGGTGTGCCCGAGAAATGGGGTGTCATGCCCCAACCGCGAACACATTGCAGCCGAACCACTTTCCCCCGATCAGCCCCTCGCGATGGCTGCGGTGCGAGACATGTTGTCACGGGTGGTGGTGTTGCGCAACGTTGCGTTGCCACAACACAAAAGGTGCCAGATTAGCAGTACTATATTGCCACATTTGCGAGCACGCATCAAAATGGTGCAACACTCTCCCGGGCCCGCTGGACCCTCCCGCGCCCCCGCGCCATCGCCCGCCACGCGCTCGCGAGCAGCCACGCGGCCCCGAGCCCCAGGATCGCAAACCCCGCGATCGGGCCGACGATCTCGGGCGGTGAGAAGCTCACCCCCGCGCGCACCTGGAGCACCGTCGCGAGCACAAGCCAGGGAAAGAGCCCGACGAGGCACCCGAGGAGGGGCAGGGCGATCACATGCCCCATCGCCCGCCCGCCCCGCACCCCCAGCGCCGCCACCACGCAAAGCGGCACGATCAGCCCCAGGTCGAGCGCGTGCGTCACCTTCGTCGTCTGCGTGTCGAGCCGCTCCGGCGTGCGTCCAGCAACCAGGTCCGCCAGGAGCGAAGGCGCCCAGATCGCGAAGGTCGCAGCCCCCGCAATCAGGAGGAAGGCAACAAGCCCCCGGCCCGGCATCCGCGCGGGATCGATCTCTCCCAGCGCATCCCGCGCCGCGAGCCAGAGCGCGAAGGTCGAAGCCGAGAAGAGCGCCACATAGACTGGGAAGAGCCAGTCGAGTGCCGCCCCGAGCGACATCGAAGCGTACACGTACCAGAGGTAGCCGAGCGCCGCGAGGAGCACCACGGAGCCCTCCGCCCGGCCGCGCCGCCGAAGGAACCCGCCCCACGCAAGCACCCCGAGTGTCACGATCAGAACAGCGTCCTGCGCCGGGAACCCCGCGCCGAGCATCAGGGGGTTGTAGCGGTAGACCCCCTCTCCGTATAGGAGCACCAGGTCGCCCCGGACCGAGACCACCTCGAGCGAAGGAGGAGGCGCGCCCTTCCAGAGAAGTCCCGCGAGCGCGGCCGGGAGACCGAGCGCCACGATGAGGACCAGAAGCCGGGACAGGGCAGGGGAGCGGGGCATGGATCAGACGGTTGCGGGTTCGTGTGGGACGCCTGCCATCGCGGGCAGCCTTGCTCGACAAGGTGCGTCCCCCGCATCGTGATGGGCAATGCGCGGGCCCCTGCACCGCGCCGGAGCATCACGCCGAACCGGAGTCTTTCCATGCGGTCCCACCGATGCGCCGCGCCCTGACGCTTGCGCTCGCGGTGCTCGTCGTCGCCGCCGGCGCCACCTGGCTCGCCTTTTCCCGCGACATGCGGGCCGCCCATGACCGGGTCACCGAAGGGACCGCCGTCGTCGAGACCCGCCACGGCCCCGTCACCTACCGGGCCGGTGGCGCCGGCCCGCCCGAGTTTGCGATCCATGGGGCTGCCCTGCCCGTGCTCGCGATCCATGGGGCCGGCGGCGGGCACGACCAGGGCCAGCTCCTCGCCGAGGCCTTCGTCCCGGCCGGTTATCGGTGGATTGCGCCGTCGCGCTTCGGGTACCCCGGCTCGCCCATGCCTCCGGATCCCTCCACCGCCGCACAGGCCGATGCCTTCGCCCAGCTCCTCGACGAGCTCGGCGTCGAGCGCGTCACCGTGCTCGGCATGTCGGGCGGTGTGCCCCCCGCGCTCCAGTTCGCGCTTCGGCATCCCGAGCGCACGAACTCCCTCGTGCTTCTCTCGCTCGCGCCGTACGCCCCCCTCACCGCCGAGGAGCAGGAGCTTCCCATCCCCATCTGGCTCTATGACGCCCTCTTCGCCACCGATCTGCCCCTCTGGGCTCTGCACCGGATCGCACCCCGCAGCCTCGAGCCCATGTTCGACGCCCCCCCGGAGCTCGCGGCCCGGATGACCCCCGCAGAGGCCGGGTTCCTCGGGGCCATGATCCGTGCCTTCTTCCCCGTCACTCTTCGGCGGGAAGGGCTCCAGAACGAAGGAGCCGCCATCGACCCCCGGGCCGCCATCGATCCCACCCGCATCACCGTCCCCGCCCTCGTCGTTCACGCCCGCGACGACCAGATTACCCCCTTCTCGACTGCCACCTTCACCGCCGAGCGGATCCCCGGGGCGGAGCTCCTCGCCCTCGACCGGGGAGGACACCTCCTCCTCGGCCACCACGAGGAGGTCCGCCACCGGATCGCCTCCTTCCTCGACGCACTCCCCACCACCCGAACCCCCGACTGATCCGCAGGCCGGCGGACTCCACATCACGGGCCGACCCAGACGACCGAAGCGGCCCGCACCCCCCGCCGCGCCCGTCTCAACCCTCGCCGCGCCCATCTCACCCCTCGCCGCCCCCAACTCAACCCTGCGCCGCCCTGATGCGTCGGGGTTTGCGGGATCGAAAGGGGAATGTGTGAGGGGCGCGCGCCATCCTTACGGCCTCTGCCGGCGATTCGCGGAACGGCGGATGAAACGCAGAAGGGTGAAAACGACTAACGAACTCTTCGTACACCGACCGCGTTAGCGATTCACACTGTATAAGTGCGACAACCGCTAACGAGCTTTTCGTACACCGAGCTCGTTAGTCATTTTCCCTGCATAAGTAAGACAATCGCTAACGAGCCCTTCGTACGTCGACCGCGTTAGCGATTGTCACGCCGCTCGACGTCCCCAGCCGACCGCCAGGCCGGCACCGCACGGCGAAGTTCAGTTTCCGCGGAATACGTACTGTCTAGTAATCCGCGGAAAGCAGGTCGCCCAGTCCTCCGCGGAACGGGGGGGGGCGGCTCGCGCCCACTCACTCCCCCCGCCCCCATCTCACCCCTCGCCGTCCGCGTCTGCTCGAGTCTTCGGAGCGGTGGCCTGCGCCGCCCTTATCCACGCAATTTTGCGGAGCGGCGCGCTGCGCCGCCCTGATGCGTCGGGGTTTGCGGGATCGAAAGGGGAATGTGTGAGGGGCGCGCGCCTCCGCGCGCGCCATCCTTACGGCCTCTGCCGGCG
>SLDT01000205.1 GCA_007125125.1 Gemmatimonadota bacterium | reverse complement strand
TCGTCGCAGATGAGGACGTCGAGTTCCTCCTTCTCCACGTTCATGTAGCTGTTGAAGTACCGAAAGAAGCCCGCGACGCGACTTCCCAGGATCTTGCGGAGCGTCTTCGTGAAGGCGGCCGACCCCGTGGCGTGGTTCACCCGGAACCCCGCCTCCATCATGTCAGCCACGAGGTTCAGGGCGATCACGGACTTCCCCGTGCCCGGCCCACCACGAATCACGAAGACGGCCTTCTCGTCCGTCTCCGTTGCACGGGAGACCCGGGCCTGAATCGAGTTGAAGACCACCCGCTGTTCATCCAGCAGATGATAGATCGGCTGGCCCCGGATCATCTCGACGGTGTGATCCAGGAGGCGCTTGTGGGGCTGGTATCGGCCTTCGCGCACGGTGCGGAGGATCGGCCGACCACCCCCCGCTCCGACCCGTTCGTCCAGATACCCGACCAGCTCGTCGATCTGGTCGCCGGCGAAGAGGGGGCAGAGCTGGAGGATCGGAAGGTGCCGGTTCGCGAGAAGCTCCGAGGTCGGGTCGAACCGGAAGTCATGAAGCCAGGCGCAGGCATCGAGGTGAACCCCTCCGCCGTCCGGTGCGGGATGAAAGCCCGTGTGAACGTCGGAGAGGTAGCTCCGGTACTGACCGACCTGGGCCGAGGGGTGCAGAACGTCCCGGATCCGTCCACCGTAGCGAACCCCGACGCATTCGGGGACCTCGGAGGGCTCCACGTCGTCCCACTGCTTGAGCTCCACGATCACGGCCCCCTCCCGGTCGCCGACCTCCGCATTTGGTGGAGCCCGCCCCGTGATCATCGCATCCAGTCGCCTGGAAGAGAGCGGAAGCTGGTACTCAAGCAGAAGTCCGTGATCCGTGAACCCGCCGTAGCGGACCGTGTTGGCCAGCGCCCGGAGGGAGTTGCGCCACGAGCGCTGCTCCGAAGGGGAGGGCTGGAAACCGAACTGATCGAAGAAGGCCGCCTCGAGCGTCCGTGCAATGCGGTTCTGCTCGGATTGAGCCAGGAAGTCCGTTGTAGGACCTGCATAGAGTTGGGGCATGTGCTGATCTCAGATGATCCGGGGCGACCGAAAGGGCCTGGCACTCAGAGCTGGGATCGTCTCCCTTCCACGGGCCCTTCACGAATCCGTGCTTCGGTGGTCTACGAAACCGAACCCGTATGCAAAGAGACCCCGGTGTGTGCCGCTCCGCAACCCCCGTCCGGATCGCGCGGGTACGGCTGTCACGGCGAAACGGCGCGCCGGACCGCGGGGCATCGGAGGCGAGGCTACCTTCCTCCGCCTGCTGGGGGTAGCCGGGAACGATCGGCGGAAGTTCGGGCGAGTTGGCCAACGCGGTGGCGCTCGAATAACCCGCAAGTGGGAGTTGGCCGATTGGTCACCATGACCCTCACGTCCGGTTGCTGTGCAGACCGAGGGAGGCTCGGAGCTCGGGGTGACTCCGACGGGCGCATGATCATGCCCCCTGGGAGGATGACCGGGCTGCGGGTGTTCGAAGCCGAGCGTGCCTTCCTCCGAGTGCTGGGAGGAGACGGGAGGTGTCGCGGGCGGCGGCAATTCAGTGGTCCGCGCACCTGGGTGGCGCGCATCCTCTTCGGGGGGACAGACCCCGGTCCGTCCTCCCCACCCGCACGGCGTCGTGCCGGCCGGGTGACTCTCCGCGGACGGACGCTCCTGGGTGGCCTGCAAGAAGGGCTTCTTCCTGCCCGTTCGGGTCCTGAGCCGGAGCGTTCGGGCCCGCACCCTCGACGGCCTTCGGACGGCTCACGGGGAGGGGCTGCTCGGCGACCTCTCCCACCTGGCACTTGAGGCCCTCGTGAGCGACTGCCTCGCCAAGCCGTGGGTCGTCTACTCGAAGCCGCCCTTCGACGGGCCGGAGACCGTCCTCGCCTACCTCGCGCGCTATACCCACCGGGTCGCCATCTCGAACCACCGGATCGCTTCGCTCGACGACGAGCGGGTGCGCTTTCGGTTCAAGGACTACCGCGGGAGGCGCGTCCGGCACCTGGAGCTCGCCATCGCGGAGTTCGCGCGTCGGTTCCTCCTGCACGTCCTGCCCCGGCGCTTCGTCCGCATTCGCTACTACGGCCTCATGGCCCACGGCTGTCGACGGCGGCTCCTCACCCGGTGCCGCGAGGCGCTCGAGGCGGGCGTGGAGTCGTGCGACGCCGCGCCAGCTCCCGCCTCCGATCCGCTCCCGGACTTCCACGGACTCGTTCCGGACCCGCCCCGGCTTTGTCCCGCGTGCAGGAGCGCGATGCTTGCCTGTGTCCAGGTGCTCGAGCGGTCGCCTCCTTTCCTGAGGAGGTCGCGTGCGCGCTTCTGACCTCGGATCGTCTCCGACCGGGTGTCCTATTCGGGTGTCCGGGTGCTTTCGAGGGCCTCGGAGCGGGGCACTGCTGGCGCTGTCCGATCCCCAGCATGCCACTTCGTCGGGCCGATCGCGGTACCGCCTCGACGCCCGCTTGCCGGAATCGGCTGCCCGCCCGGGCCTCCTCGCGGCTGCATCCCCATAGCCCCAGCCACCACGCAGCGGTTTCGTTCAACTGAATCGTTGCCGCACTCCCCTTCCGAGTCCTTCCCTCGGCCACCCTCGTCTTGGGGGAGTACGGCAACAATCCTTATGCATTAGGCGCTGTCAGGGCTCGTCGCGGCGAGCGAACAGCGTCCCCCTTGCTGGCCCTTCCATACGTAGCTATCATTCTTTGGTATACGTACAACCAGCGGAGGCCCTATGTCACGCAAGAAACTCACGCTCAGCGTCGATGAGCAGGTCATCGAACGGGCACGTCGGTACAGCCGCCGGCACAACACCAGTATTTCCCAGCTCGTATCCAACTACCTGGCCCAGCTCGACACCAGCGAAGGAGAGGAAGCGTACTCCCCAACGGTGCGCCGACTCCTCGGAATCCTTCCGAGTGATACCAACGTTGAACAGTATTACCGGCACCTTGAGGAGAAGTACCTTCCGTGAGGCTCTTTCTCGACACGAACGTCACGCTCGACGTCCTCGCAAAACGACAGCCCTGGCTCCATGATTCCGCCACCGTGCTTTCGCTGCTTGAGTCCGACGAGTTCGACGGAGTCGTGGCCGCGCACTCGATCACAACCCTCTACTACCTCTGCGTGAAGGAACTGGGGAGAGATCAGGCAACCGCGGCCCTGGTGGCCCTACTCAAACTCGTGTCCGTCGCCCCCCTCGACCAGGAAACCATCCTCAAGGCGATCGCGCTCGGCTGGCGTGACTTCGAGGACGCAATCCAGATGCTGTCGGCAGCCGATGCCAACGCCGACTTCCTCGTGACGCGCAACGCGAGCGATTTCAAGGCCTCACCGATTCCAGTCGTATCCCCCTCCGAGCTCTTGGGAATCCTCCGCTCTCAAGGCTGAACACACCAGAAGCCCGACCACGAGTAGTTCCTACAGGCCCTGATGGCGCCTAACGTATCTGGCGTTTCCGAACTTCCCGAAGTGGCGCGGCTCGTGCGCCGTTCAGCACGAGGCGTGACACGCAGGAAAGTTGGGTGGAGGGCGCGCATGCGCCCGGAACCGGCAACCCCGCAGTTATCCGAGGGGAGCCCCCCGGACGCTCGTGGCACCCGAGGCTCCCGGCTCGCCCTCCCTTCTCTGGCCGCCGTATCCCTGCTCAACGTACGCGCCCGCCCGCGCCCGCGAAAGCGACTCGCTCGGGCCCCAGGGACGTCGAGGGTCTCCGGACTCTCGAAGGGCGCCCGCCTCCGGTTTCCTTACGAGCCTGACGCCCCGTCGTGAACGCGCTCTCGAGCGAACCCGCGGCCGCCCGCCCGTCCCCGCCAGCCGATACTCGTGACCCCGGACGCGCC
>SLDT01000098.1 GCA_007125125.1 Gemmatimonadota bacterium | reverse complement strand
GGGGGGGGGGGGGGGGGGGGGGGGGGGGGGGGGGGGGGGGGGGGGGGGGGGGGGGGGGGGGGGGGGGGGGGGGGGGGGGGGGGGGGGGGGGGGGGGGGGGGGGGGGGGGGGGGGGGGGCGCTGCCGCGCGATGCGCGGATCCCGGTGGGGGTCCTCGGCGCGACGGGGAGCGTGGGGCAGCGGATGGTCCAGCTCCTGGCCGGGCACCCCTGGTTCCGGATCGGCTATCTCGCGGCCTCGGAGCGCTCGGCGGGGCGTCCCTACGCCGAGGCGGTGCGCTGGGTGCAGGAGGGGCCGATCCCGGCCGAGGCGGCGGGGCTCGAGGTGGTCGCGACGGAGCCGCGCGGGGAGGTGGTCCTCGCCCTCTCGGCGCTCGACAGCTCGGTGGCGGGCGAGGTCGAGACGCGCTTCGCGGAGGCGGGGGTCCTCGTCGTCTCGAATGCGCGCAACCACCGGATGCGCCCCGACGTGCCCCTGATCGTGCCCGAGGTGAACCCGGAGCACCTCGCGCTCCTCGACCGGCAGGGGACGGGCCCCGGGGGAATCGTCACGAACCCGAACTGCTCGACGATCGGGCTGGTGCTGGCGCTCGCGCCCCTGCACCGCGCCTTCGGGGTGACGCGGGTGCAGGTCACGACGCTTCAGGCGGTCTCGGGGGCGGGGGTGCCCGGGGTCTCCTCGATGGAGATCCTGGACAATGTGATCCCCTACATCGGGGGCGAGGAGGAGAAGCTCGAGCGGGAGACGCTGAAGATCCTGGGGGGCCTGGAGGGCGACGAGGCCCCCTTGAGGGTGAGCGCCCAGTGCAACCGGGTCCCGGTCGTCGACGGGCACCTCCTCTGCGTCTCGGTCGAGCTCGCGGAGCCGGTCTCGCCCGAGGAGGCGGGTCGGGCGATGGCGGCCTTCCGCGGGGTGCCGCAGGAGCTCGGGCTCCCCTCGGCTCCGGCGCGGCCCCTGCACCTGCTCGAGGGCCCGGCCGACCCCCAGCCCCGGCTGCATCGGGGGCTCGAGGGGGGAATGGCGGTCGCGGTCGGGCGGCTGCGGCGCTGCCCGATCATGACGCTTCGCTTCGTGGCGCTCTCGCACAACACCCTGCGGGGGGCGGCCGGGGGGTCGCTCCTCGCGGCCGAGCTCGCCGCGGCGCGCGGTCGGGTGCCCGGGTTCGTGCCCCCGGAGTCGCGCGGGTGAGCCTCCGCCTCCTGAAGATCCTGGCCCCGGAGGGGGAGCAGGAGTCGATTCGCGAGCTCCTCGAGGGTCATGGGGCACGGGTCACCTGGTCGATGCCCCTCGAGGATGGCCGGGTCATGATCGACGTCGTGCTCCCCGCCGCCGGGAACGAGCCCGTCCTCGACGATCTCGAGGATCGGTTTCGGGGCGAGGAGGGGTTCCGGCTCCTCTTCTTCCCCCTCGAGGCGACGGTGCCCCGGCTCCCCGAGCCGGAGGAGGAGGAGGAGGACGCAGAGCAGGACGAAGCGGGGGAGGACGGCTCCGCGGAAGCGGGCTCCGGGGAAGCGGGCTCCGGGAGGGCGGGCCCGATCGTCGGCCCGGAAGAGGAGGTGGGGTCGAAGAAGATCCCCGCGCGGATCAACCGCGAGGAGCTCTACGCCGATCTGCAGGAGTCCTCGCGAACGAACCCCTACTACCTGAGCATGGTCGCGCTCTCGTCGGTCGTGGCGTGCGCGGGACTCCTCATGGGCGATGTGGCGGTGATCATCGGGGCGATGGTGATCGCGCCCCTGATCGGTCCGAACATCGGGATCGCCTTCGCGACGACGCTCGGGGACCTCGAGCTCGGGCGGCGGTGCCTGAAGACCTCCTTCGTGGGGCTCGTGGTCGCCTTCGTCGTGGCTCTGGTCGCGGGGGTCCTCTTCACGGTCGACCCCACGGGGAGCGAGATCGTGGGGCGCACCCGGCTCACCTACGGGCACCTCGCCCTCGCCCTCGCCGCCGGCTCCGCGGCCGCGATCGCGACGGCGCAGGGGGTGGGTGCCGGCCTGGTGGGGGTGATGGTCGCGGTGGCCCTCCTCCCTCCGCTTGCGAACGGGGGGCTCCTGCTCGGGGCCGGCCATGTCGAGCCGGGGATCGGGGCCCTCGTCCTCGTCGTGGGGAACGTGGTGGGGCTGAACCTGGCCGCGACCGCGACCTTCCTGGTCCAGGGGGTGCGGCCGAACACCTGGTGGGAGGAGGACGTGCGCAAGCGGGCAGTGAGGATTGCGGCGCTCCTCTGGGGGCTCCTCCTGGCCGCGCTGATCGCGATCGTCTGGTTCGCCTGGGAGGGCCAGCTCCCCGGGTGAGGAGCCGGCCCTCGCGGGTGAGGGGCCTCCCCCACCGGTGTCACCGGGGGGGCTCGGCGGGAGGCGTCAGCCGGGCGGCGTCTGCTGGGCGGCCTCAGCGGGGCGGCCGCACGTAGACCGAGACGAGGGACTCGTGCCCGTCGGGCCCGACCGCCGCGACTCCGAAGTGGTAGTCGTCGATCGAGATGTCGCGGAGGATGTACTCCGTCACGTCACCGACGTAGAGCTCGTGCTCCCAGTCCATGCCCCAGGCCTCGCGCCAGAAGATGCGGTAGCCGACCGCCCCCTCCGAGGGGCGCCACTGGAGCTGGGCGTCATAGCCCCCGCCCCGGCGGAGCATGTTGAAGGCCACCCCCGGTGCCGCCGGTGCGAGGGCGAGGCTCGCCATTCCGGCGAGGTTCACCCGGGCGTTGCGGGCGAGGTAGCCCGGATCGATCCCGTCCGGGGTGTCGCGCACCGTGTGCTGCCGGTCGTAGTACTCGCGTGACTCCGTCATCCGGACTGCGGCGAAGCCCTCCCGGTTGAAGGGGGTGTGGTCGCCCCCGCGGCCGAAGCGGTCCTCGCGCGCGATGAGGCGCACCTTGTGCCCGGGGACGTACCAGGCGGCGGTGCGACGGATGTAGCGGGCGAGCTGCCGCGAGAGGGAGTCCTCGGGCCCCTCGGAGAAGATGCGCGTCGTGCGGCCATCGACGATCCCGTTGCCGCCCATCGAGTTGCCGATGATGTCGTTGTTGAAGACTGCCGTGATCGGGACCCCCTCCGCGGCCATCCGCTGCGCGTGGAGGCGCGCCCCGACCAGCCCCTGCTCCTCTCCGGCGAAGCCGATGAAGACGAGGGTTGCGTCGAACTCGATCCCGCTCTGCGAGAGGACGCGCGCGAGCTCCATCGCGAGCGAGACCCCGCTCGCGTCGTCGTTCGCCCCCGGTGCGAAGCGGTTCTCCGCGCGGTCATCGGAGTCGGCGGGGGGCTGCGGGTTGTCGTCGGTCCACCCGCGGAGCACCACGGAGTCGTAGTGCCCGCTCACGTAGATCCGCCGCTCCGAGCGTCCGGGGAGCACCGCCTTCACATTGCGGAGGTCGGTCTCGTAGCGGATCCGGCCTGCCGGCTCCACGTCGTAGGCGTCGAAGGAGACCTGCAGCCGGGGCGAGTAGCTCTCCATCTCCTGGCGAATCCACTCGCGCGCCGCGCCGATGCCCCAGTCGGGGTGCTCCGTGTCGGACATCGTGTTGCGGGTCCCGAACGACGCCATCATCTCGATGTTGTGGAGGAGCCGCTCCTCGTCGACTTCCTCGAGGAGTGCTTCGATGCGCGGGTCGATGCCGCTCTGGAAGAGCTGGGATTCCACCGGTGCCGGGGTCAGGACGAAGAGGAACAGGGCCAGCGGGAGCAGGGCCCCCCGCAGGATCGTGAGATGCGGCATGGCTCGCCTCGGGTCTCGGGTGCAGCGTTCATGGTTGGATGAAGGGCCAACCTACGCCCCCGTGCGCGATCGGGCCAGAGGGGGGTGCTCATTCGGCGTCGGCCTCCCAGTCCACGATCGCCGCGTGCCCCCGGCTCTCCCGGTCCTGCGGAAGGTAGTCGCGTGCGACCCCGACCACGCGAAACCCCATGCGGAGCTGGAAGGAAAGCGTCGGGTCGCGCCGCAGCCCGCGCCGCACGTCGTCTACGTACCGCTCGGGAGGAAGCGCATCCGCCACCGCCCCGTAGCCGGGGATCCTCGCCCCCGCGCGGATCCGCGGGAGCCCGAGGCGCTCCAGAAGCCTCTCGCGCGTGCGGTAGAGTCGGCGGGCCAGCCCGAGCCCTCTCGCCTCCGGGTGCACCACGACCCCTGCCCCATAAAGAGTGTCGCCCGACTGCAGGTCATGCGTGGTGAAGAGACCGCGAGCCGTCACCTCGGCCCACGGGGTTCCGGGAGGCCAGCGCGAACTGTCGATCACGAGCGAGACGGCGAGCCCGAGAAGCCTTCCTCCCTCCGATGCCTCCACGACGAACTGGCCTTCGGGAAAGACGGCCTGATGGCTCTCCAGCTCGGCTGGACGCCATGCTCCGACCGTGCCGTAGACAAGGTGGGAGAGGGCGACGATCTCCGGCGTGTCCTCGGGCCGTGCCAGACGGATGCGTGCGCCTTCGTCGGTCGGGGATGGGAGGGCGGGGTCGGGCGGGGGCAAGCTCAGGACCTCCTGGAGCCGTTCCGGAGCACGTGAGCCGGAAACTGGGACTCGAGGTCGTCGAGGCGGATGTCGCCCTCGGGCTCGAAGAGTGTTCCCGAGCAGAGCAGGGCCACGACGAAGGACCCGCGGGCGGTCCAGGCGATCTCCGGGTCGTCCGAGTGGACGAGGGGGTGGAGGAATGGGAGGGCTGGCCGGGGGTGCGCCTCGGCCGCGGCATGGATCGCGGTGAGGAAGAGGCTCCGTTCGGGCGAAGGATCGGTGAGGATCGCGCGGATTCGGGGCCAGGCCTCGCGCAGCCCGCGTTCACCCGCGGCGCCAACCGCCGCCTCGAGGGTCCGGGGGCACTCGCTCGCGAGCGAGTCGAGGATCACCTCGTCGAACTCTTCGAGGAACCCCATGCAGGTCAGCGCCGTCACGCGCCAGTCGAGGTCGTCCGAGGCCCAGGCCTCGAGCACCGCGTTCCGGTGCCACTCCCGTTCGGCGCGGACGGAGGACTCCAGTGCCCGCCGTCGGACGAGCTCCGGTGCGGTCTCGTCGAGGTAGATCCGGTCGATGAGCTCGGACGCCCGGACCTGGGCCTCGGTGGGTGGTGGGTCCGGGGGCCGCCCGATCATCCCCGTTCGGATCACCCACTCGATGACCGCCGAGCTGAGCGACGCCGCTGCCTGCGCCCGGAGCTCCTCGGATTCGCGAGGGTCGTCCAGAACGTTGATGAGGGCCCATGCCAGGTCGTCGTGCTCGTCGGCGAGTGCCTCGGCCAGCTCCGCGGCGAGGAGCCGCTCGGCGTCCCCGGCGGCCTCGTCCCGGAGCGTCCGGAGGATGGCTGCGGGCGCGTTCGGGGGCCACTTGTGGGGCGACCTGCTCGGCAGTTTGCTCAGGTCCATGATTGCCTCTCGGGTGGCCGGGTGGTGCGGATGCGGTGTGGTCCATGCGCGGGCTCGCCCCGGGCGGGTGCGGTCCCTGCCCTCTCCTTCCTTCCCCTTCATTCTGGGTCCGGGGGCGGGTGCGCGCCAGCCCGGGGGGTCGGTCCGGGGCACTCGCCCGGGGCAACCTGTGTCGGGCTTCCGGCGTCCGCCCCGCGCTTTCCGCGGAGCGCGAACGCCGGCGTGTCCCGGCGACCCCCGAGCGAAGGATAACGCGCCGGGGGCGCGCCCCGCATACGCGTGCCTTCGATCTCGCAGTGAGGGACGGATGAGTGCGGTGCAGAGCGCCGCTCCGCAACTCGAGCGGGCTCGACCTTCCGATCACAGGCACCCAGTCCCGTCCGCTCGGCCTTCCGACTCTGGCCGAACGCCCATACCGCGGAGTACGCAGCGAAGCGTACTTTGTGCCGCGGAAGAGGTGCCGCTTTCGTCTGCGTCCGTGCAGGGCCAGTGAACGAACACCGACGTTTGCGTCGGATTTCGACGGAAACGTCTGCGTTCGATTCTGCGGGGAACAGTGTAGACAGACATTTGCGTCGGAATCCGCCGGAAAGGTCTGCCTTCGATGTCGGACCGGACGCGGACGCAGACGTTTGCGTCGCGAGGACCCTTACGGCTGCGGGAGCAGACCCGCCCGGGGGGTTGGCCCGGGGCATCCTGTCGCGGGCCTCCGGGCCTCCGGCGCCCCGAGAGCGCCTGGGTCGCAAGCGCGCGGAAACGCGTCCTGACCTGCCGCGAAGCTGCCCCGACCTGCCGCCAACGCCGCCCGACCTGCCGCGACCTCGCCCCGAAAAGTGGTCATAATGGTCATAATGACCAATTTTGGGTTCGCGCTCCTGGTGGGAGGGAGGACCGGCGCCCGCCCCGCGCTTTCCGCGGAACGCGAACACCGTCGTAGTCCGGCGGCCCTCGAGCGAAGGATGTCGCGCCGGGGGCCCAGCGAACCCTGCGGCTGGCTCCGGCCGGAGAAAACGTCTGCTCTCGAGCCAGCCGTGGCACAAGTGCAGACGTTGAACACCATATTCGGCGACAACGTCTGCACTCACCATCTGTTGAGCCCTCAAGTGCAGACATTCACCCCCACATCCGCGGGTCAATGTCTGCACCTGGCTCCACGAGCGAACGTGGGCAGACGTTATCGCCCCGAGGACCCTGGCAGATGACGAGGGGCAGAAGGGCGATCGCGGACCTGGAGGGAGACCAGAGGGAAGGGCCGCTGCCGGGGCCAGCCATGCGGGGGGTGCGCTGGACCGAGCCTCTGGGAACGGCGGAGGTACCAGGCCCTCGGAGCTGGCGGCCCCAGCAGCGCGAGTGTCCGGCGCACCCCCCGCATGGGTGGTCCCGCCCGGAACGCAGACCAGGCCCCCGCACACCCATCGACGTTGACGCCCACCCCCCGCGCCTCTATTGTGGCGATCGACCCGGGATCGATCTCGCCCATCGACCCCGGCGATCGACCCCGGCATCCCCAACACCCCGAAGGACACCCCCAACATGCGTCGCACCCCCGCCCACCTCCGGACCCTCGGAACCGCCCTCGCGGTCCTCGCCCTCCTCGCCACCGCCTGGCCCGGAGTCGCCACCGCCCAGACCGTCCCGCACCCGAACGAGGTCATCGGCTTCGAGCTCGGCTCGGACTACAACCTCGCCGACCTCGAGCAGCTCTACGGCTACTACCGAGCCCTCGCCGCCGCCAGCCCGCGCGTCGAGATGGAGGAGATCGGGCGCACCTGGCGCGGGGAGCCCATGTACCTCCTCTTCATCTCGTCGGAGGAGAACATCCGGCAGCTCGACCGCTGGCGGGAGATCTCGGCCCGCCTCGCGCGTGCCCGCGCCCTCACCGACGAGGAGGCCAGGGAGCTCGCCCGCGAGGGGAAGGCCATCGTCTGGATCGACACCGGACTCCACTCCGCCGAGGTCGCCACCTCGCAGCACACCCCGCTTCTCGCCCACCACATGGTCACCGACGAGTCGGAGGAGACGCGCCGGATCCGCGACGACGTGATCCTCCTCCTCATGCCGCAGATGAACCCGGACGGCCACACGATCATGGTCGACTGGTACCGGAGCGTGGCACGCACCCCGCACGAGTTCACGAACACCCCCGAGGTCTGGCACGAGTACGTGGGCCACGACATCAACCGCGACTGGTTCATGATGCGCCAGGTCGAGACGCAGGCGGTCGCGCGCCAGCTCTGGGAGGTCTGGTACCCCCAGATCGTCTTCAACCACCACCAGCACTCCCCCTTCCCGACGCGGATCTTCATCCCCCCCTTCGCCGACCCGGTGAACCCGCACATCCCGCCCCTCGTCGTGCGCGGGGTGAACATCGTGGGCGAGCACATGGCGAAGCGCTTCGAGGAGCTCGAGATGCCCGGCGTGGTCTCTGGAATCACCTTCACGATGTGGTGGAACGGGGGGATGCGCACCGCCCCCTACTTCCACAACCAGATCGGGATCCTCTCCGAGGTAGCGCACCGCTTCGCCTCGCCCCAGTACCATGACCCCGAGAGCCTCCCCCGCTCGATCCGCGCCGGGAGCCGCGAGCTCTCGATGGTCGAGCCCTCGATCCACTACACGAACCCCTGGCGGGGCGGCTGGGCCCGCCTTGCCGACGCCGTCGAGTACCACTTCGTGGCCTCGATGGGGACCCTCGACATCGGCTCCCGCCTCCGCGAGGACTGGCTCTATAACGCCTACCTCATGGGTCGAAACGCGATCCGCGACGGGAACGAGGGGGGCCCCTTCGCCTACGTGATCGACCTCGAGGCGCAGTCGGACCGGGGTGACGCGGTCGACCTCCTCCGGGTGCTCCGCCACGGGGGCATCGAGATCCACCGGGCCACGGCCGACTTCGAGGCCGATGGCCGCCGCTACCCGGCCGGGAGCTGGATCGCCTACACCGGCCAGGCCTTCCGCGCGCACCTCGTCGACCTCATGGAGCCGCAGGCCCACCCCCAGCGCGCGCTCTATCCGGGCGGGCCTCCCGAGCCCCCGTACGGAGGCCTCTCGGGCTGGACCCTCCCGATGCAGATGGCGGTCCGGGCCGACCGGATCGAGAACCCCTTCCAGGCCGCCGCCGAGCCGGTCGCGGAGATCCCGCCGCCTCCCGGCGCCATCACGGGGGAAGGCACCTTCGGCTTCGTCCTGTCGGCCGGGCGAAACGACGCCCGCACCGCCGTCAACCGCCTCCAGGGGGCCGGGGACCGGGTGCACCTCGCCCTCGAGGGCTTCGAGGCCGGGGGGCGGAGCTTCGCCCCCGGTGCCTTCCTCGTGGAGAACGGGAGCGGGACGCGTGCGCGCCTCGAGACGATCGCAGCCGATCTGGGGCTGGCAGTGACCGCGGTCGGTGCCGCCCCCGGGGTGGAGCTCGTGCCCCTGCGCCCCGCCCGCCTCGGGATGTACATGCCCTGGACGGGGAACATGGACGAGGGGTGGACCCGCTACGTCTTCCACCAGCACGACTTCGCGCCCGACACGGTGCGAAACGCCGACCTGCGGGCCGGGGAGATCGACCACCTCGACGTGATCGTCTTCGCGGACCAGGGGGCGGGGAGCATCCTGAACGGGCACCGCCCGGGCGCGATGCCCGATGCCTACGTCGGCGGGGTGGGGGCCACGGGCTCGGAGAACCTCCGCCGCTGGGTCGAGGCGGGGGGGACCCTCGTGACCTTCGACGGGGCGGGGGACTTCGCGATCCAGGCGCTCGACCTCCCGGTCCGCAACGCCCTGGCCGGGGTGCCGCAGTCGGAGTTCTTCATCCCGGGGTCGCTCATCCGGACCCGCTTCGACCCGACCCACCCGGTCGCCTTCGGGATGGCCGAGGAGACGGCGGCCTTCTTCCAGGGATCGCGCGCCTGGGAGGTCCTGGACGAGGAGCGGGTCGACGTCGTGGCGCGCTACGCCCCCGACGACCTCCTCATGAGCGGATGGGAGCTCGGCGCCCAGGAGCACCTGGCCGACCGCCCGGCGGTCGTGCGCGTCCGGGTGGGTGAGGGCGAGGCGGTCCTGATCGGGTTCCGGCCCCAGTTCCGGGCCCAGCCGACGGGGACCTTCCGCCTCTTCTTCAACGCGATCCAGGGGGCGGGAGCCGAGGAGCGGGGCCGGATCCTCGGGGCACGGGGGGCGGACGGGCCCTGAGCCCCGGGATCGAGACGGGGCGGGCGGACCTCCGCGCGGTCGTCCGCCTCGCCCTCCCCGTGGCGGGGGTGCAGGTGGGGCTCATGGCGATGGGCCTCCTCGACACCCTCATGGTCGGGCGGATCTCGGCCACCGACCTCGCCGCGGTCGCGCTGGGGAACATCGTCTTCTTCATCACCTCCGTCTTCGGGATGGGGGTGCTGATGGCGCTCGACCCCCTCGTCGCCCAGGCGGTGGGGGCGGGCGACCGGGAGGCGGCGGCGCGCGCGGTGCAGCGGGGCATTCTCCTCGCTTGCATCCTCGCGCTCGTGACCTCGCTCGTGCTCCTGGCCGCGGGGGCGCTCCTCGCCTTCGCGCGCCAGCCGGCCGAGGTCGTGCCCCTCGCGACCCTCTACGTGCACGCGATCATCCCGGGGATGCTCCCCTTCCTGGTCTTTCTCGTCTTCCGGCAGACCCTCCAGGCGATGGCGCGGGTCGCCCCGATCCTCTGGATCGCGCTCGCGGGGAACCTCCTGAACGCCTTCCTGAACTGGGTCTTCATCTGGGGGAACCTCGGCGTTCCCCCTCTGGGTGCCTTCGGCTCGGGGATCGCGACGACCCTCGCGCGGTGGGGAATGACGATCGCCCTCGTCGCGCTCGCCTGGCCCCTCCTGCGCCGCTACCTGCGCCCCCTGCGCAAGGGGGCCTTCGCCCCGCGCCCCCTCCTGCGAATGGTGGCCATCGGGGTCCCGATCGGGATCCAGTTCCAGCTCGAGTTCGGGGCCTTCGCCCTGATCGGGGTTTTCATGGGATGGATCGGGACGACCGCGATCGCCGCGCACCAGGTGGCGATCAACCTCGCGGCCTTCGCCTTCATGATCCCGGTCGGGATCTCGGCGGCGGGCTCGGTGCGGGTGGGGCAGGCGGTGGGACGGGGCGATGCTGCGGCCGCACGGCGGGCGGCCTCGGCGGCGCTCCTCCTCGCGCTCGGGGTGATGCTCCTGACGGCGGCGATCTTTCTCCTCTTTCCGGAAGCGCTCGGGCGGCTCTTCAGCGTCGACCCGGCGGTCGTGGCCCTCGTCGCGGTCCTCCTTCCAATCGCGGGGGTCTTCCAGGTCTTCGACGGCCTCCAGGCGGTGGCCTCCGGCGTCCTGCGCGGGGTCGGGGACACGCGCGCCCCGATGCTCGCGAACCTCCTCGGGTTCTGGGTTCTCGGGGTGCCGCTGGCCCTCGTCCTCGGGTTCGGCCTCGACCTCGGACCGACTGGGCTCTGGTGGGGCCTTGCGGCCGGCCTGCTCGCCGTTGCGGTCCTCCTGCTCGCGCGGGTGCGGAGCCGATTCGGGCGGGAGCTGCGCCGCCTCGAGATCGAAGGCGACTGAAGAAGTCATGCAGCCTTCCCGACGGACCTCCCGGTCGGCGCCGGGTCTGTCTACCTTCCATGGCATGAACGGACCGACCACGCCCGAGACCCCGCCGGACACCTCCGCGGACCCGCAGCCGGACAGCTCCGGAGCCACCGCCGCCCCGGACACCCTCGGGGGCCCCGCCGCGCCGGCCACCCCGCCCGACGACCGCTGGATCGAGACCCGGGAGGGGGGCCTCTTCTTCGTGAACGCCCTCCTGATCTTCCCGCACATCATGGTGGCGGTCCCGCTCTTGACGAGGATGTTCGTTCGCTGGAGGGGCGGCCTCCAGGGCGAGGCGGTGATCGTCGACACCTTTCCCCTCCTGGCTGAGCACCTCCTTCCGCGCATGGGGTGGCTCCTCGTGATCCCGATCGCGCTCATCGTCATGAACGTCCGATGGGAAACGCGCACGGGTCCGCGGCTCGCCCTCGGGCTCTTCTTCGCGCTTCACCTGGCTGCGCTGGGATGGACGGTGGCGACCTGGTTCGGCCTGACCGGAGGAAGGCTCCCCGGAGGCTGGCCCTGAGCGGCGCGTCTCCCCGCTTCCTGGCCTTCGAGACCCCCCGCACGGCGCGGGTGGCGGTGCTCGGGGGGCCGGCCGAGGGGACCGCCGAGGAAACCGTCGAGGGGACCGCCGAGGGGGCGGCGCGCGAGAGCTGGTTCGTGCTCCACGGGTACCGGCAGCTCGCCCACCGCTTCCTGCGGCGGTTCGAGCCGGTGGCGGGGCCGGAGCTCCGGGTGGTGGCGCCCGAGGGGCTCTCGCGCTTCTACCTGGCCCCGGGCGATCGGCCGCACGGGGCCTCCGATCCGGTGGGGGCGAGCTGGATGACCCGTGAGGAGCGGGGCGACGAGATCCGCGACTACGTGCGCTACCTGGATGGGGTGGCGGCGCACTTCGGCGAGATCGTTGGCGAGGAGGAGGGCGCGGCGGCTCCTCCGTCGATGCCGGGGGCGGCCCGGGTGCCTTCCACCGTGCTGGGGTTCTCGCAGGGTGCGCACACGGCGGCGCGCTGGGTGGCGCTCGGCGGGGTCCGGCCGGGGCGGCTCGTGCTCTGGGGGGCAGGGCTGCCCGGGGACCTTCCTCCCGATGCTGGAGAGCGGCTGCGGGGGCTCGATCTGGTGCTCGTGCGCGGGGAGGGCGACGGGCTGCGGAACGTGGAAGAGGAGGCGCGCGAGGAGGCTTTCTGCCGTGCCGAGGGGATCCGGCCGCGGATCGTGACGCACCCCGGAGGGCACGAGATCGCGGAGGCGGTGCTGCGGGGGCTCAGAACTCCCCGACCCGGGTGATTTCGGGTTCGAGCTCCCAGCCGGTTTCGCGCAGGACGGTCTCCCGGGCGAGGTCGATGAGGTGGACGACTTCGGCAGCGGAGGCGCCCCCGAGGTTCACGATGATGTTCGCGTGCCGGTGGAAGATGCCGGCGCGCCCGTGGACGTGGCCCTTGAGCCCGCACTGGTCGATGAGGCGTCCGGCGCCGATGCCCTCGATCTTCTTGAAGATCGAGCCGGCCGAGGGGTGGAGCCAGAGGTCGGGGTGCCGCTCGTCGCGCCAGACGAGGTTCTCGCGCATGACACGGCGGAGCTCCTCGACGGGGGTGGGCTCGAGGGCGAAGGTGGCCTCGAGGACGATGTCGTCCCGGTGGTGCAGGATCGAGTCGTCGTAGCCGAACTCGAAATAGTCGACGTCGACGGTGCGGCGTTCGCCCTCGGCGGTGAGGATTTCGGCCGACTCGAGGACCTCCTCGATGAAGACGGTGCGCTCGCGGGCGGGGGCGGGGGCGAGAAAGTGGAGGTTCTGCCAGAGGGCGCCTCCCACGGTCGAGGGAATGCCGACGAAGTGGTGGAGGCCGCCGAGCCCCCGTTCGACGGTCTCGACGATGAGGTCGGGGAAGACCTCGACCCCGGCGCCGGTGCGCACGCGGCCCCCGCCCTCGAAATGGATGCCCCCGACCTCGCTGCGGATGACGAGCCCGCGGAAGCCGCGGTCGCCGACGAGGATGTTCGCGCCCCGCCCGAGGAGGAACCAGGGGACCCCGGCGGCGCGGGCCGACTCGATGGCGAGGACGAGCTCATGCGGGGTCCGTGCCCGCACGAGGGCGTCGGCGGGCCCCCCGATCCGGAAGGTGGTGAGGGGGGCGAGGGGCACGTTCCGCGCGGGGTCGAGTCCCGCGGCCTCGAGGGTGCCGAGGAGCTCGGGGAGGGCGGGGTGGACTCGGCTCACGCGGGCGGAGGGTTGGGGTGGGGAGCGGGTGGCGCGGCTCGGGGGTGCGCTGGTGGCGGGACTGCCCGAAGATACTCCGCTGCCGGCCGAACCGGAACCGGGGCGGGCGCCGGGAGTAGCGGGGGACACCATGGAACGTGCGGAGCCGTCGGGAGCACCCGACCTGGACCCGGTGGGAGATTCCACCCGCTGGACCCTCGTCTACGACGGGGCCTGTGGCCTGTGCACCCGGTCGGTCGCCTGGGTCATGGAACGGGACCGTCGGGGGGTGATTCGTGCCATTCCCTCGCAGGATCCGGAGGTCGCCCGGCGCTGGCCGGAGGTTCCGGCGACGGACTTCGACGAGGCGATGCAGCTCTTCTCGCCAGGGGGCGAGCGGGAAGAAGGCGCCGCCGCGGTGGGCACCCTCCTCGGGCTACTGCCGCGCTGGGGGGCAGCGGGGTGGCTCCTTGGGCTGCCGGGGGTGCGCAGTGTCGCGGCGCGGGTCTACCGGTGGGTGGCCCGCCGCAGGGGGCGCTTCGGATGCGGCGAGCACTGCTCGCCCGGGGTTTGACGCCGGCCTGCGCCTGACCTACCATGCAGGACGGAGAGCGGGTCCAGCTTCAACCAGTCAGGGGGGGCAGTGATGACGACACGCGCATTCATCTTCACCGATCGCGAACTCGATATCATGGACATCCTCTGGGAGCGCGGTTCCGGCACGGTCGTCGAGGTCCGGGAACGACTCGGAGACGACCTGGCCTACACCACGGTCCTGACCGTCCTGCGAACCCTCGAGGAGAAGGGGTTCCTCGTCCATGAGAGCGAAGGTCGCGCCTACCGCTACTACCCGGTGGTCGAGAGGCGCCAGGCGCAGGACAGCCACCGCGCCCGCCTGATCCGGAAGCTCTACGCGGGATCGCCCGAACTCCTCCTGGAGCACCTCGTGACTGACGAGGGAGTCACGGACGAGGAGCTGAAGCGGATGCGCCGGGTGGTCGATCGTCGGCTGAAGGGCCAGAAGGGCGGGTGAAGAAGTAAAGCGGCCCGCGGGGTCTCGAAGGTCTCGAAGCCTCAGGACGCCTGCGGCGGCTCGCCGCGGGTGCCTTCGTTGCCCGGGCGCTTCGGCTCACCCGGGTCTTCGCGGCGCAGCCAGATGGCGGCGAGCACGAGGGGGAGCAGGGCCAGACCGGCGAGGACGAGGGGGTGTCCGAGCAAGCCCCGTTCCCGCGCGCGCACCTCGAAGGAGGCCTCGCCCTCTCCGGCGTCGCCCCGGACGCTCACCGTGATGCGCCAGCGTCCCTCGGCCCCGAGGGCGAACTTCGTGGCGTAGTAGCGGGGGTCGTCAGCCTGCTCCCGCGTGGCCCGGTACTCCCCGGGCGGCGGGAGTGC
Source organism: Gemmatimonadota bacterium (assembly GCA_007125125.1). Taxonomy (GTDB): domain Bacteria; phylum Gemmatimonadota; class Gemmatimonadetes; order Longimicrobiales; family Gaopeijiaceae; genus SLDT01. Next base: position 22,156 of record SLDT01000098.1, on the reverse strand, counting down.
GGCGCCATGCGCGTGGTCCCCGGCGTGCTCGAGGAGTTCGACCAGGACCCGGACATCGAGACCCGCGGGAACGCCTTCGTGCCCCTCGCGAATGATGAGGACACTCACGTCGAGCGAGTCCGGCCGGACCGGGGTGGGGTCGGTGAACACGGAGACCCGGTACTCGCCCATGGGGACGTTTGCGAGCCTGAGCGTGCCTCCGTTCGCAAGAAGATGGGTGGTCGGGATGAGGAGCCCGACTGCAAGCAGGAGAAGCCCGATCGCGGTCGATCGGCGTGAGTTCGTGAGGCGGGACAAGGGGTCGGACGGGTCGTGGGGTGCGTGTGCCGGCGTGGGGCGGGGCGTCGTCAGAGCGCCTCGAATGTCCCGCGCATCTCCATGGGCTGGGTGAGGAGCCAGATCCCGGCCCCTGTGAGTAGAGTCGCCAGAACGGCCCACGGGAGGAAGGCCCTCCCGGCCGACCGCCGGTCCGGCTCCCGGCGCGACGCGATCCGATGACCCGCGACCAGGGTCAGGAGGAGCCCTCCCTGGAGGATCACGATCTCGATCGGGAGGAGCCAGCTCTCCGGGACGAGTGCGCCGGCGCCCCACCGAGGAGGGCCGGTGGCGGCGATCCCGAGGTCGCGGAGGTACTCCTGCACGACGGGTACGATCGTGAGGCCGCCGACGAGGAAGTGGAAGAGGTAGTGTGCGGTCCACATCGCGAACCCGACGGGAACGAGGGCGGGGGCGTAGGCGGGGATCGTGCGCGTCAGCGGCTCGTGGAGGGACGAGAGTGCGCGGGAGGCGGAGGCAGTGAGGAGGGTGACGAGGAAGGGAAGGCCGATCAGGCCGAACACGAAGTAGAGGGCGAGAACGAACTGCCGGGAGCCGGTGCCTGCCCAACTGGCGATCCAGGCCTGGAGGCGGAAGACGGGCTCGGTCATCCCGAGCGCGTTCACCCAGGCGGCGAAGGTGAGCAGGAGGATGAGGGCGGCCCAGTCGAGCCGGCGGGGGATTCGGCCGGTGCCGGAGCGCTTCTCGTCGGCAATGAGCTCCTGGACCGGCGAGCGCAGGACGATTCCGACGTTGTCATGCGGGCAGGCGTGGATGCACTCGAGACAGAAGGTGCAGTCGGCGTTGCCCCCCTTCCGTGGCTGGAAGAGGGCGAGTTCGCACCCTCCCTGAACGAGTCCCTCGAGCCCGAGAGCCCGCCCGGAGGCGGCGTCGGGTGGTCTGGCCAGCTGCTTCGACCGGTGAGCCGCGGCCGTCTCCGGGTCGTAGCGTCCCCGGATGCAGTCGAGGGTCTCGCAGCTCGCGCATACGTCCGGGTCCCGCACGGCCACTTCGGTCGGCGACACCATGGAGTTCACGAAGTGGAACTGTCCGATGGGGCAGAGGTGCCGGCAGAACGATGCCCCCTTGAAGAAGCCGTCGATCACGAAGGCGAGGGCGAAGTAGCTGAGGGCGACCCAGGCCGTGAGCCAAGGGCTCGACCAGAGCGCGAAGGCCTCGTAGGCCCAGAAGAAGAGGATGAGGGCTGCGACGGCGACCCACTTGGAGCGCAGGGGCGCCGGCCAGCTCCAGCGAGCCGGCCCGAAGCGCTTCGCGAGCCGGCGGGGCAGCATGAAGGGGCAGGCCATGCAGAAGAGGTTCCCCGCGATGAGGAGAGCGAGGACGACGAAGCCGCGCCAGTGCACCCACGGAAGCGTTCCCGCGAGGTTGCGCGGAGCGAGTTGCGGGCCGAAGAGCCCGTCCAGGATGATGAGGACGGCCAGGCCAAGGCAGAGCGCCTGCAGGAGGGTCCGGGTGTGGCGCCACCCGAGGAAGGGGCCAAGGAGGGGGACCCGCAGGAGGTCGATTCGGCTCAAGGACCGCCGGGGTCGGGGCTGCTGCTCGACACGACCCGGAGATCGTGGCGGCGTTCCGCCTCTTCTCCTCCGGGGAGGGTGATTCTGAGGATGAGGATCCAGTCGCCCCCCATCGTGAACTCGAAGTCGGGCACGACCCATCGTCCCTCACCCTCGTCCCGGGCATTGGCATGCACGGGAACCATCCCGGCGTGGGTCATCGTGCCCTCGACACGCACTTCGTGGGCGGTCTGGGGGCTGCCCGAGGGGTCGGTCAGGGTGATCACGAGGCGGTTGGGCCCAACGATCGGAGGGGTCGGGGCCACGGAGACCCTGGACTCGACGGGGAGGTCGTCGGGAGGTGCCTCGCCTCGGCACCCTCCGAGGAGGAGCAGGACGAGGAGGAGGGCGACACGACTCATCGGGACAGGAGGGGTCTGAGCTGGTCGGCGATCTCCTCGGCCGTGAGAAAGGCGGCGAGGCTCGAAACGATGCGTCCGCGCCGATCGACGACCAGGGAGCGAGTCGAGTGCTCGACCGTGTAATCCCCTGCGGGCACCCGGGTCGGCGCCCCGCGGTCGCCATGGTCGCCATGGTCATCGTGCCCCCCGTGCCCGGCGTGCGGGTCCTCCCCCTCGGCGAGGGTGCGGAAGGCGACGTGGATGCCCCAACCTTCCGTCATTGTCTCGATCGCGTCGGCCGTTCCGGTGAGCGCCACGAGCCTCGGGTCGAAGCGCTCCATGTAGCTGCCGAGGCGGGCGGGCGTGTCCCGTGCGGGATCGACCGAGACGAAGATACCTCGAAAGGTGAGCCCTTCTTCGTCAAGCGCCCGAAGTGCCCCCGAGAGTCGGTCGAGGGTGATCGGGCAGATGTCCGGACAGTGCGTGAAGCCGAAGAAGACCACCGAGACCTCGCCCCGGAGGGAGGCTTCGGTGAAGGTCTCACCGTCGAGGGTCTCGAGGGCGAAGGCGGGTGCGTCGAAGGGACGCTCGACAAAGGCATCTGCGGGGGGGCTTCCCCGGGTGAGGAGGAGGGCCGCGATCGCGCCTCCGAGGAGCAGGCCGGTCAGGACCTGCAGCGAGCGCCGTGCAAGATGGGGGTTCACTGGTCGACGTGAGATGGAACGGTTCGATGGAGGAAGGAATCCTTGACCGAAAGGTAACCGCGAATAAATTAGGCTCAACTAAAGCGAGGTTTAGGTCAGCCTAAAAATCAGGGCTCCGCCTCGTCCCGCGCACCCGAACTACCCCGTCACACCGTTCCATGACCATGAACTCGCAGATCGTCCTGAAGGCCGTGAGACACAGGCCCCGGGCCCTGGCCGTGTCCTGCCTCCTTGCCGTGTGGATCCTCGTCGGCTGCGGTGCCCGTGATGCAGAGCCGGAAGACGAGCGCCCGCACGTCGTCGCCACGATCGGGATGATTGCCTACGCCGCGGAGCGGATCGGAGGAGAGCGGATTCGAGTCACGGGACTCATGGGCCCGGGAGTCGATCCGCACCTCTACAAGGCGAGTGCCGGTGACGTGCGCACCCTCGGCAGCGCCGACCTCATTCTCTACAACGGGCTCCACCTCGAGGCGGCCATGGCCGACCTCCTCGCGCAGATGGATGGTCGGACCCGGACGGTGGCGGTGGCCGAGGCGGTCCCGGTCGAGGAGCGCCTGCGCCCGCCCGAGTTCGAGGGGGCGTACGACCCGCACCTCTGGTTCGACGTCCGCCTCTGGATCCACGCGGTCGAGGCGGTGGCCGATGCGCTCGCCGAAGTCGACCCCGGGGGCGAGGAGCTCTTTTCCCGGAACCTGGCCCACTACCGTGCCGAACTCGAGGAGCTCGACGCCTGGATCCTTGACCGGGTTGCCGGCCTCCCCGAGGAACGCCGCGTCCTCGTCACCGCCCACGACGCCTTCAACTACTTCGGCCGCGCCTATGGCTTCGAGGTCGTCGGGCTCCAGGGGCTGACGACCGTCGCGGAGGCGGGGACCGGCGACGTTCAGAGGGTCGCCCGCTTCGTGGCGGAGCGCCGGATCCCCGCGATCTTCGTCGAGAGCTCGATCCCCAGGCGCAACATCGAGGCGGTGCGCGCCGCGGCACGTGCCCGTGGCTTCGAGGTCGAGCTCGGGGGCACCCTCTTCTCGGACGCGATGGGCGACTTCGGCACGGACGAGGGCACCTATCCGGGGATGATTCGCCACAATGTGCGCACGATCGTCGAGGCGCTGGGAGGAACCGGAGGCGGCCCATGAGGCCCGACCCCGACGGAGGGGCGCCTCCGCTCGCGATCGAGGTGAACGACCTTACGGTGGCCTACCGGGAGCAGCCGGTGCTATGGGATGTGGATGTTTCCTTCCGCCAGGGTGCCCTCACCGCGATCGTGGGTCCGAACGGGGCGGGGAAGACGACGCTGATTCGGGCCATCCTCGGACTCGTTCCCCTCGCGGCGGGGATGGTGCGCATCCTGGGCCGGGCCCCGGAGGATGCGCGCACCGAGGTTGCCTACGTGCCACAGCGGGGAAGCGTCGACTGGGACTTTCCCACTTCGGTACTCGACCTCGTCCTGATGGGCACCTATGGGCGGCTGGGGTGGTTCCGCCGCCCCGGCGCGGCAGAGCGCGATCGGGCAGGGGAGGCGCTCGAGAAGGTGGGGATGGAGGCCTTCGCCGAGCGGCAGATCTCCCAGCTCTCCGGGGGACAGCAGCAGAGGGTCTTTCTTGCACGCGCCCTCGTCCAGGATGCCAGGATCTACCTCATGGACGAACCCTTCCAGGGAGTCGATGCCCGCACGGAGACCGCGATCGTCGAAGTGCTCCGCGAGCTCCGCGCACGCGGCAACACCGTGATCGTCGTGCACCATGCGCTCCAGACGGTGGCCGAGTACTTCGATGAGGTCGTGCTCCTGAACGTGCGCCGGATCGCATCGGGACCGGTCGAGGAGGCGTTCACGGACGAGAACCTGCGCCTTGCCTATGGAGGAAGGGTTCCCTTCCTGCGCAGCGCCGGTTGAGAGAGGCAATGGAGCTCCTCCACGCTCTCTTCTTCGACTACACCCTGCGCACCGTTGCACTGGGAGCGGGGGCACTCGGGGCGGTCGCGGGTGCACTCGGTTCCTTCGCGGTGCTCCGACGACAGAGCCTCCTGGGGGACGCGATCTCCCATGCGGCGCTGCCCGGGATCGTGCTCGCCTTCATGCTCACGGGCTCGCGCGCGACCCCCGTCCTGGTGCTCGGAGCGGCACTGGCGGGGTGGGTTGGGACCCTCTTCGTGCTCGCGATCGTCCGGCGTTCCCGAATACCCGAGGATGCCGCCCTCGGGATCGTCCTCTCGGTCTTCTTCGGCCTCGGGCTCGTCCTGCTCACCTTCGTGCAGCGATCCCCGACGGCAGCGCAGGCCGGGCTCGAGACCTTCCTCTTCGGCCAGGCCGCGACCCTCCTGGAGCAGGACGTCCTGCTGATCGCGGGGGTGGGGTCGATCGCGCTCGTCGCCCTCGCCCTCGGATGGAAGGAGTTCAAACTCCTCTCGTTCGATCCGGACTTCGGTCGCTCCATGGGTCTCCCCATGACCCGCATCGACGTGGCGCTCACGACCCTTCTCGTCGTGGCGATCGTCCTCGGACTGCAGACGGTGGGCGTGGTCCTCATGAGTGCGATGGTCGTGGCGCCGGCAGCAGCGGCCCGGCAGTGGACCGACTCGCTCGGCCTCATGGTGGTTCTCGCCGGCGCGCTCGGGGCGGGAGCCGGAGTCGCCGGGACGCTCGTGAGCTCCATGGGCCGGGGGATCCCGACGGGCCCCACGATCGTGCTTGCGGCCTCGATCTTCGTAGGGGTGTCCCTTCTCGTGGCACCAGGGCGCGGGCTCGTGGCGGGGCGGCTCCGCCTGCGCCGTGTCCGTCAGCAGGTGCGCGAGGGGGAGAGCGAGCCATGAATGGAGTCCACCTCGAGATCCAGCTCCTCGCCGCCGTGGTCGCGGTGGCCTGCGCCCTGCCGGGGGTCTTCCTCGTCCTGAGAAGGATGGCCCTCATGAGCGACGCGATCTCGCACTCCATCCTTCTCGGAATCGTCCTTGGATTCTTCTGGGTCGGGGACCTCGGTCACCCGCTCCTGATCCTGGCGGCGACGGCGACGGGTGTCCTGACTGTGGCCCTCGTCGAGCTTCTCCATGGGACCCGGAGGGTGAAGGAAGACGCGGCGATTGCCCTCGTGTTCCCGGCGCTCTTCTCGATCGCGGTGATCCTGATTGCACAGAGGGCCGGAGGAGTGCACCTCGATGTGGATGCCGTGCTCCTCGGGGAGATTGCCTTTGCGCCCTTCCGGCGGTTCGAGTGGAATGGACTGGACCTGGGTCCAAGAAGCCTCTGGGTCATGGGTGGCATCCTCGCCCTCAACCTTCTCGCGATCGGGCTCTTCTACAAGGAGCTCAAGCTCTCGACCTTCGATGCGGGGCTTGCCGCCTCGCTCGGGTTCTCTCCGGTCCTCGTCCACTACGGCTTCATGACCCTCGTTTCCGTGACGGCGGTCGGGGCCTTCGACGCGGTGGGGTCGATCCTCGTCGTGGCCCTCATGATCGCCCCACCGGCGGCGGCCTGGCTCCTGACGGACCGCCTTCCCGTGATGCTGGCGCTCAGCGGCCTCATCGCCGCCGTCTCGGCGATCGCCGGGTTTCATGTGGCGATTGCCTTCGACGCCTCGATCGCCGGAAGCATGGCGGGGATGACGGGGGTGGCCTTCGTCGGGGCCTTTGCGCTCGCTCCGGAACGAGGGCTGGTCGCCCAGTGGCAGCGGAGGGCGCGACAGCGGGTCGAGTTCGCCGGGCTCATGCTCTCGATCCACCTCCTGAACCATGAGGGAGGAGCCCGTGCGGAGGTCGAGAACCGGGTGGAGCACCTCTCCGAGCACCTGCGCTGGTCGCCCGACTTCGCGCGGAGGGTGGTCCGACGCGCGGAGCGCGACGGCCTCGTGGTGCGGGAAGGTCGCGACCGGCTCCTGCTCACACCGCTGGGACGCGAGGCCGCGCGGCATGGAATGGTGCAGGCGCCACCGGCCCGATGATTGACACCCTCCGGCCGGTCTGCGAGTATAAGTGGCTTGAGAGGGAGGCCCGACCAGGGCCCGTTCGACGCGCGCGTCGTCAACGTTCGGTACTCACACCCCCGGCACCATGTTCACCTCCATTCGTGGGCGTATCATCCTGATCCTGGCCGTGCTCGGCCTTTCGGGGTGGTATCTCTATGACAACTACCGGGAAACCGGCTCGATCGTGAAGCTCGGTCTCGACCTGCAGGGCGGAATGCACCTCGTCCTGACGATCGACGATCCGGAAGGGACCTGGACCATCGAGGCCAAGTCCGAGGCGATCGAGAATTCGCAGCGGGTCATCCGAAACCGGATCGATGAACTCGGGGTCGAGGAGCCGATCGTCCAGAAGGTCGGGCAGGATCGGCTCATCGTCGAGCTCGCGGGAATCACCGACGAGGAGCGGGCCAAGGAGCTCGTGGGGCAGACCGCGCTCCTCGAGTTCAAGCTGGTGCGTCCCGTGGCCGACATAGAGGCCGCCCTCGGGCGCATCGACCGCGCGATCGTGCAGCTCTACGGTGCGGACTCCCTCCGAGCGCTCGGCCGCGACATGCAGCGCGAGACGGACCCGACGGCCGACGTCGAGGAGATCCTCTTCGGGGGGGAACGGCGAGACACCCTTCCCGATCCGGACACGGCTGCGGTCGCCGATACCCTCCAGGTCGCCGACACCGCTCTGGCCCGCGAGCTCGAGGAGCAGGCGCAGGAGCTGGCCGAGGACGAGCTTGCTCTTCGGCCGCTGACGTCGCTCCTCTTCTTCCGCGACGACCACTTCCTCGTGCAGAATGACGATGCTCCCCTGGTTCGTCAGTTCCTGTCACACCCGGAGGTGCGGGCGGTGCTGCCGCGTGGCGTGACCCTCCAGCTCGGGTGGGAGCCCACGGCGATCCAGGGACAGGTCTACCGTGAGCTCTATGTCCTGAGCCAGGAGCCCTTCATCACGGGTGAGTCGCTCGAGGACGCGCAGGCGCAGCGCGACCAGCAGTTCAACCAGGCCATCGTCACCTTCCAGCTCAACCGGGCGGGTGGGCGAACCTTCGGAAACGTGACGGGGCAGAACATCGGAAACCGGATCGCGATCGTCCTCGACAACGAGGTGGTGAGCGCCCCCGTCGTCCGGTCCCGCATCGGGGCACGCGGGCAGATCGAGCTTGGCCGGGATGACATGCAGGAGGCGCGTGACCTTGCTCTCGTCCTGCGGGCCGGCGCCCTGCCGGCTCCCCTCCGGATCATGGAGGAGCGCACGGTTGGACCTTCCCTCGGACAGGACTCGATCGACCAGGGGATCGTGGCCGGGATCATCGGCCTGCTCCTCGTGGTCCTGATCATGATTCTCTACTACCGGGTCACTGGGGTCCTCGCGATTCTCGCGCTCTCGGTCTACGTCATGATCCTCATGGGCGGACTCGCTGCGCTGAACGCGACCCTGACCGTACCCGGAATTGCGGGGATCATCCTCTCGATCGGGATGGCGGTCGATGCGAACGTCCTCATCTTCGAACGGATTCGAGAAGAGCTCGACCAGGGTCGCGCGATCCGTACCGCGGTGGACGAGGGATTCGGCCACGCGCTTTCGGCGATCGTCGACGCAAACATCACGACGCTCATCACCGCGCTGATTCTCTTCCAGTTCGGGACGGGACCCGTCCGCGGCTTCGCGGTCACCCTCTCGATCGGGATCATCGCGTCCTTCTTCACGGCCCTCTACGTCACCCGGACACTCTACCTGATCTATCTCCGGGGGAAGACGGCCACCGACACCATCAGCATCTAGGGGTCGCAGTCGATGCGCATTTTCAAGGACGCGAGTTTCAATTTCCTCGATGGACGGCGCAAGGCCTACGTGGTCTCGGCCTCCGTCCTCTCGATCGGAATCCTGGCGATGTTGTTCAACATCTTCTCGATCGGGAGCTGGGTGAACTACGGTGTCGACTTCACGGGGGGGACGCTCGTCGAGGTCCGGGTCTCGGACGGGGTCACGGACGCCGAGATCCGTGCCGCCCTCGGAGGAGCTCAGGCACCGCCCGTGACCCGTTTCGGGGCCGACAATGCCTACACGATCCGGGCCGCGGTCGAAGAGGGAGTCGAGGTCGATGCGGTTGCCCAGCGCATCCGTCAGCAGCTTGATGCCTCGCCCGACATCGAGTGGTTCGAGGTGGTGCGGACCGAGGCCGTGGGTCCCCAGATCGGGGAGGAGCTGACCCGCGCGGCAGGGCTCGCGATCCTCATCTCCTTCGTGCTCACCCTGCTCTACCTGGCGGTCCGCTTCGAATTCCGCTTTGGACTTGCCTCCGTGATCGCGACGCTGCACGACATCGTGATCACCCTCGGGTTCCTCGCGCTCTTCCGGGTGGAGATCTCCCTGCCCACGGTTGCGGCGGTTCTCACGGTGATCGGTTACTCTCTGAACGACACCATCGTCGTCTTCGACCGGATTCGCGAGAACCTCCAGAAGAAGGGGGGGCGCCGAGAGGACCCGGTCAAGCTGATCAACCGCTCGATCAACGAAGTGCTCCCGCGGACCGTGCTCACTTCGGGCACCACCCTCGCGGTGCTCTTCTCCCTTCTCATCCTCGGGGGGGCGGTGATCCGCGACTTCACGATCGTGCTCATCCTCGGGGTCGTGATCGGGACCTACTCCTCGATCTATGTCGCCTCGCCGGCCCTCGTCGAGATCCAGAAGAAGTTCGGAACGAAGGAGGAGGCCGAGAAGAAGAAGCGGCTCGAGAGCCGATCGAAGAAGAAGAAGGAGTCGGCCATTCCGGTCTGATCCGGCCATGCTCGTCGATACCCACTGCCACCTCACGCACGATCGCTTCCGGCCCGACCTCGACGAGGTCCTCGCCGCTGCGGCCGCTGCGGGCACCGGGGTGGTGGTCTGCGTGGCGTCGGACCTCGACGATGCCGTCGACGCACGCAGGCTCGCGCAGGATGTGGAGCCGGGGCGGATGGCGCCCCGGCTCGTGCACACGGCCGGCGTGCATCCCCACCAGGCCGGGAGCGCGCCGGGCGATCTCGTGACCCGTCTCCGGGACGACCTCCTGGAGGGCGCGGTGGCGATCGGGGAGTGCGGTCTCGACTTCCATTATGACTTCTCGCCACGAGAAGCCCAGCGCCGCGTCTTCCATGCCCAGCTGGAGCTGGCCGCAGAGACCGGGCTACCGGTCGTCGTGCACTGCCGCGAGGCCGAGGCCGAGATGGGCGAGATCGTCCGGGAGGCGGGGTCCGCGGGAATTCGCGGGGTGCTCCACTGCTTTCCCGGCGACCTCGGTCTGCTCGAGATCGCGCTCGAGTCCGGTTGGTTCGTCTCCTTCACCGGGATGGTCACCTTCGGGAGCTTCGAAGGAGCCGAGGCGGTTCGCCGGGTGCCCGCGGACCGCTACATGCTCGAGACGGACGGGCCGTACATGGCCCCCGCTCCCCACCGTGGCCAGCGGAACGAACCGGCCTTCATCTCGCTCGTTCGGGACCGGATCGCCGACCTCAGGGGCGAGGCAGGCACCGAGGTGGGGCAGGCGACGACCCGCAACGCCGGGCACTTCTTCGGTCTCCAACTCACCTGATGAAGCGCACGATCCAGATTCTTCCTGACGCCGTCGCAAACCAGATCGCGGCGGGGGAGGTGGTCGAGCGCCCGGCTTCGGTCGTCAAGGAGCTCGTCGAGAACGCCCTGGATGCCGGAGCTGGAAGAATCGAGGTACGGATCGAGGGCGGGGGCAAGCGACGGATCCGCGTCTCCGACGACGGACACGGGATGGGTCGCGAAGACGCCCTCCTCTCGCTCGACCGACATGCGACCTCGAAGATCCGTCTCGCGGAGGACCTGCGCGGAGTCCTCACCTTCGGCTTCCGTGGCGAGGCCCTGCCCTCGATCGCCTCCGTCTCTCGCCTCACCCTCGAGACCTCGCCGCGGGATGGCTTGCCGGGTACCCGAATCCGGGTCAAGGGCGGAAGAATCACCGGGGTCGAGGAGATGGCTCGTCAGCCGGGCACCACGATGACGGTCGAGGGCCTCTTCTTCAACGCACCCGCCCGTGCCCGATTCCTTCGTGCACCCGCGGCCGAGGCACGGGCGGTGAGCGAGGCACTCTCTCCCCTCACCCTGGCCAACCCGGGGGTGGCTTTCGACCTCGTTTCCGACGAGCGGACCCTCCTCGAACTCCCCGCGGTTTCGGAGCTGCGGGCCCGGATCGCCCAGCTCTGGGGCGATGAGGTTGCGGCGGGGATGATCGCGGTCGAGGGGGAGGCAGGAGGGATCCGGCTCGAGGGGTGGCTCCAGCGCCCGGACCTGACCCGCCCGGGTTTTCGGCGGGCGGCCCTCTTCGTGGAGGGGCGTCCCTTCCGGGAGGCTGCTCTTCTCAAGGCGGCAGACCGGGGCTACCGAACGACGATTCCCCGGGAGCATCGCCCGTGGCTCGTGCTCACCCTTCGGGTCCCGAAGGGGGTGGTCGACGTGAATGTGCACCCCACGAAGGCCGAGGTGCGATTCCGGGACCGGGGCGGGATCGAGCAGCTCATCGAACGAGCGGTCCGGCGGTCGCTCGAGCAGGAGGGGAGCGCGGCCACGCTCGACCGGCCGACCCTCCCTGCGTCGATGGAGCGACCCTCGAGCGAGCGGCCTCCGGCGGAGCGATCCCCGACCTCGAGTCCGGCGGTCGTGCGGGAGCCGGAGGCCCAGATGGCGCTCTTCCTGAGCGGGGCTCCGACCGAAGATTCCGATTCCGAGAGCACCCGGCCCGAGACGCCTGCGGCGGAGGAGGCCCCGGAGACCCCCCGACTCTGGCAGGTGCACAGCGCCTGGATCGTGGCCGAGGTCCGCGACGGGCTTCTGCTCATTGACCAGCACGCGGCGCACGAGAGGATTCTCTTTGAGCAGATCATGGAGCGGTTCGAACGGGGCGGAGCCGAGAGCCAGCGCCTCCTCTTTCCGCTCACGATTCGTCTCACCCGCGCCGAGTACGAAATGGTCATGGACATGCGCGGCCTGCTCCAGCGCACGGGCTTCGAAGTGGAGGGCTTCGGGGGTGACACGATCATCGTGCACGCGGTTCCCGCCCCGCACCCCCGCTTTGATGCGGAGCGCTGCCTCCGCGAGATGATCGAAGAGCTCACGCATGGCTCGGAGCTGATGCGTGCAGCGACGAGCCAGCATGAGCGGGTTGCGATGAGTTTTGCCTGCAAGGCGGCGGTCAAGGCGGGCGATCCGCTCGATGATCGAGAGATACAGGAGCTCTTCGACCAGCTCTTCGGGACCGAGCTGCCCTTCCACGACGTGCACGGCCGCCCGACCACGGTGCGCCTCTCCCGCACCGAGCTCGAGCGCAAGTTCGGACGTTGATGGAACCCGTGCTCGTCGTCACCGGCCCGACCTCCTCTGGGAAGACGGCGCTCTCGATCCCGCTCGCGCAGGCCCTCGAGGGCGAGATCATCTCGATGGACTCGCGCCAGCTCTATCGCGGGATGGACATCGGAACGGACAAGGTGGGGGCGGCCGAGTGCGAGCTGGTCCCGCACCACGGGCTCGATCTCGTGGACCCCGACGAAGCCTTCTCGGCGGGGCGCTGGGCCCGTGAGGCCCGGGGCTGGATCCGAGCGATCCGGTCCCGGGGGCGCCTTCCTCTCATGGTGGGGGGCACGGGGTTCTACCTGAAGGCTCTTCTCGAGCCGATCTTTCGCGAGCCCCCGATCGATCGCGGGCGACGCGACCGGCTGCGAGGCTGGCTCGACGACCAGCCCCTGGACGAGCTCGAGCGCTGGGCGGCTCGTCTCGACCCCGATCGAGCGGCAGTGGCACGAGACGGAGGAAGGCAACGCCTCGCCCGCACCCTCGAGGTGGCGCTCCTGACCGGGCGTCCCCTCTCTGCATGGCACCGTGAGTCTCCCCCGGAAGCGGAGCCCGTCCGGGCAAGGGTGGTCGTGCTCACGCTCGATCGCTCCGAGCTCTATGCGAGGATCGACGCGCGGGCCGGACGGATGTTCGAGCGGGGCCTGCTGGACGAGGTGCGGGGCCTGCTCGAGGCGGGATTCGTCCCGGGTGATCCGGGCATGACGGGGACAGGCTACCGGGAGGCCGCGGCGGTGCTGGCCGGGGAGATCACGGAGGCCGAAGCGCTCGATCGGGTGCAGCGGGTGACGCGGGCCTATGCGCGCCGGCAGCTCACCTGGTTCAGGGGGCAGCTCGGAGAGGTCGACCTCCTTGAAATCGACGCCGCGCGGCCGCTGGGGGAGCGCGTCACACAGGTCCTGCGCTGGTGGCGGGGATCGCCCGGGAAGGGCGGGGGTAGCTCGACTTCCATGGACCATTCCACTCCACAACTGCACTGAGGCGACGCTCCCCGTGAGGCTTGGCATCACCTGCTACCCCACCTATGGCGGCTCCGGAGCCGTCGCCACGGAGCTCGGACTTGCCCTCGCGGAGAGGGGACACGAGGTGCACTTCATCTCCTATGCCGCGCCCTTCCGGCTGGTGGGGTTTCGCGAGCGAATCTACTTCCACGAAGTGGAGATGGACGAATACCCCCTCTTCGAGCACCCTCCCTATTCGCTCGCCCTGGCGGTCGCGATTCACGAGGTGGCGAGCCAGCACGAGCTGGACCTCGTCCATGTGCACTACGCGATCCCGCATGCCACCTCGGCCTGGATCGCGCGCCAGATGATGAACGGGGGCAGGGGGCCGAAGATCGTCACGACCCTGCACGGGACCGACATCACCCTGATTGGCCAGCACCCTTCGTTCCATTCGATCACCCGCTTCTCGATACGGCGCTCCGACGGACTGACGACCGTCTCCGAGTTTCTACGGCACGAGACGGAGGAGAGCTTCGGGGTGGAGCCGGACCGGATCCGCGTGATTCCGAACTTCATCGATACGGAGCGATACCGGCCGGAGCGGGAGCCATGCCATCGGCCGGCCCTTGCCCCGGGTGGAGAGAAGATCCTGATGCACGTGTCGAACTTCAGGGCCGTGAAGCGGATCGACGATGTGGTCGAAGTGTTCGCGCGAGTCAGAAGCCATCTCGCGGCGCGACTCGTCATGGTAGGAGACGGACCGGAGCGCGCGCGGGCGCAGCAGCGTGCCGAGGAGCTGGGGGTGGCCGACGATGTTGTCTTCCTCGGGAAGCACACATCGGTCGAGGAACTGCTCCACTGCGCCGACCTCTTCGTTCTTCCCTCCGAGTCGGAGTCCTTTGGCCTGGCGGCCCTCGAGGCCATGGCCTGCGGCGTTCCCGTGGTGGCCTCCCGGGTCGGAGGGCTCCCCGAGGTGGTCGAGGACGGGGTGTCGGGATTCCTTCTGCCGGTTGGCGACGTCGAGGCCATGGCCGAGGCCGCGGTCTCGATTCTGGCGGACGGTGAGCGGGCCCGAACGATGGGCCTGGCCGCGCGTTCGACGGCTGTCGAGCGCTTCGGGGCGGAGCGGATCGTCCCGGTCTACGAGCGCTTCTACGAGGAGGTGCTCCGAGAGGAGGTAAGGGTACCGGCGGGCCTTCCCGGCGAGCTGCCGGCCTCGAAACGGGCGCGGCGCGGACCATGATTCCAGTTCCGGAGGGTGCGCTCGACCTCGAGGCTCTCATCGCCGCGTCGCTCGCGGAGGATGTGCGCGACGGGGATCGCACGACGCTCTGGACGGTCCCCCCCGGCACGCGCGCCCGGGCGCGGGTCCAGGCCAAGGCGTCGCTCGTGCTCGCCGGGAGTGAGGCGGTGCCGATGACGCTGCGGGCGCTGTCACCCGGGGTCGAACTGCGCTCCCTCGTACCTGACGGGGTCGAGCTCGAGGCAGGGGACACGGTTGCCGAGATGGAGGGACCGGCCCGGGTCATCCTGACGGCCGAGCGAACCCTCCTCAACTTTCTCGGGCGCCTCTCCGGGGTCGCGACGCTGACCCGTGCCTTCGTTCGGGCGGTCGAGGGAACCGGGGCGCGGATCGTGGACACCCGGAAGACGACACCGGGTTGGCGGGCTCTCGAGAAGGCGGCCGTGCGGGCAGGGGGGGGCATGAACCATCGATTCGGACTCTGGGACATGGTCCTGATCAAGGAGAACCACATTCGTGCGGCGGGGGGGGTGCGGGAGGCCCTCGAAGGGGTTTGGGCCGGAAACGTCGAGGCACTCCCCGTCGAGATCGAGGTCGCGGAGCTGCGAGAACTGGTCGAGGTGCGGCCCTTTCCGGTCGACCGGATTCTGCTCGACAACATGTCGACGGATGAACTGTCGGAGGCGGTGCGCATCGTGCACGGATGGGGGGAGAAGCGCCCCCTCTTGGAGGCCTCGGGGAACATGACGCTCGAGCGAGTTCGAAGAGTGGCGGAAACCGGGGTGGACCTGATCTCGGTTGGGGCGCTGACGCATTCGGCACCGTCGGCCGACCTTTCGCTTCTCGTCGAGGCGATTCTTCCCTGATGGAGTCCGGCTGGATGGCCGCCGGTGCAAGCCGCGTGGAGGCCCATGACCGGATCCCGTCCACGAACGACCGGCTCCGGGAGCTGGCACGGGAAGGGGCCCCTCCCTTCACGGTCGTCCTGGCCCGGGAGCAGACGGAGGGGCGCGGGCGGCGCGGGCGACGGTGGGCCTCGGCACGCGATGCCGGGCTATGGGTTTCGGTGCTCCTCCCCCCGCCTCCGGGGGGGCCTCCGGGCGTCGTGACCCTCCTCGTGGGGCTCGCGGCTGCGCGCGCGATCGAAGCCGTGGCCGGGGTCCGGGTCGGGCTGAAGTGGCCGAACGACCTCTTCGTTCGGCGGGTCCCGGGTACCTCCGAGTCAGGAAAGGTGGCGGGTGTACTTTGCGAGGTGGCGGGTCCGGCGGTGGCGCCCCGGATCGTGGCCGGTGTCGGGGTGAACCTCCGCCGACCCGCCGGAGCGGCTGAAGAGGGGGCGCTGAAAGGAGCTTCCTTCCTGCTGGAGAGTGCGGGGGAGGAGCTGGTGCGCGACCGACTGGCGGAGGCACTCCTGGTCGAGCTGCGGCGGTGGGTCGACCCGCCATCGGATCGGTTGGAGCCGGGGGCCGCAGCGGAGTGGGAAGCCCGGGATCTTCTCTACGGAGAGTGGGTGGTCCCGGAGTTCGGCCCGGCGGGTACCGGAGCCGGGATCACCTCCGAAGGGGGGCTCAGGGTGCGGGCCGAGGACGGAGGAGTGCACGAAGTGGGAGGAGGAAGCGTGCTCCCGAGCAGGGCGCTCAGACTCAGGGAGGGATGATGCATCTCGTGTTCGATGTGGGGAATACGGAGACGGTGATCGGACTCTTTCGTCCGGGCGAGCTCGGCGTCGAGCGCTCCTGGCGATACTCGACGGCGCTCCCCAGGACCCCGGACGAGCTCCGGCTCCTCCTGGAGGCCTTTGTCCGCGAGGCCGGATTCGAGGGCGACGCTCTCGAGCGTTGCGTGGTCGGCTCGGTGGTGCCTGCGCACACGGAGGTGCTCCTGCGCGCGCTCGCTCGGCTGACCCGAACGCCGGCGCTCGTAATCGATGGGGTGAGCGAGCTCCCGATTCGGCTGGCCGTGGAGGAGCCCCTCACAGTGGGGCCGGACCGAATCGTGAACACCCTCGCCGCGAAGCACCTCTATGGCCGGGACACGGTCGTGGTGGACCTCGGGACGGCCACGACCTACGACTGCATCACGGGCGAGGGCGTCTTCCTCGGGGGAGTCATCGCGCCCGGGGTCCTCGCAGGCCAGGACTGGTTGAAGGGGCGAACCGCGAAGCTGCCCCGTGTCGATCTGCACCCGCCCGACCGGGTGATCGGCAGGCGCACGGAGAGCTGTCTGCAGAGCGGGCTCTTCTTCTCGATCGTGGACGCGGTCGACGGGATCGTGACGCGGATCCGGGAGGAGTGGGAGCGCCCCGGTGCACTCGTCGTCGCCACGGGCGGATTCGCACCGATCCTCGCACCGCACTCGCGCACGGTGGAACGGGTGGAGCCGCACCTGACCCTCCTGGGCCTGGAACTGGCAGGCCGCCACCTGGAGGGTGGCCGGGATGGAGGCGGGCGTGGCGTGGAGGCGGCGTCCGGGGCTACATTACGCTCCTGATTCGAGATTCTCTCCTGAACCGCAGGCCCGTCGATCCATGACTCTTTCGCCCGTCTTCCGCTCGCCCTCCGCCGTCCGACTTCTTCGTGACGAGGGGATCTGGGATCGCCTGGTTCCGGCGATCCGGTCCCAGGCCGCGGCGGTGGAACGGGTGCACGCGGACCTCGCCGAACTCATCGACCCCTCGTTTCTCGGCGGGGGCACCTCCGACGCGGCGTCCCGGACGGATGGGTCTCCCGAGGCGCTGGCTTTCCTGCAGGAGTACTTCTTCCTGATTCTCTTTCGTTCGCTCTTCGAGTCGCTCGGGGTTGCACCGGACCGACTGGAGCGATACGCGGAGCTCAACTTCTGCATCAAGGGGACGATCACGGCGGCGGACAACATCTTCGACGAACAGGCCAAGAGCCTTCTTCCCCTCGAGGCTGGACGGGGTCCGCGCTTTCTGTCGATCCTGCAGCTCATGTGCTTCGAACGCCTGATCCGGCGGTCGCTCGACCGGGGCATCGAGGCTGGGGAGCTTGGTCGAGACGAAGCGGACCGGATTCTGCGCGGTCTCCTTGACCGGATGGCTCGGATCGGCCGGCTCGAGGGTTCGGAAGAGGGAGGGGTCTCGCATGTTCCCGAGCCGGAGACCATGATCGAGCGGGTGCACAGGGTTCGTGGGGGCATTCTCTTTGCCCTGGCCTTCATTCCGCCCTCCGTGCTCGAGAAGGGCGAGGTCCGGGACCGGCTCCTGTCTGCGGAGCCGGCCGTCGCGAAGCTGGGTACGGCCTTCCAGATTGTCGACGACCTCACCGACTTCGAGTTCGACGTGGGGAGGGGGAGCCACAACCTCCTGGTTTCGCAGATCCACCATCATGGGAGCGCGGCGGAGCGGCGTGCGCTCTCGGCCCTCCAGGCCGGGAACGGGGTGGCGTCGGCAGCGCTTGTCGAGGAGCACTTCCGCGAGCCGGCGCTTGCCGTGCTCGAGCGGGCCTACGCGGAGGCGCGCGCTTCGTTCCGCGAGCTGGGAGCCCTCGGTTTCTGGTTTCCGGAGTCGCTCGCCGACGAGGTGGTCCACGCGATCGTCGGGCTGGACGGGGTGCGGCGGATGGAGGCGCTCTCCGCGCCGAGACCCTGAGTCCGACCGTGCCCCGTCTCTCGGGGAGGGGAGGCTGGTCCGCGACCCGTTGACAGCAGGACATGCCCTGGTACATTTCCATCTGACCTGTTAGCACTCACTCTCGACGAGTGCTAACAGTCAGTCTCTGACAAACTTTTCTACCTTCACCGTTCCCAACGGAGGAGAGAGTATGACGACGAAGACGGACACGAAGATCCGGCCGCTGGCCGACCGGGTGGTGGTGCAGGCCCTCGAGGAGGCCGAGCAGACCCGGGGTGGGCTCTACATTCCCGACACCGCGAAGGAGAAGCCCCAGCAGGGCCGGGTGATCGCCGTGGGCCCGGGCAAGCTCTCGGAGCAGGGCGAGCGTCTCAACCCGGATGTCAAGGTCGGCGACACCGTGCTCTACGGGAAGTACTCCGGCACCGAGGTGTCAGTCGATGGTGAGGACTACCTCATCCTGCGCGAGTCCGACATTCTGGCCGTGGTCGGCGCCTGAGGCACCTGCCCCACGCTCGGCCACTTCAACGCACAGCGATCACAGCACGCAAGGAGATAGACGATGGCAGCGAAGGACCTGAAATTTGACACCGAGGCCCGGGCCAAGCTCAAGGCCGGGGTCGACAAGCTCTCCCGGGCCGTGAAGGTGACCCTGGGGCCCAAGGGGCGCAACGTGGTGCTCGACCGCAAGTTCGGTGCACCCACGGTGACCAAGGACGGCGTGTCCGTGGCCAAGGAGATCGAGCTCGAGGATCCCATCGAGAACATGGGAGCCCAGATGGTCAAGGAGGTCGCAACGAAGACCTCGGACAACGCGGGTGACGGGACGACGACCGCCACGGTCCTCGCCCAGGCGATCTTTTCCGAGGGGCTCAAGAACGTCACCGCCGGAAGCGACCCGATGGCGATCAAGCGGGGAATCGACCTCGCCGTGGCGCAGGTCGTCGAGGAGCTCCAGTCCCTCTCGGTCGAGACGAAGGGGAAGAAGGAGATCGCTCAGGTCGGCACGATCTCGGCCAACTCCGACTCCGAGATCGGTGAGCTCATCGCCGACGCGATGGAGAAGGTCGGCAAGGATGGCGTGATCACTGTCGAGGAGGCGAAGGGCCTCGAGACGACCCTCGAGACCGTCGAGGGAATGCAGTTCGACCGGGGCTACCTCTCGCCCTACTTCGTGACGGATCCGGAGCGGATGGAAGCGGTCCTCGATGACCCGATGATCCTCATCCACGACAAGAAGATCTCGAACATGAAGGATCTTCTTCCGATCCTCGAGAAGGTCGCCCAGATGGGTCGCCCCCTCATGATCATCTCGGAGGATGTCGAGGGCGAGGCGCTCGCGACCCTCGTCGTGAACAAGCTCCGCGGCACCCTCAAGGTCTGCGCGGTGAAGGCTCCCGGGTTCGGAGACCGTCGCAAGGCGATGCTCCAGGACATCGCGGTTCTCACCGGGGGCCAGGTCATCTCCGAGGAGATGGGCTTCAAGCTCGAGAACGCCGTCCTCTCCGACCTCGGGCAGGCCAAGCGCGTCGTCATCGACAAGGACAACACGACGATCGTCGACGGTCATGGTGCCGACGACAAGATCAAGGGCCGGATCCAGGAGATCCGCGCCGCGATCGACAAGTCGACCTCCGACTACGACCGTGAGAAGCTCCAGGAGCGGCTGGCCAAGCTCTCCGGCGGGGTTGCCGTGATCAATGTCGGCGCCGCGACCGAGACCGCGATGAAGGAGAAGAAGGCCCGCGTCGAGGACGCCCTCCACGCCACCCGTGCTGCGGTCGAGGAGGGCATTGTGCCCGGCGGTGGTGTCGCCCTCCTCCGTGCGCAGTCCGCCCTCGAGGGCTTCAGGGTCGAGCGTGACTCCGAGCAGGTCGGAGTCGACATCCTCCGCCGCGCACTCGAGGCGCCGATTCGTCAGATCGCCCAGAATGCGGGGGTCGAGGGCTCGATCGTTGTGGCCAAGCTCCGCGAGGCGAAGGACGTGAACCACGGGTTCAACGCCGCGACCGAGGTCTACGAGGACCTCGTCGAGGCCGGTGTCATCGACCCGACAAAGGTCGTGCGCACCGCGCTCCAGAACGCCGCATCCATCGCGGGCCTCCTGCTCACGACCGAGTGCGTGGTCGTCGAGCACCCCGAGGATGAGCCCGACGCCGGTGCCGCCGGCGGCATGGGCGGCATGGGCGGCATGTACTGACGTCGCCCACCGGACGGGCCACAGCCCCGATCCGGACTGTCGTACCAGGGGTCCGGTCTCCCGAGAGGGGGGCCGGACCCTTGCGCATTCGGGAACGGAACCGCCCTTTGCGGGTCATCGGCGAGAGACCCCTTCATCGAGACGGCTTAGCGAAACCGCAGCCTCGCGAGTCCTATGAAGCAAGGTCCCCCGAACCACTGCACCATCCGACACCCCGAGGAACCTCAAGCTTTCCATGCTGGACACTCTCTTCGAGTTCCTCTTCAAGCACCCGAGAATCGCCTGGCAGGAAGGGGAGATCGTCCTCGCCGCCCCCTGGGGCACGCGCGCGGTCGTGGCCCTCCTCCTGGGCGGCGTCCTCCTTGCAGGGCTGGGCTACCTGCGCGCCAGTCAGGGAGGAAGGGCCCGCTGGCTTCCGGCCCTGCTCCGCGGCGCCGGCATCGCGCTCATCGCCCTCTGCCTCCTCCGGCCGACCCTCGTGCTCTCGACCGCGGTCCCGCAACAGAACGTGGTCGCGATCCTCGTCGACGACTCCCGGAGCATGGCGATTGCCGACCTCGACGGCCGGACCCGGGCCGCGGTGGCCGAGGAGCTCTTCCTCGCCGAGGGGAGCCCCCTCCTCGAGAAGCTCGGGGAGCGCTTCGTCCTTCGGCACTACACCTTCGACGGGGAGTCCCGCCGCGTCGCCCGGGGGAGCACCCTCACGGCCTCGGGGCCCCGCACGGTGATCGGGCCCGCCCTCGACCGGGTGCGCCAGGACCTCACCTCGCTCCCCCTCTCCGCGATCGTCCTCGTGAGCGACGGGGGCGACCAGGCCTCGGCCCCCCTCCAGGACGCGCTCCTGGCCCTTCGTTCCGAGAGGATCCCGGTCCACACGGTCGGTACGGGGCTGGAGCGCCTCGAGCCCGACGTCGAGATCGAACGGGTCCAGCTCCCCGCGACGGCCCTTCGCGGATCGACGGTCATGGCCGAGGTCGTGGTCGGGCACCGCGGCCTCGACGGGCGCACCCTCCCGGTCCGGATCCTCGAGGGGGGCCGGATCCTCGCCTCGACCGAGGTCGAGATGCCCCGTCGGGGGGGGAGCGCCACGGTGCGCCTTCCGCTCGAGTTCGAGGGGACGGGGGTGAGGCAGCTCACGGTCTCGGTCCCCGAGCAGGAGGGGGAGCTCGTCACGGAGAACAACCAGCGCGACCTCCACATCCGGATCCGGGACGAGCCCGAACGGATCCTCTACTTCGAGGGGGAGCCCCGGCACGAGCTGGGGTTCTTCCGGCGGGCGATCCGGGGTGACGAGGAGCTGCGCGTCGCGGTGCTCCAGCGCACGGGGGACGACCGCTACCTCCGCCTCGACGTCGAGGGGCCGGACGTGCTCGCCGACGGCTTCCCGCGCACCCGCGAGGAGCTCTTCGAGTACCGTGCCCTCATTCTCGGGAGTGTCGAGGCGGGCTTCTTCTCGGCCGACCAGCTCCGGATGATCCGCGACTTCGTCGACCGACGGGGGGGCGCGCTCCTCGCCCTCGGTGGCTGGCGCTCCTTCGGGGAGGGGGGCTATGCCGGCACCCCGCTCGCTCCCGTCTTTCCGCTCGAGTTCGACGGCAGCCCGCCCGCGCCCGATGCCGAGCGGCTCGTCGAGCTCCGCATCGCCCCCACGGAGCGGGGCGCGGAGCACCCGGTCGCGCTCCTCGGGCGAGGAGGGGTCCCCGATGCTGCACCCGCGAATGGGGAGAACGGGGGACTCATCACCCCCTGGGAGGCGCTCCCACCCCTCACGACGGTGAACCGGCCGGGGGTGCCCCGTCCCGGGGCCACGGTCGTCCTCGAGGGGCGCGACCCCGACCGTCCGGGCGACACCGCGCAACCCGTCCTGAGCTACCAGCGGTACGGGGCGGGGAAGGCCGCGACGCTCTCGGTCCACGACACCTGGATCTGGCAGATGG
>SLDT01000091.1 GCA_007125125.1 Gemmatimonadota bacterium | reverse complement strand
GGGCGGGGCGGCCGGCGGGGTGGGCCTCGGCGAGGCAGATGGGGAGACCCGAGCCGAAGCCACCTGGTCCGAGGTCCGCACGATCAGCCGCGGCGACAACTTCTTCGTGAACTGGGCCGACTTTCCCTCCCTTCACCGGCTGGCCGACGGCACCCTCTGGGCGCACTGGCTCGTGCGCAGCGGGCCCGACACCTACGACTACGATGTGCACCTCGCCCGCTCGACCGATGACGGGCGAAGCTGGAGCGAGTCGATCGTGCCCCACCGCGACGGCACCCGGAGCGAGCACGGGTTCGTCTCGCTCTTCCCCGCCGGCGACGACGGGGTCGGAGTCGTCTGGCTCGACGGACGGGAGTTCGCGAACCGCCCGGGGCACCCCGAGATGACCCTCCGCTTCACGACCGTCGAGGGGGTCGACCTCGGGCCGGAGATCCTCCTCGACGACCGGGTCTGCGACTGCTGCCAGACCTCGGCTGCGATCACCGACCGCGGGCCGCTCGTGGTCTATCGGGACCGGTCGTCCGGCGAGATCCGCGACATCTCGGCCGTGCGTCTCGGCGCCGACGGGTGGAGCGAGCCGCGCACCGTGCACCCGGACGGCTGGGAGATCGCCGCCTGCCCCGTGAACGGACCGATGGTCGCCGCCGAGGGTGAAGCCGCGGCCGTCGCCTGGTTCACCGCGGCCCGCGAAGAGCCCCGCGTGCTCGCTGCCTTCTCGTCCGACGCCGGCGACAGCTGGAGCGAGCCCCTGCGGCTCGACGAGGACGGAGAGGCGGTGGGGCGGGTCGCGACCGTCCTTCTCCCGTCCGGGAACGCGGTCGTGAGCTGGCTCGCCCGTGACGAGGAGGGCGGCGGGGTCGTCCAGCTCCGCGAGATCCACCCGGGCGGCGCGATGGGACCGGTCCACACCGTGTCGCGCGCCTCGGCAGCCCGGGCAGGAGGGTTCCCCCGCATGGTCCGCTCCGGCGACGACATCGTCCTCGCCTGGCGCGACCTCGACGGGGACGACGGGATCCGGGTGGCCCTCTTCCGGATGGAGGATCGGTGAGGCGCGGGCCTCGCGTGGTCTTCTCCCCTGTCCGGGCTTCACGCCGCGCCGCGCTCTCCGCGGTGACCTTCGTTCTCGCCCTCGCGATCACCCTCGCCGCGGCGGGTTGCAGCAACACCGAGCTCCCGCCGGGCTATCCCGGCACCCCCGCGCCACTCTTCACTGCGCCGGACCTCGAGGGATATGACCGACCCCTCGATGGCTTTCGGGGCGAGGTCGTCCTCCTGAACCTGTGGGCGACCTGGTGCCCGCCCTGCCGCGTCGAGATGCCCCACCTCCAGCTCCTGCACGAGGAGTTCCGGGACGAGGGGCTGCGGGTGATCGGGGTGAGCGTCGACTCGGAAGGGGCCTCGCGCACCGTCGAGCGCTTCCTCGACGACACGGGGGTGGACTTCCTGATCCTGCGTGACCCCGCGGAGCGCACCCCGCACCTCTACCGCGCGATCGGGCTCCCCCTCACCGTGCTCATCGACCGGGAGGGCATCGTGCGGTGGCGCCATGCCGGACCCGTCACGTCAGACGACCCACGGCTTCGCGGGGCGCTCGAGGAGCTCCTCGCGGAGGGACCCTGGGAACCCGCACCCGAGGCCGCCCGTCTGACCCCGGATCAGGACTCCTCGTCGTCCGGGTCGATCCACTCCTCGAGGGCGTCGGCACTGATCCGGTACCACTCCGGCTGCACGCCGGGCATGGAGTACTCGATGTTGATCCAGCGCGGATAGCCGAGGAGCGGGTCGTAGGACACGTCGATTCGGTTCGCCTGACGAATGATCGCCTCTTCCACAATTCCGAAGAGCCCCTCGACCGCGAGGAAGACATTGGCCTGGTTGATCGGAATCGGATCGTTTCCGAAGACCGTCCGGGCGCGATGGAGTTCACCAGCCTTCACCACGATCCAGATTGGCTCCTGGCTCTGTGCGAAGCAGCGGCACTCAAACTCCAGGCGGTACTCGTAGGTGTCGAGCCCGGCGTCCTCCCAGCGCTCCCTGGCCTGCTCGAGTTGCGTTCTGGGATCGCGGTCCGGATCCGTCGAGAGATCCGAGCAGCCGGCGAATCCGCCCAGGGCCAGGAGAAGCAAGGTCACTGCGCCGGTGCGGCGGACCGTCCGTGGATGCAGTCGTGCAGATTGGGAGCGCGTCGTCATGGTCCTCGGGGTGTAGCGTCTCGGGTCGAGTCGGGTGCCGGGCGCACACCAACCCTCATGAGAAGTCATAACCCCGGGAGGTCACCGGGATCCCGGACACACCGACTCACGCCCAGCTCTTCGCATCGGGCGGGCTCTCGCGGAGGGGCACGAGGAGGTCCCGGAGCCCTCCCTCGCCCCGCGGCGCACCGGCGGCCGTTCCGGCGCGGGCCGGAAGGGAAGGGGCCTCGAGCCGCCCCACCTCCTGCGCGATGAGGTTCAGGTTCGCCCCATCGCGCTGCAGCCGCCCCCGCACCTGCACGAAGGGCTCCATCCGCACCGCCGCCCGACAGCGCTCGTAGACCTCCGGGCGCACGATCACATTCATGTGCCCGTGCTCGTCCTCGATCAGGAGGAAGAGGTACCCGCGCGCGGTCTGCGGGCGCTGCCGGGCCACCACGACGCCCGCCACCTCGACATCCGCCCCATTCGCGAGCGCCGCGAGGCGGTCCGAGGGGAGGAGCCGCCCCGGGAGCCGGCTGCGCACGAGCCCGATCGGGTGCAGCCCCGTGCTGAAGCGGAGCATCCGGTACTCCGCCACGACCCGGTCCCCGTCGTCGAGGGGCGCGAAGAGGGGGCCGCCTGCCCCTCCTCCCTCGATGTCGCGATTTACCGCCGTCAGCTCGAGCTGTGGGTCATCGGCACGCCCCCTTGCACGGGTCCGCTCCTCGTCGGGCCCGAGCCAGAGCCCCGTCTGCCAGAGGAGCTCGCGGCGCGCGAGCCCCAGCCCGTCGAGTCCGCCCACCCAGATCAGGTTCTCGACCGCGGGTCGCTTCAGCGCCGCCGGGGTGCGCCGGAGAAGGTCGACGAGGCTCCGGAAGGCCCCCCCCGCCTCCCGTTCCCGCACGACCCGCTCCGCGATCTCGGCCCCCCATCCCCGCACGAAGCCGAGCCCCACCCGCAGGTCGTCGCCCTCGGCCACGCACTGCACCCCGCTCCGGTTCACGTCGGGACCGAGGACCCGGATCCCGTTGCGCTGCGCATCGCGGCCGAGCGCGTCGAGGGAGTAGAACCCCATCGGCTGGTTGTTGAAGAGGGCCACGTAGTACTCCGTGGGGAAGTGGTGCCGGAGCCAGGCCGACTGGTAGGCCAGGAGCGCAAAGGCCGCCGCATGCGACTTCGGGAACCCGAACTCCGAGAAGGCCACGACCTGCCGGAAGACCTTCTTCGCCGTCTCCGGATCGACCCCGCGCGCCGCGGCCCCCTCCCGAAAGGCCTCCCAGTGGGCGCGCATCGCCTCCTCGGAGCGCTTCCGGCTCATCGCCCGCCGGAGCGACTCGGCCTGGCCGTCGGTGAACCCCGCGAGCGCCCGACAGACCTGGAGCACCTGGTCCTGGTAGATGATCACCCCGAGCGTCTCCCCGAGCGCCTCCTCGAGAAGGGGGTGGTCGAAGGGGGGGCGGTAGGAGGGGTCGGCCCGCTGCGCCTCCCGTCGTCGCACGTAGGGGTTCACCGCCCCTCCCACGATCGGCCCGGGGCGCACGATCGCCACCTGCACCGCGAGCTCGGCCAGGTCGCCCGGACGCGTCCGGCGCAGCATCTGGATCTGGGCGCGGCTCTCGACCTGGAAGATCCCGACCGTGTCGCCCTCCTGGATGCGCCGGAAGACCTCCGGATCGTCGAGCTCGATCCG
>SLDT01000221.1 GCA_007125125.1 Gemmatimonadota bacterium | reverse complement strand
TGGCGGGAACGGCGGCGACCCTGCCCACCCTCCCTCTCCTGGCCTGGCACTTCGACCGTGTCTCCCTCGTCGGGATCCCGGCAACCCTCGCGATCGCCCCGGGGGTGGCAGCGGCGATTCCAGGGATCGGGGTGGCGCTCCTGGTGTCACTCGCCTCGGAGGGGCTCGGGCGCTTCCTCGCCGGGGGGACGGGGCTCCTCCTTGCCCTCGTGGAGGCGGGGGTGCGATGGTCGGCTGCCCTCCCCGGGGCCTCGATCTGGGTGTCGCGCCCCGCGCTGATTGCGGCGGGGGCGGGGGCGGTACCGGTCCTCGTCGCCCTCCGGCGAGGCTTTCCCGGACGGGTGCGTCCGGCGATCCGACGGGGCGCGGCGACAGGTGCGGCGGCGGCGGCGATCCTCCTCGTGCCCCTGGTGCCGGGGCGGGGGGGGCTCGAGCTGCACATGATCGACGTGGGGCAGGGCGATGCGGTGGCGCTCCGGCTCCCGCAGAACCGGTGGATCCTCGTCGATGCGGGGCCGCGGAGCGCGGGCTTCGATGCCGGGGCGCGCCGCGTGGTCCCCTACCTCCGGCGGCAGGGGGCACGGGGGCTCGAGTTGCTCGTGCTCACACACCCGCACCTGGACCACGTCGGGGGGGCACCCGCGGTGCTGAGGGCGCTCCCGGTGCGGGGGATCCTCGATCCCTCCCGCCCGGTGCCTTCGGCCGCCTGGATGGAGACCCTCGAGGAGGCACGGAGGCGGGGGCTCTCCTGGTGGGTGGCCGAGGCCCCGGCGCGCTTCCGCCTGGGAGAGGTCGAGTTCGAACTCCTCCACCCGGATCCGGGGACGGTGGCCGATCCGGGGCTGAGGGACCTGAACGACCTCTCGATCGTGCTCCTCGTGCGCTATGGGCGTTCGAGCGTGCTCCTGACCGGGGACGCGGGGGCGTGGATCGAGGAGGCGATCCTCGGCGAGCTCGGGGCCCTCACGGTACTCAAGGCAGGGCACCACGGGAGCCGCACCTCGAGCTCGGCCGCACTCCTCGAGTGGTCGCGTCCGGGGCTCGTGCTGATTCCGGTCGGGGACGGAAACCGCTACGGGCACCCGCATGCCGAGGTGAAGGGGCGCTTCGTGGCGATGGGGATACCGGTCTACCGGACAGACCGCGACGGGGACATCCGGGTGCGGCTGGGGCGCGACGGGGAGGTGCGGGTGACGACCGGACGCTGAGAGGGCGCGGGGCCCTTCCCCCCTTGTCGGGGTGGGGGTACGTTCCCGAAGGGCATCCCTTCACACCGGACCGCGAGCAGAGGGTTGGAGCATGGCCGACACCCACATCGTCACGATCGAACGGCACATCATCGAGGAGGAGCGCCGGCACCCGGGGGCGCGCGGGGCCTTCAGCAACATTCTCTCCGACATCGCACTGGCGGCGAAGGTGATCTCGCGGCAGGTGAACATGGCGGGACTGGTCGACATCCTGGGGCGGGCCGGCCACCGGAACGTGCAGGGCGAGGCGGTCCAGAAGCTCGACGTGTTCGCGCAGGACGTGATGTACCGGGCGATGGACCACACGGGGCACCTCTGCTGCATGGTCTCCGAGGAGGTCGAGGACTTCATCCCGATCCCGGACAAGTTCCCGGCCGGGGGGTACGTGCTTCTCTTCGATCCGCTCGACGGGTCGTCGAACATCGATGTGAATGTCTCGATCGGGACGATCTTCTCGATCCTGAAGAAGGTCTCGCCGGAGGAGCGGGGGAGCCTGGAGGACTGCCTCCAGCCGGGGCGGCGCCAGCTCGCGGCGGGGTACGTGGTGTACGGGTCCTCGACGATGCTCGTGTACACGACGGGCAACGGTGTGCACGGGTTCACCCTCGATCCCTCGATCGGGGAGTTCCTCCTGAGCCACGAGAACATCAGGATTCCGGAGGCACCGCCCCGGTTCTACTCGGTGAACGAGGCTTACGAGGAGCGCTGGTCGCCTGGCATGCGGGCCTTCGTCGACCACCTCAAGGGGCGTGACGGGAGCGACGGGGGCGGGGGGTTCTCCTCGCGCTACATTGGCTCGCTCGTGGCCGACTTCCATCGAACCCTCCTGCGGGGGGGGATCTTCATGTACCCGGGCGACAGCCGGAACCCCGAGGGGAAACTGCGTCTTCTCTATGAGGCCTCGCCCCTGGCGTTCATTGCGGAGCAGGCGGGTGGGCGCGCCTCGGACGGGCGGCGGGACATCCTCGAGGTGGAGCCGGCCGGGCTGCATCAGCGCACCCCGCTCTTCCTGGGGGCGGCCGAGCTCGTGACGATGGCGGAGCGCTTCCTGGCCGAGGGGTGAGTGGCACCCCTCTTGCTGGTCGAGGGTAAGGAAATCATGAGAACGCACGGCCTTCCGACCCCTGTCCATCCAATGCACCGATCCTTCTCAGCCTTGTCCGCGGCGATGGCCACGGTCCTCGTCGGGCTCCTCGTCCTTGCGGGGTGCGACAGCGGTACCGGACCCGGCCCCCTTGGTGAGGTGAGTGGGGTCGTGTCCGTGGAGGGGCGCGGCTTCAGCGGGATCGAGGTGGAGCTGAGCGGCCCGGAGCGGCGGGTCACGACCACGGATGCCGGTGGGCGCTACGCCTTCACCGAGGTGCCGACGGGTGCCTACGTGGTCACGATCCGGGGGGTGCCGAGCGATGCCTCCTTCAGCACGACGTCGCGCACCGCGGTGCTCGCGCGGGAGTCGGATCGCCGGACGGTGACCGTCGACTTTTCGGGGAGTTTCATCCGGACGGCCGGGATCCAGGGCCGGGTGCTCTCGCGGGACCGGGGGGTCGCGGGAGTCACGGTGCGGGCCGAAGGGCCGGATACCCTGATCACATCGTCGGACGGGGAGGGGCGCTACGGGTTCTCCGGGATCCGGGCGGGGCAGTACCAGCTCCGGATCTCGGGCTTTCCCTCGTCCGTGAGCTTCCCCTCGGTCGAGGGGGTCGTGCAGGTGGGGGCCGGGGCAACGGTCGAATTCGACTTCGAGGGTGAGCCCGAGCTCACCGCGACCGCGATCATCACGGGGGTTTTCCGCCGGCTTCCCTCGGGTGAGCGGGAGACTCTCGACCCGACGAACCTTCGCGGTCGAATCGAAGTGGACGTGCTCGTGGACCGCGGCGAAGAGACCCCGGAGCGGGTCGAGCTGCGGCTTGGGTCGACACTCGTTGGCGAGCAGGACTTCAACCCTTCCGAGACCTCCGCGGCGGGGGAGCCGGTGCCGGCAGCCGCCCCCTTCACCCTGACTTTCGGGGTCGACACGGATGCCTTCGACGGGACGACCGGGGAGGTGCGCTTTCGGAACGGGACGCGGGTGCTCCAGGCGAGGCTCTCGACGCGGGAGGGTGGGGAGGGGGTGTGGACCTCCACGATCCAGGTCGTCCTGCGCAACCAGGACAGCTTCTTCGGCGTCCTCGAGCCACAGCGTGGGCCGGTCGCGGGGTCCGACGGCCTCGAGTGGGTCGGCGGAAATCTGGGGGTTCGCGTCTTCCCCGTGACCTATTCCGACGACCGGACGGTGAGCAGCGTTTCGGTCGAGCTGCGTCGTGCCGGGGGGGCGCTCCTGCGCGAGCGCGAGGTGGCCGGAACGGCACCCTTCCTCGTGGTGTTCCCGGGGAGCGGGGAGCCGTCGGGGGCGAATGTCGCGGGGTACCAGACTCCGGCGGGTGCCCTGGACCAGCTCCGAGTCCGGAGTGCACTCTACACGGATGGGAGTTCGGTGTCGGGGGCGCCCTTCCTCCTCGTGGACGAGTTGCGTGTCGACAACGTGCCTCCTCCCGGGGGAAGCTTCGTGCTCCCTGCGCAGGGAAGCGAGCGGAACTGCTGCCTCGGGAACTGGGTCGGCGGCGCACACCTCTTCGCGGCCGGCTTCACCG
>SLDT01000114.1 GCA_007125125.1 Gemmatimonadota bacterium | reverse complement strand
GGCGAGGTGGTGCCCTACGAGGCTTCGGCGTCGAATGGCGACCCGCAGCCCCTGAGGTTGCGGGCCGCCCGGGCCGAGGAGGTGGCTGGGGAGGCCGGTTTCGGTCGTCGTGGCCGGCCTGCTGTCAGGATGGCCGAGTCGGGACCCGAGGGCGAAGACCACTCCGAGGCCCCGGACGACGCCGACACGGACCGGGGTGGAGACGATGAGAAGGACGACTCCGGGGAGCCTTCGTCCCAGAACGAAGAGGCGACGATGGTGGGGCGGGGGCCGATCCTCCTCTTCACGGGTCCTCCGGGAGTCGGCAAGACCTCGATTGCGCAGTCCATCGCACGTTCGCTCGGGCGCAAGTACGTTCGCATCTCATTGGGCGGTGCCCGGGACGAGGCCGACATCCGGGGCCACCGACGGACCTATGTCGGGGCCATGCCGGGGCGTATCGTCCAGGGAATGCGGCAGGTGAAGTCGAAGAACCCGGTCTTCCTGCTCGACGAGGTCGACAAGCTGGGGACATCCTTCCAGGGTGATCCCTCGGCCGCGCTCCTTGAAGTCCTCGACCCGGCTCAGAACGCGACCTTCACGGACCACTACCTCGGAATTCCCTTCGACCTGTCGGAGGTGCTCTTCATCGCGACGGCGAACTACGTGGACCGTATTCCGGCGCCCCTCCTCGACCGGATGGAGAGGGTGGACTTCTCGGGATACACCGAGCAGGAGAAGCTCGAGATCGGGCGGCGCTACCTCCTGCCGAGGCAGCTGCGGGAGGCCGGGCTGAAGGAGGAGGAGCTGGAGCTCGACGAGGAGGCGACGCGTTCGGTGATCACGCAGTACACGCGCGAGGCCGGGGTGCGCCAGCTCGAGAGGGAGCTCGGGAAGGTGGCGCGCAAGGTGGCGCGGCGAATTGCCGCGGGAGAGGTGGACCGGATCACGGTGACGCCGGCCGTGGTGCGGGAGCTTCTCGGGCGACCGCGGGTGCATCCGGAGAAGATGCGGACGGAAGACACGGTGGGCGTGTCCACGGGGATGTTCTACACCCCGATGGGAGGCGACATCATGTTCGTCGAGGCAAGCGTGATGCCGGGAGAGGGCAGCCTCGTCCTGACGGGTCAGCTCGGTGATGTGATGAAGGAGTCGGGTCGCGCCGCATGGACCTTCGCGAAGTCACACCACGCGAACTACGGGATCCCGGAGCGGCTCATGAAGGGGACGGAGGTGCACATCCATGTGCCCGCCGGGGCAATCCCGAAGGACGGGCCGTCAGCCGGGATCACCATGGCCACGGCCCTCGTCTCGGCGCTCTCGGGGCGCAAGGTGCGCCGCGATGTTGCCATGACGGGGGAGCTGACCCTCACGGGCCGGGTGCTACCGATCGGGGGTGTCAAGGAGAAGGTGCTCGGAGCCGTCCGGGCAGGAATCCGGGAGATCATTCTCCCCGCCGAGAACGAGGCCGATACCGAGGACATCCCCGAGGTGGTGAGGCGCGACCTCACGATCCACCTCGTCGAGGAGCTGGACGACGTGCTCGAGCATGCCCTCGTCCCCGGCGCGGGCGAGCCGCCGCGAATCGGGAATGCGAGCCCGACGCAGGAGGGAGAAGATCGGGGTGTCGCGACCGTTCCCTGAGGCCTCCGAACGGCCCTCCGCTCAGGCGGGAGGATCGAAGGCGTCGGCCGGCACCTCGGTCTCGACACGGAGGTGCGGGAAGAAGATTCGCACCTGGCCCCCGCTGACCCGGTTCTCGGAGAGCTCGATCGGACCGACGCGACGCCAGTCCGTCCAGTCCGAGGGCGACGGGCTCGCGTCCGGGTTCGAGAGAAAGTGCCACCGCTCCATGCGGCCCGACTCCGGGTTCACGAAGGCGCGGTACATGTTCTGAGGGGTGAGGCCCGTGCCGCCCTCGAAGGTGAGTTCGACCACTTCCCAGAGACGGCCGTCCTCGTCGGTCTGCTCCCCGGCGTATCGGGCGATCACCCCGGGGTCGTTCCACTTGAAGGGCATGAGAAGCCAGTACCCGTCGTTGATGTGAGCCCGGTGGGCGGCGTTGAGGGCCGACGCAGCCTCTTCGTTCGAGAGCTCGACCCCGTCGACCCAGACGCGGCCCTCCGCAGGAGCGTCCGTGGGGAAGATGGCGACCTGCGGGCCCCCTTGCGTGCTGCTCTCGACACGAGCGAGCCCTTCGAACCGATCCCACCGATGACGCCGGACCGAGGGCTCGCCTTCGCCCCGGTTGACGGCCCAGTCGAACTCCAGATACCTTGCGCGCTGCCAGCCATCATCGGGTGAGATGACGGAGACCATCCGGTCCCAGACGCGCTGGACGTCGGGGTCGTCGAAGGAGGCATGGGCCTGATCCGTGCCCTCGGGCCCCGCGCTGGCGGGCGGCGATCCACAGGCGACGAGCGCCAGAAGGGAAACCAGGACGGCGAGGCGTGTAGACATGACGAGCTCCCTTTAGTGGTTCGCAGGTTTCGACGGAGGGTTCTCCGGACGGTCGACCGACCGATCCCGGAGCGCCCAATCTAGCCCTGCCGCGACCCCGTGCAACATATCCTCACCGCGACGACCGATACACCATGCCGGCAAGAGAGGCGCGCGCAGCCTTCGAGCGCGAAGTCCAGCACCCGGAAGACCGGATCGATCTGGCCAGGGCAGCCCTGCTCGTGGCTCGGGGGGAGTACGCGCAGATTTCCGTGGAAGGCTACCTTTCGCGGCTTGACCAGCTCGCCGAGGAGACGCGGGACCGGCTGGGAGGCGAGGGGGCACCTCTCCTCGTCCTGAAGGAGCTGATTGCCCTTCTCTTTCAGCGGCATGGGTTCCGGGGGAACCGGGAGGCCTACTACGACCCGCGCAACTCGTACCTCAGCGACGTGCTCGATCGCCGGACGGGCGTGCCTCTCACCCTCGGGATCGTGCTCCTCGAAGTGGGCTGGAGGCTCGGGCTCCCGATCGAGGGGGTGAACTTCCCCGGGCACTTCCTGGTGCGCTTCCGGGGTGAAGAGATCTCGCTCCTCATCGACCCCTTCGATGCCGGGCGTGTGCGCTTCGAGTCCGAGGCCCAGGAGCTCCTGGACCGGGTCTACGGCGGGATGGTGCGGGTACAGCCTTCCTTTCTGCGGTCAGCCGGGAAGCGAGACATGCTCATGCGCCTCCTGACGAACCTCAAGGGCGTCTACCTGAACGTCGGCGACGACGAGCGGGCGCTCGCCGCGGTCGACTGGATCCTCTGCATTCACCCGACGGCAGCCGGGGAGATTCGTGACCGGGGCACCCTGCTCGCGCGCATGGGGCGCACTCGAGAGGCGCTCGAGCAGCTCGAGTGGTACCTCGGCTCGGTGCCCGAAGCAGCGGACGCCGGTCGGATTCGCGCACTCGTCGAAGAGCTGAAGGGGGAAGGATGAGCGGGTCAGCTGCACTTCTGGCGGCGTTTGTCGGCCTGGAGCCGCTTGCCGCGGAGCACGATGCCGCCGGGGCGGTCTGGGGCGACCACTTCGGGACGCGGGTTGTGCGCCACTATGGCCAACCGGAGGGTGAATACACGGCGGCGGTGGACGGCGGGGCCCTCTTCGATCGCTCCCACCGCGTCTTCGTGCGTGTCGAGGGGCGGGCCCCCGCCCAGATGATCACGGGGATCGTTTCGGGCCGGATGCCCCCGGAGCCCGAGGAGCGGGACGAGGGCATCACGGGCTCGAGCGCCCCCCCCTCGACCGTCCTGACCCCGAAGGGGAAGCTCGTCACGGACCTGAGGGTCTTCCGGCTCGAGGGTGGGGCGTCGGGAGCGCTCCTCCTCGACGTTCCCCGCGCGGGGCTGGAGGGGCTGCTCGAGCACCTGAAGATGTACCTGCCGCCCCGGATGGCACGTCTCGTACCGCCGGGAGAGTCATTGGGAATGCTCACCCTCACCGGGCACCAGGTGGTCTCGATCCTGACGCGGGAGGCGCTTGGCCTGAGGGTGGATCCACCCGAGCTGGCAGCGCTCGAGGAGGGCGAGGAGCGCGTCCTCCTGGACGGCTCGGAGACGGGGCTTCGCGTGGTCCGTTGCGCTGACGTCCATCCCATGGCCTTCGACCTCGTGGGGCCGCACTCGACGCTCGGCTCCCTCTGGCGCCGCTTCGTCGAGCTCGGCTTCCGGCCGGCCGGGCATGGGGTATGGGAGACGCTCCGGATCGAGCGGGGACGCCCGGCCTACGGGGTGGAGCTCGATCGCGACGTGCTCCCCCCCGAGGCTGGTATCGACGAGCGCATGATCGACCACCACAAGGGGTGCTACACGGGTCAGGAGGTCATTGTCCGAGTCCGGGACCGCGGCCGGGTGAACCGACACCTCCGGGGAATCCTCCTCGGCGACCAGCCGACCCCTTCGCCGGGCACCCCTCTCTTCGTCGAGGGCCGGGACCGGGAGGCGGGCGAGATCCGCAGCACGGCCCAGTCCCCCCGCTTCGGCCAGGGGGTCGCACTTGGCTTCGTTCGGCGCGAGGCCGAGCCTCCGACGCGGGCCTGGCTTGGCTCTCCCGATGGTCCCGAGGTGCGGGTACGGGCGATCGGGGCCGCGGGCTGGAAACTCGTCGAGGGGGATGTGCCGCCCCGGGTCGGAAACGGCGTCCTTCCCTGAGCTACGGATCGCCGTGGATACTGTCGAGGAGCGCATGGCGCTCGAGAAGCTGAGGGAAGGGATCTTCCAGGCCGCGGGGGACCCGGCACATCGGCTCGCCGGCTTCCGGACCCCCGAGCTCGTCGAGCTCTGGGAAGAGCTGGAGCCCGAGGAGCGCGAGACGCTCATGATCGCGCTCGAACCCGAGGCGGCCGCGGAGCTCCTGGCCAATCTCCCCTCCGACGAGCAGTCCGAGGTGCTCGACGCCCTCTCCCTGGAGCGGGCGGCGGGAGTCCTCGAGGAGCTCGATCCCGACGACCTCGTCGATACCCTCCAGGCGCTGGAGGCCTTCGATCCGAGGCAGGCCGACGAGGTGCGGGCCCTCCTCGCGCCGGAGACTCGTGCCGTGGCCGAGGTCCTGACCGCCTACGACGAGGAAGAGGCCGGGGGGCTCATGACCCCCGAGTTCATCGCCGTACAGGGTGGGATGACGGCCGAGCAGGTCTTCGCCTTCCTCCGCCGCGCTGCGCCCGAGGCCGAGACGATCTACTACCTCTACGTGACGGATCGCGAGGGCAGGCTGAGCGGGGTCCTCTCCCTGCGCGAGCTCATCATCGCGGCTCCGGGTGCGCGCGTCTCGGAGATCATGGATGCGGAGGTCGTTTCGATCCGGACCGACACCGACCAGGAGGAGGTCGCGCAACTCATTGCCGACTACGACCTCTCGGTGCTCCCGGTCGTGGACGAGGAGGGCCGGCTCGTCGGGATCATCACGGTCGACGACGTGCTCGACGTCGTGACGGAAGAAGCGACGGAAGACTTCCACCGACTGGGTGCGGCGCCGATCGACATCGACTACGTGCGGGCAAGCCCCTGGCTCCTCTTCCGCAAGAGGGCGTCGTGGCTCGCGCTCCTCGTGGTCTCGATGACCTTCACCTTCAATGTGATCTCTCGCTACGAGCAGGTCATCGAGGAGGTCGTCATCCTGGCCGCCTTCATCCCGCTCCTCATCGGAACCGGCGGGAACGTGGGGTCGCAGGTCGCCACGCTCGTCGTGCGCGCCCTGGCGACGCGCGAGCTCGAGCTGCGCGACTACCTGCGCGTGCTCGGCAAGGAAGTCGGGACCGGAATGCTCCTCGGGGTGGCCTTCGGACTCTTCATGACGGGCTACGTGCTCGTGTTCCGCGCGGAGCCCAGGATCGCGGTCGCGCTGGGGATCACGATGGTGCTCATCTCCTTCACCGCCAACCTGGTGGGCGCGACCCTCCCCTTTCTCTTCCGGCGCTTCGGAATCGATCCGGCCCTGACCTCGTCACCGGGCATCACCACGGTGATGGATGTGGTCGGGCTTCTGATCTACTTCCAGGTCGTGATGTGGATTCTCGCCCCGATGCTGTCGGGGTGAGATCAGGCGCCCCGCCGGATCGCGTCGACGATCAGGCGGCCATGCATCCGACCGTTCTCGATGAAGATCCGGTTCGCATCGTGGCCCGCTACCAGGACGCCCGCGATGAAGACCCCGGGCACGGGCGTCTGCATGGTGTCGGGATCATGGACGGGAACACCGGAGTCGGGATCGACGGGGACCCCGAGGGCGACGAGGGTTGCGGGATCGGCCTTCCAGCCGGTCAGGGCCAGAACATGATCGTTCCGAAGCCGGGTCCTGCGGCCCGATTCCTCATGCCGGAGTTCGACCTCTTCCGGGGAGATCCGTGCGACCCGATGCTGCCAGAGGACTTCGATCTCCTCCGCCTCGATCCGATTCCGGATGTCCGGCAGGAGCCAGGGTTTGACCCCGCGGTCGAAGTCCTCGCCGAAGTGCACGAGGGTGACGTGGGCGCCCGCGCGAAAGAGTTCGAGCGATGCCTCCACGGCCGAGTTGCTCCCGCCCACGACCAGGACCCGTCGACGCCAGAAAGGGTGAGCCTCCCGGTAGTGGTGGCTCACCTTCGGGAGGTCCTCGCCCGGGACCTCGAGCCGATTCGGAGCATGAAACCCTCCGGTGGCCACCACGACATGTCTGGCCCGAAGGACCCCGACTGTCCCGGCACGGTCGAGGGTGTCGAGTTCGAAGGCGCCGAGGGAGCCGCGGACGTCGCGCACATCGGTGTAGGTGCGCACGTCGAGATCGAAGTACTCGGCGACCTTGCGGTAGTACACGAGCGCTTCGAGGCGGGTGGCGTTCTTGCCCTCGGTCACGAAGGGGAGGCGTTCGATCTCGAGCTTGTCGGGTGTCGAGAAGAAGGACATGTACCAGGGGTACCCCACGATCGAGGCACAGAGTGGGCCCCGGTCGATGAGAACACAGCGGATGCCCGCGAGAGCCGCTGCGGCACCCACGGCAATGCCGCAGGGGCCCGCTCCTACGACCGCGAGATCCACGGGAAGGTCAGGGTCCGGGGGTGAGGCTGTGGTCATGGGCTCGTTCCGGGGCTCATCGGGCCATTGCCGCGCCTGCCGGGAGGGGCGATCGTGAGGGTGAAGCAGGAGAGAATCGTTCGGAACGGGAGACCCCACGCCCAGCCCCTGCGTTCCGATCGCCGCTCCTCAACCCCTGACTCCGGCCACCAGCGCCGACTCGACGCACCACGCTCCGATGACACGTCCCGATGCGGAAGCCCGCCGCGCCCTTGCGCGCCTGACCCGAGCCCTCGAGAAGGCAGGCCGTGAACTCGATGCCTTCGAGGGCGCCCTCCGCCAGGTCGAGGGGCCGGGCTTCAGCCCGACGGGGTGCGCAGATGCTCGGGGTCACCTCGGCGAACTCGTCGTCTTCGTCGAAGACGAGGGCGAGCGGCTTCGCGACCTCCTTCTCCGTGCCGGTGGCATCGAACCCGGTGGCCTCCGCTCCGGGAGCGATGGCGACTGAGTCGCAGGAGGCTGCAGCCCTCGAGACCCGCCTCCGCTTCTTTCTCGGCGGAGGCCACGACTCCTTCGAGGAGCTGGCCCTCGCCGTGTTCCAGCACCAGGCCCGGGTGGTCCCCGCCTACCGCGGGCTCCTGGCGGGGCGGGGGCTCGATCCGGGGTCGGTGCGGGACTGGAGAGAGATTCCCCCGGTCCCGGTCCGGGCCTTCCGAAGCCTTCCGCTCGTCTCGGGGGGCGAGGCGGGGGCTGCTCGTGCCCAGGCCACCTTCCGCACTTCGGGCACGACGGGCGGGGAGGGTGCGCGCGGAAGACACTCCGTGCTCGACCTCTCCCTCTACCGAGCCTCCGTCGTGCCGAACGCGGCGCGGCACCTGAACCCCCGGGGGCAGCCACTGCGGGTGATCGGGCTCGTCCCGCAGCCGGCCGATCGCCCGGACTCGTCCCTTGCCGCGATGACGGAGATCCTCGCCGAGGCCTGGGATCCGGCCGGGGGCCACTTCGTGGCGGACGCCGGCTGGCGGCTCGACCTCGCCAGACTCGGACAGGCGATCGAGGATGCCCGGGGCGCGGGGCTTCCCGTGCTTCTGATCGGGACGGCCTTCGCCTTCGTGCATGTGCTCGACGAGGGCCTGCCGGGGCGCAGGCAATCGGGGCCGGGCAAGGGGACGGGGCCGGCGAGTGGGGCAAAGGCAAGCCGGTGGCTCCTTCCCCCGGGCTCGGTCGTCGTGGAGACGGGAGGGTTCAAGGGCCGGAGCCGGACGGTGGGCCGCGCCGAACTCTACCGCGGGATCGCGGGGCGCTTCGGACTCCCCATCGGCCGGATCGTGAACGAGTACGGGATGACGGAAATGCTCTCGCAGTTCTGGGAGCGCGCGGCGATCGAGGACGAGCCGGCCACGCCGGGCGAGCGGACCCTCCACGGGCCTCCCTGGGTGCGCACGCGCGTCCTCGACCCCGAGACCCTCGCCCCACAGGAAGAAGGCACCCCGGGGCTTCTCGCGCACCTGGACCTCGCCAACCTCCACTCGGTGTCGGCACTCCTCACCGAAGACCTGGGGATTGCCGAGGGAGAGGGGTTCCGTCTCCTCGGGCGCAGGCCGGGGGCGGAGCCGAGAGGGTGCTCGCTCGTGATGGAGGAGCTCTTCGGAGGGCACGGGGGATGAGCGCCGAGAGCCCCGTGCTCGACCGGCTCGAGGGTGCGGCCGAGGCCCTGCGAGGGCTCGCGAACGGGCGGGTCGTGCGCGTGCTCGGCCGGGCGGGGAGGCGCTTTCTCGATCCGGGTGACCCCCTTCGCAGGGAGGCGCTCGCGCGGATTCCCGACGAGGCAGGGCTTTCGGGGCCGATGGCGCGCCTCCTGCTTGACCGGATGGCGGGGGACTGGGCCGAAGATGCCCTCGAGCGCCTTCTTGGAGCGGAGTTCCGGGATCCCGGAGTCCTGGAAGGGTTCCGCGAAGGCGCGGCAGGGGACCGGACGCGGGCGCTCGGGGACCGGCTGGCCTTCCACCTGTGCGCGGGGAATGTGGCCGGGGTGGGTGCGACCTCCCTCGTGCGTTCGCTCCTGGTTCGAAGCCCGGTGCTCCTCAAGCCCGGGCAGGGTGACGTGGTGCTCCCGACTCTTCTGGAGCGCGCGATTCGCGAGGAGGACCCGGTGCTTGGGGCTGCGGCTGCGGTGCGATACTGGCGCGGAGGCACGCCCTCGGCACTCGAGGATGAGGCGCTCGAGCGCGCGGGTCGGGTCGTGGTGTACGGGGGTGCCGGGGTGATCGAGGCGGTGCGGACGCGGGTCGGGGGGCGCGTCCCGATCGTCGCGTACCCGCACCGCATTTCGGTCGGGGCGGTGGCGCGGGAGGTGGCGGGACGCGCGACGGCCCGGGCCGCGGCGGCAGCGGTGGCGGCCTACGACCAGCGAGGGTGCGTCTCGCCCCACCTCGTGTGGGTCGAGGAAGGAGGCAAGACGTCACCCGCCCGGTGGGCCGAGCTCCTCGGGGAGGAGCTCGAGGCGCTCCGGGAGGCGCTTCCGAAGGGGCCGAGCGAGCCGGAAGAGGCGGCGCGGCACCAGCAACTCAGGCTCGAGGCGGAGTTGCTCGGAGCGTCGGGCGCGGGGGTGCAGGTGCGCGGAGGTGCGGGAACGAGCTGGACCGTGGTCTTCGAGCCGGAGGCGGAGTTCCGCGGGGGGTGCGCAGGGCGCTTTGTGAGAGTGCAGCCCGTCGAGGCCCTGGAGGGATTGCCCTCCGTGCTCGAAGTTCAGGCGGAACTCCTTCAGTCCGTGGGACTTGCCGCCGATGCTGCTCGGCGGGAGGGGCTGGCCGAGGCCTTCGCGCGGGCAGGGGTGAGCCGGGTCACCACCTTCGAGCGCCAGCCCTGGCCACCGCCCTGGTGGACACACGACGGGCAGGGGCCGCTCCGAGTGCTCGTGCGATGGAGCTCCCTGGAAGAATGAACCGCGGGGTGGCGGGAAGCCGGCATGGCCGGCTTCGGCCGGTGCGTGAGGGGCCTACTCCTCGGAGGGTTGCTCGGCTCGCCAGATCACGAGCTGCCGGAGACCCTTCGAGTTCTCCTCGACGCGCACCGTGAGGATGTCGCCCTCCTCGATGCCGAGGTCGTCGCGCATTTCCTGAGGGATCGTGATCCTGCCGCCGACACCGACCGTTACATCGCCGTAATACCGCGTCCGGAAGATCGCCATCCGGTCTCCTCTGAGGTTGAAACGTTCAGGAGCCCTTCAACAGCCTTGTAATGTAGAGGGGGCAGCGCCCCGGGGCCAGA
This sequence comes from Gemmatimonadota bacterium, assembly GCA_007125125.1. Lineage (GTDB taxonomy): Bacteria > Gemmatimonadota > Gemmatimonadetes > Longimicrobiales > Gaopeijiaceae > SLDT01. The sequence goes on along the minus strand of SLDT01000114.1, from coordinate 26,528 downwards.
GAGGCGGGAACCGCACCGCCCCCGGGGACCCAGGTGCGCGGGAGCCCGCTCAGGGTAGGAGGGAGCGAAGAAAGGCGGTGAACTGATGGTCTTCAAGGGCTCGGGCCTTCCGGACCGCCTGCTCGTAGGAGGGCTCGATGATGACGGCGGTCGTGCGGAGGGCGTCTTCACCCTCGTTCCGGTCGGCGGGAGAGTAGGCCAGGAGCGCCCGATAGCTGTCGGGCCGTCGGGGGTCGTCCTCGAACTCGAGGTACACGTCCCAGAAACGCCCCTCGTGACTGACCGTGGCGAGGTGCTGGCCATGCGAGGGGATGTCGGCAGGGGCGGAGTCGTTCGTCATGATCTCACACTGCGGTTCGGGGGCCGAGGGGTCAAGGGTCCCGACGGACTTCGTCCGAGGCGTCGTTCGATGACCCCTGCGAGGCCGGGTTCCCGGTGGCGTTCTCGGCAGGGGCGTCTGGCGCGTGGCCGGGGACGACGCGGACGGGGAAGGGGTCGGTGATGGAGCCCGTGTAGAGCGAGCGATGCGGGAAGGGGATCTCGATCCCCTCAAGATCGAAGCGGGCCTTGATCTCTTCGAGCAGGGAGTTCTTCAGCCCAATGAAGTTCTCCCGCGTGGCCCAGACGGCGAGGCGGAGTTCGAGGGCCGAGTCGCCGTAGCCATCGAAGAAGACGGTTGGCTCGGGCTCCATCAGGGCGCGCGGATTGATCTTGACGACGTCAAGGAGGGCCTTGCGAACCCTCTCGACATCTTCCTTGTAGGCGACTCCGATGTTCAGGTCGAGACGGCGGATGGGAAAGCGGGTGATCGTGGTGACCTGGCTCTTCACGATCGTCTCGTTCGGGATTCGGACGAAGCGGTTGTCGAAGGTGCGCAGCTTGACCGAGAGGGTGTCGATCGAGAGGACTCGACCGATCGTGTCCCCGACCTGGATCACGTCGTCGACCTCGAAGGGCCGCTCCGCGATCAGGAAGAGGCCGGAGATCACATTCGACACCGAGGTCTGCGAGGCAAAGCCGAGGGCGATCCCGACGATCCCGGCGGCGCCCAGGAGGGGGGCAAGGGAGAAGTCGAGCTGGTGAAGCACCGAGACGAAGATGAGGAGCAGCCCCGGATAGAGCAGAACCTTTCCAGCGACCATTCCCTGCTGGGGAGTGGACTTCTTGCCGACCCAGGCGCGGAGAGTGCGGGCGGCGGCCATGAGCGCGGGGATCCCGAGGAAGACGAGCAGGAGGGCCCGAACGAGGGCGCCCGGGTCTTCCCGGTGAAGGAGGCGTTGCCAGAACCCGACGATGGGGTCGGCGTCGGCGGCCTGGACGAGGAGTAGCTCGAGCGGCGTCAAAGGCTTCCTCCCAGACCTGGGAGAACCCGGAGGCGCTCGAAGGTGCGCGCCCGGAAGCCACGGGCCAGGGGTGTCCGCGGGCTGAGCACCAGGGTCGTTTCGCCCGCTTCGACCGGGGCCCGCTCGGAGATGTCGATCTGGCTGCCCTCGGCCTCGCCGTGGTAGTTGACACGGGACTCGCTGGACCAGAAGTGGTCCTCGGCATCAAGCAGGAGGGCGAGGTGTGCGACGCGGAAGGCAAGTTTGCTCACCTCGAGGTCAGCCGTGCTCCGGTTGCGCAGCTGCAGGGTACAGATTGCCATGTGGGACACATAGAGCTCGGGCGTGACCACACGACGGGCCTTCGTGGGAAGCCAGTACGTGAGCTCTCCCTCCATGAAGCCCCCCCACCACGTGTCGGACATCGGAATTGCCGGGATCTCGGTCAGGAGGAGGGGGGCGGACGCGCCCTCGACGGGGAGCTCGATCCGGACCCAGAGGGGGACACGGACGAAGATGCGCGCCTCGGCGCGGGGCAGGAGCCGGAAGGGGAGTTCCGGCTGGAGCACCAGCGTGCGGTCGGGGAAGCCGGGGACGAGCCGGATCCGGGTCTCGCCTCCGGGGGTGGCCCAACGGGACCAGATGCCCTTGTCGGGGGGCTCGCCGGCGGCGGAGAGCTGATTCTCGGGGTCCGGCGCGAGCGCCGGGGCGGAGCCGGACAGGGGCGGGAGGTCGTGACCGGAGGGATACCGATGAGCAAGCCGGATCTCGCCGTTCACCGTCTCGAACCAGAGCTCGATGGGGCCGATGCGCACGACGGTGGGCGTGCCTTCCGAGAGCTCGTGCTCGCCCCAGGGCGAGGGGAGACGGGGACTCGCGCTGCCGGGGTGCATGAGGGGTGATCGGCTCTGGGATGCGAGGTGGGAGATGCGTCCGGGGGGCCGGGGAACAGGGCCGGTCTGGCGTCAGGCGACCCTCGGCGAACCCGCCCGAATCTGGAGAACTCAAGAAGATGCGGCAACCTGAGCCCCGCAATCACGGCGACGGCGTTGACAGCGCTTCCCCTGCGCGCCTAACTTCACGGCCGCTAAATGAGGCGGATCCGTCGACATCTTTCGCCTGCCTTCCGACCGAGACACCACGGTTATGCAGAAGCGCTGGTTCCTCACTATGGTGGCCGTCATCTCCGTGCTGGGCACGCTCGCTTTCGTGCGGGCGAACGCCTCGGCCGATGAGGCTCTTGCCCTACAGGAGTTCGCCCAGGAGGGCGAGTTCCAGGGTCAGTCCATCGCCTTCCCCCACAACACGCACGCGGGGGAGTACCAGATTGACTGCCAATACTGCCACTTTTCGGTCGAGCGCTCGAAGAGCGCCGGCATGCCTCCGGTCGCCTCCTGCATGGGTTGCCACACCTTCGTAGAGGGGCAGCAGAACCCGGAAGAGGTGGCCAAACTCCGGGAGTACTGGGACGCGCGGCAGCCGATTCCCTGGAGCCGGGTCTACAAGGTGGCCGATCACGTGTACTTCCCGCACATGCGCCATGTTTCGGCGGGCGTGGACTGTGCCACCTGCCACGGGAACGTGGAGGAGATCGGGGTGATCGAGCGGTTGAACCAGCCTCTCACGATGGGCTGGTGTCTGAGCTGTCACATTGACATGGGTGCATCGATCGACTGCACCGTATGCCACTACTGATGATCTTCCGTCGAAGCCGCGCGGAGGCGGCAGGGACGGTTTCCAGGATCCCCGTGTGCATGGGATCGGACCGCGAGGTGTGTTCATGAACGACGGGATCAAGCGCCGCGACTTCCTGAAGGTCCTGGGAGTTTCGGGCGCTGGCGCGGGACTCGTAGGCTGTTCGACCGATCAGGTCGAGAAGCTCATCCCCTACGTGGTGCCCCCCGAGGACATCACTCCCGGGGTTGCCACCTGGTACAGCACGGTCTGCGGCGAATGCGCAGCGGGCTGTGGTACGTGGGTCAAGACGCGGGAAGGCCGGGCCACGAAGGTCGAGGGCAACCCGAATCACCCGATTTCCGGGGGCGCGCTCTGCTCGAGGGGGCATGCCTCGCTCCAGGGACTCTACAACCCCGACCGACTCCGCACGCCGATGCGCCGCTCGGGGGAGGGCTTCGAGGAAATCTCCTGGGACGACGCACGCACTCTCCTCATCGAGCGCGCCCGCGACGCGGGCAGCGGCTTCCGGCTGGTGAGCCGCAAGGAGGGGCCGACCCTGACCCGCCTGATGGACGAGGTAGTGGGTGCATCCGGAGGGCGCCGGATCGAGTACGAGGCGCTCTCGGAAGCCCCTCTGCGCGAAGCGGCCCGTCTTGCCTTCGGACGCGACTCGCTTCCGACCTACGACTTCGAGCGGGCCGACTTCATCGTCTCGTTCGGAGCTGACTTCCTCGAGACATGGCTTTCGCCCGTCGAGTACATGCGTGGCTTCGCTCGGGCGGCTGGCGTGGACGAGGCGAACCGCAAGGCGCGCTTCGTGTTCCTTGCACCGCGCCTTTCCCTGACGGGGCAGAACGCCGACGAGTGGGTCCCCCTTCGGCCCGGATCCGAGGCGGTCGTCGCGCTCGCCATGGCAGGGGTGCTGGTTCGGGAGGGTGCCGATGCGGGTCCCTACGCCGAGCTCCTCCAGGGGTACGGTCCCGCCGAAGCGGCCGAGGCAGCGGGCGTGCCCGAAGACACGATCGTCGAACTGGCCCGCTCCTTCGGTCAGGCCGAGGCACCTCTGGCCCTGGGGCCGGGTGTGGCCGGCCATGGAGCGAACGCCACCGCCGCGAACCTCGCGGTCCTGATCCTCAATGCGGTCGCGGGCAGCGTGGGGCGTACGGTGCACCCGGGACGGGATGACCTCGCCGGGGCCTCCGGGTCGTGGCGGGCGCTCGAGGAGGCCATCGGCGAGATGTCGGCCGGCGGGGTCGGGATGGTTCTCTTCCACAACACGAACCCGGCCTACAATCTCCCGCCTGCGGCAGGACTCGTCGACGCACTCGGCCAGGTCGGCTTCAAGGTTGCGATCACGCCGCAGATCGACGAGACGGCAGAACTGTGTGATCTGGTCCTTCCGGATCGACACCCGCTCGAGGCGTGGGGTGACGCGAACCCGCGGGCCGGCCTCTGGACGATCCGGCAGCCGGTGGTCCAGCCCGTGCCGCACTTCGATTCCCGACCGGCCGGCGACCTTCTGCTGGCCATGGCGCAGGGGCTGGGTGTCGATCCGGGCGCGGAGACCTTCCACGACTATCTCAGGAACCGCTGGAGCGATCTGCACGCGGAAGCGGGCTCACCCGGGGGCACCTTCGATGCCTTCTGGAGGGATTCTCTTCGAGGTGGCGTCGTCGCCCTCGGTAACGCTACACCTGCTGAAGTCGGCCTGCAGACGCCCGATCGGGCTGTGAGCTTCGACGCCCCCGAACTGGAGGGAGACGGCTACACACTGATTGTCTACCCCTCGACCCGTCTGGGCGACGGTCGCGGGGCGAACAAGCCCTGGCTCCAGGAGCTGCCCGATCCCGTCACGAAGATGGCCTGGCACTCCTGGGTGGAGATGAACCCGGAGACGGTGTCCGAGCTCGGGCTGCGCCGGGGTGACATCGTGCGAGTGACCTCGGAGCACGGTGAGGTCGAGGTGCCCGTGTGGCCCTACGGCGGAATTCGTCGTGACACCATCGCGATCTCGATGGGCGCGGGACACGAGAGCTATGGCCGCTACGCCGAGGGGAAGGGCGTCAATCCCATGCGCCTCCTCTCGGTGGTCACGGAAGAACCTTCCGGTGCCCTCGCCCACCTCGGTGTGCGGGTCCGGGTCGAGCCCACGGGTCGCTGGCGGCGTCTCGCCACGATCGAGGGGTCGGACCAGCAGTTCGATCGGCCAATCGCTCCCGCAGTGCAGCTTTCGGCCCTCGCGGCGGGCGAACTTGCCCATGCCGACGACCACGGTCACGGTCCCCTGCGGGAGCTGCAGGGAATGGGCGGGTTCGTGCCGGTTCCGGTCCCCGGTGGCGGCAGCCCGACCGACTTCCCGCTCGAGGGGGCGCGCTACGGTGACTACGGCGATCCGGAGACGCCGCGCTGGGCGATGGCGATCGACCTGGACAAGTGCACCGGCTGCTCGGCCTGCGTGACGGCCTGTCAGGCCGAAAACAACGTGGCGACAGTCGGGGAAGACCAGGTCATGATGGGGCGCGACCTCCACTGGATCCGGATGGACCGTTACGTCGAGCAGCTCGACGCCTCGGCTCCCGGCCCGGTCGACATCCGCTTCGTCCCCATGCTTTGTCAGCACTGCGGGAACGCCCCGTGCGAGCCGGTCTGCCCAGTCTATGCGGCCTACCACACACCGGATGGGCTGAACGCACAGGTATACAATCGCTGCGTCGGAACCCGCTACTGTGCGAACAACTGCCCCTACAAGGTGCGCGTCTTCAACTGGCACCGATTCTCGGAGGTCCCCGAGCCCCTAAACTGGCAGTACAACCCCGATGTGACGGTCCGGACCGAGGGCGTGATGGAGAAGTGCTCCTTCTGCGTCCAGCGGATCAGGCAATCCGAGAACCAGGCCACCCTCGAGGGTCGCCGGGTCGGGGCCGATGAAGTCGTGCCCGCGTGTCAGCAGAGCTGTCCCGCGGAGGCGATCGTGTTCGGGAACATTCGTGATCCCGAATCACGGGTCGCGCAGGTCTCGCAGAACGATCGCACCTACCGCGTGCTCGATGTGCTCATCAACACTCAGCCGGCGGTGAACTATCTTCGGAAGGTCACCTTCCACCCGGTGAAGTCGATCCACGTCTAAGGGCGCACCACGCGCCCGTCGACCCGGACGAACCGGGGACTCGAGGCTACGAATGGCGACGGTTACGGAAAAAGAGCGGTCAGAGCTGACACACCCGGACGTGCGGTCGTACGGGGAGGTAAACACCGACATTCTCCAGATGCTCTCGCGTCCGGGGAAGGCCTGGTGGTTCCTCCTCGGACTGTCGATCGCGGGCATCGGGCTCCTTGCCTTCTCGTGGGGCAACCAGATCATCAACGGTATCGGCCTCGCGGGGCTGAACACGCCGGTGGGCTGGGGAGCCTACATCACGACCTTCGTGTTCTGGGTGGGAATTGCCCACTCAGGCACCCTGATCTCCGCGATTCTTTACCTGTTCCGCGCTCGTTGGCGTCAGTCGATCTATCGCGCGGCCGAGGCGATGACCGTCTTCGCGGTCATGACCGCCGGACTCTTCCCGCTGATCCACCTGGGCAGAGTCTGGCATGCCTACTGGCTGTTCCCGTATCCGAACCAGCGGATGCTCTGGCCGAACTTCAAGTCGCCCCTGGTCTGGGACGTCTTCGCGGTCTCGACCTACTTCACCGTCTCGTCGCTCTTCTTCCTCCTGGGCCTGATTCCCGACATCGCGGCGGCGCGTGACCAGGCGAAGAAGGGCACCCTGAGGCAGAAGTTCTACAGCCTGACGGCCTTCGGCTGGCGCGGAACTGACCGCCAGTGGCACCACTTCGGCAAGGCGTATCTCTATCTGGCCGCTCTGGCCACGCCGCTCGTTCTCTCCGTGCACTCGGTCGTGTCCTGGGACTTCGCGATGGGGATCGTCCCCGGGTGGCACGCGACGATCTTCGCACCTTACTTCGTGGCCGGAGCGATCTTTTCCGGGGTCGCGATGGTCATCACGATCCTGGTGCCGATCCGGAAGGTCTTTGGCCTCGAGAGTTACCTGACCACGCGTCACTTTGATGCAATGGCGAAGCTCTGTCTCGTAACGGGGCTGATCGTCTTCTACGCCTACCTGACCGAGTTCTTCATGGCCTGGTACTCGGCGGAAGACCCGGAGCGTCGGGTCTTCTGGAACCGTGTCTTTGGCCACTACTGGTGGGCTACGTGGATCATGCTGATCTGCAACGGCCTCATCCCGATCATGCTCTGGTTCAAGCGGGTCAGGCACTCGATCGCGGCGCTCTTCGTCATCTCGATCTTCATCAACATCGGGATGTGGTTCGAGCGGTTCGTGATCATCGTGACTTCCCTCTCGCACGAGTTCATTCCCTTCGCGTGGAACGTCTACCGTCCCAGTGTGACGGAGATGGGCATCGTGATCGGGACCTTCGGCTGGTTCTTCTTCTGGTTCCTCCTCTTCATCCGGCTCTTCCCGCCTGTGGCGATTGCCGAGATCAAGGAGGTTCTCCCGCCGCCCATGCGCCCGAAAAAGAAGGAGGTGGGCCGATGACTCCCTCCGGCACCGCCGAACGGCAGGGACTGCTTGCTTCCTACGAACACCTCGATGCAACGGTTGACGTGATCAAGCGCCTGCGAAGCGAGGGATTCGAGGAGATCACGGCCTTCGCGCCCTTCCCGGAGCACCACATCGAAGAGGCGCTCGGGTACGCCGCGAGCCCGATCCGTCTCTTCACCCTGATCGGAGGTCTGACGGGTGCCGCCACCGGGCTGGCCTTCACGATCTTCGCAAACATGGACTGGCCGATCGTCGTGGGTGGGAAGCCGATCCTGTCGATCCCGGCCTTCATCGTTCCGGTGTTCGAGATGACGATTCTCTTCGGGGCGCTCTTCACCGTGGTCGGCGTGTTCTGGAACATGAGGGTGCCAGACCTGAAGGGCGACGTCGTCTACGATCCCGAGTTCAGCTCGGGAAGATTCGGAGTCTACGTCACCGCACCGCCTGCGCGACTCGACACTGTTCGCAGAATCCTGGAAGAACAGGGGCCAGCGTTGATTCAGGACGATCCCACCGGAAGGGCCCATGGCTGAAGAGGCAAGGACGAGAATGCGAACATCACGTGGCTGGCTGGCCTGCGCCCTGGTGCTCCTGACCGGGGCTGGTTGCACACCCATGGACGACCTGCTCGCCGAGATCTTCGGCCGCAGCATGCGGGTGCAGCCCAACTTCAATCCCTACGCGGACCCGCAGGGCGCACCCGAGGGTTCCGTCTCCTTTGCCTCGGGCAACTTTCCAGTTGGACCCGGCGTGGTGAACCTCGGGCAGCCCGAGGGTGCAGCACCGCCGCCCCCGGTCACCCAGCTGGATCTCCTGCAGGCTCTCACCAACCCGGAAGACTTTCCGCAAATCACGCGGATCGAGAACCCCGTCGCGGCCGATTCGGAGTCCCTTGCCCGTGGCCAGGTGCTCTACAACCGGGCATGCACCCCCTGCCATGGCGAGGACGGGGCGGGTGGTGGGCCGATCGCGGCGGCGGCACCCGTCATGGGGTACTCGCTGATGCAGGACCAATCCCTGGGCCTCAGCGAGGGATACATCTATTCGATCATCCGCGTCGGCCGTGGCGCCATGCCCGCGTACGGGCACCAGCTGACCCACTACGATCGCTGGCACGTCGTGAACTACGTCCGCCAGCTCCAGGGACAGTCACCGGGGCAGGCCGAGCCGGCCGAACCGGACGCTGACACCGAGCCCGGCACTTCGGAGAACTGAGGCAGAATCCCGATGCACGACATCCACGTTCCCTCGGACATCCAGGCGCGCTACCTTCCCCGGCGGAAGGCGGTGTCCCTCATCATCGGGGGCTTCACACTGGTGGGCTTCCTGGCCTTCTTTGCCCTCCTGGCAAGTGATCCCGATCGGGCCTGGCAGGCATACGTGTCGAACTGGCTCTTCTTCGCCAGTGTCGCACAGGGGGCCATCATGCTCGGGGTCGCGACGACGATCACCCGGGCGAAGTGGAACTGGTCGGTGCGCCGCGTCTCGCTCTCCTTCGGGGCGTTTCTGCCGATCGCCTTCCTCCTTCTTCTGCCGATGCTTGGCCTGCGGGAAGACTTCTTCCCCTGGATCGAGAAGATGGAGTACGACGAGATCGTGCAGAAGAAGGAGGCGTACCTCAACATCCCCTTCCTGATTGCGCGGAACATCGTCCTGCCGCTCCTGCTCTTCGGGCTGAGCCTCATGTTCATCGTCCTCGCGATCAGACCGGACCTGGGCCCCGAGCGCGCCAGGGACGAAGACGGTGATCCGGCGCGGGCCAGGTGGCGCGAACGGATCGCGGGGGGCTGGCTTGGGCAGGAGGCCGAAGTCGAGCGGAGCTGGAGCCGGATGTCACGCCTCGCCCCGGCGCTCGCCCTGGTCTACGCTTTCGTCATGAGTGTGATCGCGATCGACTGGGCCATGTCACTCGAGCCCCACTGGTTCTCGATGCTGTTCCCGGCATGGTTCTTCATGGGGGCCTTCTGGGGTGGGATCGCGCTGACGGTTGTAGCCGTCGTGGTGCTCAAGAAGCTCGCTCCCGACTTTGACGAAGCCATGGGACCGCAGCAGCTTCACGATCTGGGCAAGCTGGTCTTCGCTTTCTCCATCTTCTGGATGTACCTCGTATTCTCCCAGTACATCGTGATCTGGTACGCGAAGCTCCCATGGGAGCAGGAGTGGGTCATCCACCGCTCGGATGCGGAGTGGGGGCCTCTCAGCATCGCGATGCTCGTGCTTTGTTTCGCGATTCCCTTCGTTGCGCTCCTGGGTCGAAAGCCCAAGCTCATTCCAGGCTGGCTTGGTGCCATCGCCTTCATCGCCCTGATCGGCCTCTGGCTCGAGCGATTCATCCTGATCGCGCCATCGCTCCACGTCTCGGGAACGCCCACGCTCACGGCGTGGGAGCCGCTGATCGGCCTCGGGTTCCTTGGGCTCTTCATCGGTTCGGCGAGATGGTTCCTCCAGACCTTCCCGGTGATCCAGATGTGGCAGCCGCCAAAGGAGCCCGAGATGGTGGAGAGGGAGCTCCCGCAGGACGCGGAGTTGGCACCGAGGGTGTGAGCTCGGGAAGGGCTGGGCCGGGAGCGGTCAGCCCTTCCCGTTCAGCACGCGGAGGACCTCCTCATGGAGGAGTCCGTTCGTCGAGAGCCCCGATCCACCATGGATCGTGGGCTCTCCGTTCAGGTCCGTGAAGCGACCTCCGGCCTCCTCGATCACGGGGAGGAGTGGAGCTGCGTCCCAGGCCTTGAGATCGAGTGGGTCGAGCATGATGTCGGCCCGGCCGCGTGCGACCATGGCATGGCCGTAAGCATCGCCCCACGTGCGTGAGTAGTCGACCCGCGCCACGAGGTCGGACCAGCCCTCCGCCACCGGAGACTGCGCGGTGATGGCGGGGTCGGAGGTCAGAGCAACAGCGTCGCGGAGGTGACGGACTCCACTGGCGCGGCACCGGACGCCGTTCGCGTGACAGCCCTGGCCGCGGGCGGCGGCGAGCGTCTCGCCAAGGGCGGGGAAGTGCAGAACCCCGAGGAGGGGATGCCCCCGGAACTCGACGCCCACGAGAACCGCATACAGGGGCACGCCCCGGACGAAGGATCGTGTCCCGTCGATGGGATCGAGGATCCATCGCCATGGGGCCCCTGCCTCCCCGGAAGTCCCCTCTTCTTCTCCGAGGAGCGCGTCGTCGGGAAAGCGCTCACGGATGAGGCTGCGCAGCCGTGCTTCGGCCTCACGATCGGCGAGGGACACCGGAGTGCCGTCGACCTTCGTGTCGATGGGCACGGCACGCCCGAACCAGCGAAGTGTGTCTTCTCCGGCGCGGAGGGCGGCACCGACCGCAAACTCGAGGAGCGCGGCAAGATCCCGGTCCGGAGTCGGCACTGATGACGCTCGGGACTCAGTCATCCGAGTCCCGAGCCCATGTGGGCCGCTCCCGGGAGACCCGAGCTGCCTTGGCTTCGTACATGTCTTCGTCGGCGGTCCGGATGAGGTCTTCCACGCGGCGCATCCCGGCGGCAAAGGTTGCCACCCCGGATGTAAGGCTGATGCCGAGAGGGGCGAGTTCGGCATCGGCCGCGAGGGCGGCGTGGACCCGCTGGGCGTGCAGCTTTGCGCCTTCGAGACCGGTGTCCGAGAGGACTGCGAGGAACTCGTCGCCCCCGTATCTGGCCACGAGGTTCATGGCACGAGTCTCGTCCAAGAGGACGCGGGCCACGCCGCGGAGCGCGTCGTCGCCGGCGAGGTGACCCTCGGAGTCATTGTATTCCTTGAAGTAGTCCACGTCGAAGAGGACGATCGAGAGGGGGCGTCCTCGCTGGGCTGCTGCGAACTCTCGGCTGAGATGACCTTCGAGCTGGCGACGATTCGGGAGCCCGGTCAGCGGATCCGTGAGGGACAGGGTGTGGAGCGCAGAGTGGAGTCGACTATTCTCGATGGCGATCGCGGCGTGACCACTGAGTCGTTGGAGGAGCCGGGCATCGTCAACGCCAAGTCGAGACGTCCTTGCCAGGGTCACGCCGAGGATTCCGATCAGGCGGTCGCCGGCCTTCAGGGGAACGAACCCGCCGGTCCTCGCGAGGGCTGGAAAGCGGAGGGCATCCGGTAGTAGCGGGGTCGTGCGAACGTCCGAGAGCAGGACGGGGCGGTCGCGGGTCTGCAGCTTTCGGATGAGCTCGGGCGGGAGCTGGATCCGAGCCCCGGGCGCAGGCGCTCCAGGCCCTCTCGAGGCGTTCACCCGGAGCGTTTCATCATCAAGAAGGCCAACAAAGGCTCCGTCGCCTCCGAGGAGGTCTCCTGCCGCCTCCACGATCAATGGAAAGACCGCCTCGGAGTCGAGAGATGAAGCCAGGATTCTGCTCAGGTCTTCCAGCCGCTCCGCCTCGGTGCGCCGGCGCTCCAGCTCCTCGACGTGGTGCACGTTCTCGAGCGCCACGGCGGCGATGTCCGCGATCGCCTGCAGAAGCTCGAGGTCATGCTCCGTGTATGCGTCAGGCTGATAGCTCTGAGCGCTCATCACGCCCACGATTCGGCCTCGCGCTCGGAGCGGGGTCGAAATCGCGGAACGTGTCATCTGCGAGTTGTCATCACCGATCACGAGGAAGGACTGGGACTCCAGTGCGTCATTCACCATCGATCCACGTCCGGACCGGATCACGTCGCTATCGGAACCCTGATAGTGAATGTGGGCGTGGCGCCCGGAGCCGCGGTCGGCCCAGAAGACCACAGTGGCCAGATCGCTCGAGCCGTCGTACGTCGCGACGTAGAAGCCATCGGCCTCCATGACCCTTGCCGTCTCTCGATAGAGGGCGGTGTAGAGCTCATCCTCGCCGGAAATCGCGCTCGTGAGGGTACGCCCGATATCCAGGAGAACCTGGTAGCGCGTGTCCGCCGATGAGGCGGAGAATCGGGGCTGAGAGAGGATCATGGCGGGCAGGCGCGAACTCGGAGGTCAAAGGGTACGCACTCCCTGAGCATGTTTCATACCGCTCACTCAGCGGCGGGATCCTGGCCGCTCCCTTCCGTGCCCGTGTCGACGCTCCCGACCAGTCGCCTGACCCGGTTCCGCATGGCGTATCCCATCGACCGCACGATCCCCGCTTCGTGGAGGTCGGGCTCGGCGCGCGACAGCAGGGTTCGAAGCGTGCGCATCACGGCTTCCGGGCTCCGGGCCCGGAAGAAGTCGAGCGCGTGCAGCCCCTCTTCGAGCGCGGAGAACATCTCTTCCATCCTGGCACGGTCCGCAGGTCCCTGGCTCCGCTTTCCTACCGGGAGGTCATCCGGGTCGCCCCCGGCCAGGAAAACTTCGTAGGCCACGACCAGGCAGGCCTGGGCGAGATTGAGACTGCTGTACCGAGGATCGGTCGGGATGACAATGACCCCGTCACAACGGTCAAGCGCCTCGTTCGACAGTCCCCGATCTTCTCGACCAAACACGATGGCAACCCGGGATTCAAGGGATCGTGCGACAATGTGGGGCCCCCAGGCGCGGGCCGTGCCGTAATTCCGCTGCGCAGTGCGCGACCGGGCGGAGGTCCCGAGCACGAGTGTACAGTCCGCGACGGCTTCTTCGAGGGAGAGAAAGTGTTCCGTGTCGTCCACGATGTCGTTGCATCGATGCGCGATTCCGGTGATGCGCCACGGGTCCCACTCTGCGGGATTGACGACACGCAGCTTGCAGAGGCCCATGTTCTTCATGGCGCGCACGACAGCAGCGATGTTCACCAGGTTGCGAGGTTCGTCGAGGACGATGGTCACGTTCTCAGGCTTCATGGCGTTGAGTGATGGGGGGGCGATATCGTGCTCTCCCGGTCGTGCGCGGCCCCGGGCTTCGATGCAGATGAGGGTTGGGGAGGGAGGGGCGGTGGCCCAAAGAGGAGGCGGACCGCGCCGAGCGCAGCGAGCACGGCCCCGGCGAAGAAGGGTGCGCTCATGCTCCCGAAGTCCCAGGCGAGCCCCCCGATCAGGGGTCCGAGGATGCGCGCGACGGCGCCAACGCTCTGTCCGATTCCGAGCGAGCCTCCCTGGAGCTCGGGTGGGGCAGCCCGAGAAAGAAGGCTCACCAGGGCCGGGAGCGACCCGCCGAAACCGATGGCCAGAAGGGTGATGCCTCCAAGCAGCACCGGCAGGCTCTCGGCGTAACCAATCACGAGGAGCCCGGCCACGAAGGGAAGAGCGGAGGCCCTTACGAGCCCCTGCTCGCCGATGCGGGGGGCCAGGACCCGGACGATGCCTCCCTGCATGATCGCCGAGACGGTGCCCATGTATGCGAAGACCCAGCCAACCCCGCGTTCGTCCAGCCCGAGCCGTTCCGAGGCAAAGAGGGGAAAGACCGGATGGATGACGGAGAAGGCAGCGATGAAGAGGAAGGAGAGAAGAAGGACCTCCATGAACGCTCGATCGCGCACGATCTTCCGGAGTTCGGACCAGCCCAGGAGCTGGGAGGGCTGGGGCAGGATGCGGCTCGAGTCAGAAGAGCGGGGCGTCTTCTGCCTGTCCAGGGACTCCGGCAGGAAGAAGAAGGCGAGGACGGCGTTCCCGAGGCAGAGGCCGGCGGCGGCGAGCCCGGGGGCCTCGGGGGCAATGGGGGCGAGGATTCCTCCGATCGCGGGACCGAAGATGAAGCCGAGGCCGAAGGCTGCGCCGATCAGGCCCATGCCACCGGCTCGCTGCTCCGGGGGTGTGACATCCGCGATGTAGGCCTGCGCGACTGGAACGTTCGCTCCGGCAGCGCCGGCCATGACCCGTGAGAGCAGGAGGGCCAGGATCGAGCCCGCGAAGGCAAAGACAAGATAGGAGAGCGCCGAGCCGACGAGCCCGAGAATCAGGATCGGTCGGCGCCCGTACCGATCCGAGAGGCGGCCCCAGAGGGGGGCCATGACGAGCTGGGCGGCGGAATAGGAGAAGACCAGAATCGCGATCTGCGTCCCGGACGCACCGAAGCGGTCCCCGTAGAAGGGAAGGAGCGGGAGGATGATCCCGAACCCGACGAGATCGACGAAGACGGTGAGAGAGAGAATCGTGAGCCGCGTGCGGGGCGACGAGCCCCCGCCGCGACTCCAACTCCCGGAAGGATCTTCGTCCTTCAACGTTCCGTCAGCTCCGCCCGGAACGATCCTCGGAGTCGGAGCTCCGCTCCTCGAGCCGTTCGGGCTCCGACACACTCGTCTTGAAGTTACGGATGCCCTTTCCAAGTCCTCGGGCGATCTCCGGAATGCGTCGAGCGCCGAAGAGAAGCACCAGGAGCAGGACGATGAGCAGGAGCTCGCCCACCCCGAGTCCACCGATCATGGCCAACATACGGATCTCCTGGTGTGGTTCACAGCCGGGTCACTGGAGGAGGAGCTTCGCGATCGTCTGGAGCTGCATGTTCGTCGTGCCCTCGTAGATCGTCCCGATCTTCGCATCTCGATAGTACTTCTCGACTGGATACTCGCGGGTGAAGCCGTAGCCCCCGTATAGATCGATGCACATCGAGGAGACGGACTGCGCCACGCGCGAGGAGTGCAGCTTGGCCATGGCAGCGGGCACGAGGAAGTCCTCGCCGGCGTCCTTGAGCCGGGCGGCATTGTAGACGAGGAGTCGCGCCGCTTCGATGTCGGTTGCCATCTCGGCGAGCTGGAACTGCACTCCCTGAAAGCGGCCGATCGCCTTGCCAAACTGCTCGCGTTCCTGAACGTAGCGGAGGGTGTGGTCCAGAGCGCCCTGGGCAAGTCCGACCATCTGGGCTCCAATCCCGATTCGCCCCTCGTTCAGCGTTTCGATCGCGACCTTGTACCCCTTCCCGACCTCGCCCAGGACGGCGGAACCGGGAATGCGGCAGCTGTCGAAGACCAGCTCCGTCGTGGAGGAGGCGCGGATGCCAAGCTTGTCTTCCTTCTTCCCTACGGTGAAGCCGGGAGTGTCCCGCTCGACGAGAAAAGCCGTGATCCCCCGGTACCCGGCCGACGGATCGACCGTGGCGAAGACGATGAAGAGGTCCGCCTCGTTCCCGTTCGTGATCCAGAGCTTCTGGCCGTTCAGGACCCACCCGTCACCCTGCTGCTCGGCCCGACATGCCAGGGCGAAGGCATCGGAGCCGGAGCCCGCCTCCGAGAGGGCGTAGGCGCCGACGGTGTCGGTCGCCAGCCTGGGAAACCATTGCTCCTGCTGTTCGGGCGTGGCCCAACGATGGAGCGCGTTGATCACGAGCGTGTTCTGGACGTCGACGAGCACGGCCACCGCGGGATCCACACGGGAGAGTTCCTCGACCACCAGAACCGAGGTGAAGAAAGTGCTGGCGGTTCCGCCGAAGCGCTCGGGGACCTCGATGCCCATGAGCCCCAGCTCGAACAGTTGACCGACCAGTCCCGGGTCCATCTGCTGAGCCTCGTCCATCTGCATGACGAGGGGTGCCACCTCGGCTTCTGCGAAGTCACGCACCGCATCGCGGAACATGGCCTCCTCGTCCGAGAGGCGGGTGAGGGCGGGGCGGGTGCTTTCCAGTGCCTGTGTGGACATCGGGACTCCTCGCGGGGACGCGGTTGGGGGGCGGGTCGATCAAACCTGACTGGGAGAAGCGACCCGTTTCCGACACTGAATCTGACCAAAGAGGGACGGAAAATCCAGCGAGTCCGATCGGGACCTCGTCCCGCAGCACTCGCCGTGGACCGCAGGGCTCGCGCGCTCGCGCGGAGCTTGACGCGCCGAGTTCGAAAAACTCTATTCCGCATGCGCCTTCCATCCACAACGCTGAGCCGGAAGTCCCGGCTCGACCACCCGATTCCCCGGAGAACCCATGTCGGAGATTCCCAGCGGTCTGCACTACACCGAGGAGCACGAGTATCTCAAGCCGACCGACGAGGACGACGTGTTCCTCATCGGAATCACCGACTACGCCCAGGGCGAGTTGGGTGACATCGTGTTCCTCGAGCTTCCGTCGCCCGGAGACACCTTCGCGCGGATGGACGTCTTTGGCACGATCGAGGCCGTGAAGGCAGTGAGCGACCTCTACTGTCCGGTCGCGGGGGAGGTGATCGAGGTCAACCAGGCCCTGGACGACGACCCTGCCCTGGTGAACGCCGAGCCGTACGGCGAGGGCTGGATGGTCCGCCTCCGGGTGACCGACCCGGACGAGCTGGAGGACCTTCTCGATGAAGAGGGGTACAGGGCCCTGATCGACTGACGACCACCCCCCGGGGCGCCTCTGTTCCCCGCCGCTCCACAACACATCGGACTCCAGGTATGAGCAGGACACTGAATCGCACGGATCTCTTCGTGAACAGGCACCTCGGACCCTCGCAGGAGGAGCGGGAGGCGATGCTCGAGACCCTCGGATGCGCCTCGATCGACGAGCTGATCGCCGATGCCGTGCCGGCGGGAATCCGCTCGGACGCCATGCCGGGAGTCCCCGACGAAGGGCTCACCGAGACCGAACTGCTCCATGAACTGCGCCGCATCGCCGGGCAGAACCGCCCTCTTCGATCCTATCTCGGAATGGGATACCACGACACCGTCGTGCCCCCGGTGATCCAGCGGAACATCCTCGAGAACCCGGGCTGGTACACCCAGTACACCCCCTATCAGGCCGAGATCTCTCAGGGACGGCTCGAGGCGCTCCTGAACTTCCAGACCCTCATCATCGACCTGACGGGGCTCGAGATCGCGAACGCCTCCCTCCTCGACGAGGGGACCGCTGCGGCCGAAGCCATGACCCTCTTCCTTGATGGGGCTCCCAGGGACAGCAGGGTCTTCCAGGTCGACCCCGGATGCCACCCCCAGACGATCGAGGTCGTAAGGACGCGGGCGATCCCCCTCGGGGTCAGCGTCGTCGTGGCGGACCCGGACGAGGGCATCGAGCAGGACGCCTTCGGGATCCTTCTCGCGTATCCTGCGACGGATGGCAGGGTTCGCGACCTGGCACCGATCATCGAGCGGGCTCGCGAGGCGGGGGTTCGGTCGGCTGTCGCCGCTGACCCGATGGCGCTCGTCCTCCTCACTCCTCCCGGCGAGATGGGGGCCGATGTGGTCGTGGGGAGTTCCCAGCGCTTCGGCGTCCCGATGGGATACGGCGGGCCGCACGCCGCCTTCATGGCGGCCCGGGAGGAGTTCAAGCGGCGGATGCCCGGGCGAATCATCGGGGTCTCGGTCGACGCGGACGGGAACCGGGCGCTCCGGATGGCGCTCCAGACCCGCGAGCAGCACATTCGGCGCGAGCGCGCCACCTCGAACATCTGCACGGCCCAGGTGCTGCTCGCGGTCATGGCGTCCATGTACGCGGTCTACCACGGGCCCGAGGGACTTCGGCGGATCGCCCGACGGATCCACGATCTGACATGCACCCTGGCGGCGGGACTGCGGGGGGCCGGGCATGTCCTGGAGCACGAGCACTGGTTCGACACCCTGCGGGTGCGGCCCTCCGGGGTCGAGGCCGGTGAACTCCTCGAGCGAGCCCTCGATCGCGGGATCAATCTCCGAGACTTCGGGGACGGGACGCTTGGGATTGCCCTCGACGAGGCGGTCGAGGCCTCGGATGTTGGCGATCTCCTCGACCTGTTCGACACCTCCGGTGCGGCGAAGACCTCGCCCGAGGAAGTCTTTGCGGGGCTCGCCGACGAAGATGCCTTCCCCACCGGACTTGGCCGCACGACGGCCTTCCTCGAGCACCCGGTCTTCAACCGGTATCATTCCGAGACCGAGGTCCTTCGCTACATGCACCGCCTGCAGGCGCGTGACCTGTCGCTCACCACGAGCATGATCCCCCTCGGGTCCTGCACGATGAAGCTGAATGCGACGGCCCAGATGGCGGCGCTGAGCTGGCCCGAGTTCGGAGGGCTGCACCCCTTCGCACCCGCCGACCAGGCGCGCGGATACGCCCGAGTGATCGAGGACCTCGAGCGGTGGCTCGCGGGGATCACCGCCCTCCCGGCGGTCTCGCTGCAGCCCAACTCGGGGGCGCAGGGCGAGTACACCGGGCTTCTCGTGATCCGAGCCTGGCACGAGGACCGGGGCGAGGGCCATCGCAATGTGTGCCTGATCCCCTCCTCGGCCCACGGGACGAACCCCGCCTCGGCTGTGCTCGCTGGGATGAAGGTGGTCGTGGTGCGCTGCGACGACGACGGCAACATCGACGTCGACGACCTGCGCGCAAAGGCCGACAAGCATGCCGATCACCTCTCGGCCCTCATGATTACGTATCCGTCGACCCACGGGGTCTTCGAGGAGAGGGTGCGGGAGGTGTGCGAGATCGTGCACGAGCGGGGAGGTCAGGTCTACCTCGACGGAGCCAATCTGAATGCGCAGGTCGGGCTCGCGCGACCCGGGGAGTACGGGGCCGACGTGATCCACATCAACCTGCACAAGACCTTCGCGATCCCGCATGGCGGAGGGGGGCCGGGGATGGGGCCGATCTGCGCTGCGGAACACCTGGCACCCTTCCTCCCGGGGCATCCGGTGGTGAGGGTCGGAGGGGAGCGGGCGATCGGCCCGGTCTCGGCGGCGCCCTGGGGAAGCGCCTCGATCCTCCTGATCTCCTGGGCCTACATGGCACTTCTCGGGAAGAATGGGATGCGCAGGGCGACGGAGGTGGCGATCCTGAACGCGAACTACATGGCGCGTCGCCTCGAGGAGCATTTCGACGTCCTCTACCGCGGGCGCGGTGGACGAGTGGCGCACGAGTTCATCCTCGACCTGCGCCCCTTCCGCAAGGACAGCGGGATCACGGAAGAGGATGTTGCGAAGCGGCTGATGGACTACGGCTACCACGCGCCCACGATGTCCTGGCCGGTGGCGGGGACGATCATGGTCGAGCCGACGGAGTCGGAGTCCCGTGCCGAGCTGGACCGGTTCTGCGATGCCCTGATCTCGATCCGGGCCGAGATCCAGCAGGTCGAACTCGGGATCATGGACCGCGACGACAACCCCCTGAAGAAGGCCCCCCACACTGCGGCGTGCGTGCTCAGTGAAGACTGGGCGCATGCCTACACGAGGGAGAAGGCGGCCTTCCCGGCGCCATGGACGCGCGAGAGCAAGTTCTGGCCGACGGTGCGCCGGGTCGACAACGCCTACGGGGACCGGAACCTCGTTTGCGCCTGTCCCCCGATCGAGGATTACGCCGGAGCCGGCGTCGAGGGCTGAGCCCCGGCCGGACCCGCCGATGGAGAGCGAGCTGGAAAACCCGAGCAGGAGGTAGAGGAGAACGATGCCGAAGCTGATCTTCCACGGACACGCAACCTGTACCCTCGAGGCTGCGAATGGCTCGCGGATTCTCGTGGATCCCTGGTTCGAGGGGAGCCCGGTGGCCGACATCGGCCTCGACGAGGTGCCGGACCCCGACTTCATCTTCTGCACGCACGGTCACGAAGACCACTTCGCAGACGCGATCCCCCTCGCCCGTCGGAGTGGGGCCACCCTGGTATCGACCTTCGAAATCGTGAGCTTCGCACAGGAGCAGGGAATCGAGAACGCCCACCCCATGCACATCGGCGGGGGTTATGACTTTCCCTTCGGCCGCGTGAAGATGACGCCTGCCCTCCACGGCGGGGCGGTGGCGGGTGACGAGAGCGGGCGCTTCACGACGGTGCCCGGGGGCTTCCTCTTCGACCTCGGCGGCGTTCGGGTCTATCACGCCGGGGACACGGCGCTCCTCACGGACATGCAGCTCCTCCGGGGTGCGGTCGACGTGGCCCTCCTTCCGATCGGGGACAACTTCACGATGGGGCCCGAAGACGCGGTACGGGCGGTCGAGTTCATCGAGCCGCAGGTCGTCGTGCCGATCCACTACAACACCTTCGACCTCATCCGGCAGGATGCCGAGGCATTTCGGGCCGACGTGGGTGATCGCGCCCGCGTCGAGGTCCTCGAGCCCGGCGATTCCCTCGAGCTCTGATGGAGCTCCCTCCGCGCTGGCGCATCCTTCGGGATGGTCCTGGCGCGGGCGCCTGGAACATGGCCTTCGACGAGGCCCTGGCCCGAACCTGCCGCCCTGGCGAGGGGGTACTGCGCACCTACGCATGGTCCCGCCCCACACTCTCCTTCGGTCGCAACCAGCGCGCACGGGGGGTCTACGACATGGAGAGCGGGCGCACCCTCGGGGCCGACATGGTTCGACGGCCGACGGGTGGCCGAGAGGTGCTCCATGACCGGGAGCTGACCTACGCGATCGTGCTCCCCCTGGCCGACCGGCGGGTCGGTGCGGCACGGGAGCTCCATCGCCTCGTGGGCGGGGCCCTCGTCGAGGCGCTTCGAGCGCTCGGGGTGCCGGCAACCCAGGCCTCCGACGGAATCCGTGCGCCGCACCCCGATGAGGGTCCCTGTTTCGGGATGCCGGGCGCGGGCGAGGTCGAAGCGGGTGGCCGGAAGGTTGTGGGGAGTGCGCAGGGTCGCTTCGGAGGAGCCCTCCTTCAGCACGGGTCGATCCTGATGGCTCCTTCGACCCTCTCCCTCTCTGCCCTTCGGGCCGCCGAGGTGGTGTTGCAGGAGCAGGTGTTCGAGCCCCCGAGCGGAATCGCCGGACTCCTCGGTCGACCTCCGGGTGTCTCCGAAGTCAGGGGGGTGGTCGAGGCCGCGTTCGCCGGCGCCTTTGGCGGAAGCTGGGAGGTGGGGCAGGCACGGCCAATGGAGCGGGACGCGGCCGAAGAACTGATGGCCCGCAACAGGTCGGTGGAGTGGACCTGGCGGCGATGATCATCAGGAACACCCCTGCGATCCGGCCGGTACGATCCTGGAATGTCCCAGGGGGATGGCGCGGGCAGCCTCCTCCATGTATCCATCCCGGTGCAGAAGCACGCGGGTGACCGGAGTGATCCGTACCCGCATCCCCTCGACACGGAAGCGAAGATGGAGACTATTCCCTCGACCGGGCGATCCGTCCGCGTCCTTGCAGCCTCGGTCCTGGTCGCGGTGGTGGCCGCTGGGTGTGGGGAAGGCACCCCGGGCGAGCGTTCCCTTCGCGGGATGCCAGCCTTCTGCCAGGAGGTGCTGCCGCGCGTGGATGCCTTCCTCTCGACCTTCGAGCGGCCGGAGGGCGAGCGCTACGGGGGCACGGTTGTGGTCGGTGCGATCGGGGAGATCGCGGATGGCATGAATGCCCTCGTCTCCTCGGACTACACGGCGAGCCAGCACCAGACCTTCATGCACCTCATGACCCTGCTCCAGGTTGACGAGGCGCTCGAGCCGACTCCGTACCTGGCGCGTACCTGGGAGGTGGCAGACGACCTCTCGCACGTGACCTTCGAGCTGAGGGACGACGTGTTCTGGCACGATGGGGAGCCCACGACGGCGCATGATGTTGCCTTTACCTACCTCCGAGCCACCGACCCGGAGACTGCCTTTCCGAACCAGGCCTTCTGGGACCACTACGTGAAGGGACCCGAGGGCATCGAGGTCCTGGACGACCACACGATTCGGATCCACATCGCCCGCCCCCACGCGGAGGTGCTCGATCCCTGGCGAGCGACCGGGATCATGCCGCGACACCTCCTCGAGGATGTGCCTCCGGCCCAGTTGCGGCAGCATCCGTTCGGGACCCGGTGCCCGGTCGGGAACGGTCCCTTTGCCTTTCATCAGCATCGGAGCGACGAGTCCTGGACCTTCGTCCGAAACCCCGCCTTCCCCGAGGCGCTTGGAGGCCCTCCCTACCTCGAGCGCTACGTCTATCGGATCATTCCCGAGCAGACGACCCTGCTCACCGAACTCCTGACCGAGGCGATCGATGTTTACATCGCCCCCCCGGCTGACCAGGCCCCGCAGATCGAGGCGGCCGCGCAGGCCGAGCTCATCGCCTTCGAGTTTCGGAACTATGTCTTCGTGGGTTGGAACCACCGGCGTCCGCAACTCGCCGATGCACGGGTGCGACGGGCGATCACGATGGCGACGAACCGCCGGCAGGTAGTGGACGCTCTTCTTCGTGGTTACGGAGACATCGCGAACGCGGGCGTTCCCCCCTTCCACTGGGCGTTCCACGAGGGCATCCGTGACGAGCTTGCCTTCGATTCCGACGAGGCCCGCCGGCTGCTCGACGAGGCGGGGTGGCGGGAGCCGAGCCCGGGGGCGGTGCGGGTGAACGATGCCGGGGAGCGGCTCGAGATCGCGATCAAGTACAACACCGGGAACCAGCAGCGGCAGGACATCGCCGAGATCATGCAGGCGCAACTGCGCGAGGTGGGGATCGCCGTGCGGCCGCAGGTGGTGGAGTGGGCCACCCTCCTGAACCAGATCAACACCCCGGACGTGCGGGACTTCGACGGGGTCGTGATCGGATGGGTGACGGAGATGAAGGTCGACGACCACGATCTCTTCCACTCCTCGAAGGTCGACCAGCCCTACGGCTGGACCGGGATGCAGGACGAGCGGGTCGACGCCCTCCTCGACACCCTGCAGCTCGTCGTCGACCGGGACGAGGCCGTGCCGCTCTGGCGCGAGTACCAGGAGCTCCTCGTCGAACTCCAGCCCTACACCTACCTCTTCTTTCCCGAGCGCCTCGCCGGGGTGGGACGTCGCATGCGCGGGGTCGAGATGGATGTGCGCGGCGAGTGGGTCCATGTCACCCGCTGGTGGATCCCCGAGGACATGCGTCGGGGTCGGGGTCGATGACGAGGGAGTCCCCGACCCGTTACGGGCCGACATGACGCGTCCATGAGCGCGTACGTCATTCGTCGACTGCTCGGTGCGATCCCGCTGGTGCTGGGGATCGCAACGATCGTCTTCTTCGTGTTGAACCTGGCGCCGGGGGATCCGGTCTCGATCTACGCGGCCCCCAACATCTCGCCCGACGTTCTGGAACAGATGCGCCGCAACATGGGGCTCGACCGCCCGGTCCACGAGCGCTACGTGCGCTGGATGGGGGCGATGCTCACCGGTGACTTCGGGGTCTCCTTCTCGCGGAACCAGCCGGTTCGGGAGGTGATTGCCCAGATCCTCCCGAATACGCTCGTGCTCTCGCTCTGCGCGATGACCCTGGCCTTTCTGGCGGGGATTCTGATCGGGGTGTTTCAGGCGATTCGGCAGAACTCGGCCGCCGACAACGCCCTGAGCGTGGTCGCGCTCTTCTTTTACTCGATGCCATCGTTCTGGCTCGCGCTCATGCTGATCCTGATCTTCAGCCTCTATGCGCGCAACATCTGGGAGTGGCCCTTCTGGTTCCCGGCCTCGGGGATGACCTCGGTCGACCATGCCTTCATGACCCCGGGCGAGCGGGTGCGCGATCGCCTCGTCCACCTGGCGCTTCCTTCGATCTCCCTGGCCCTCGTCCTGGCGGCCGGGATTGCCCGCTACACCCGCGGGAGCATGCTCGAGGTTGTCCGGCAGGACTACATCCGGACCGCGCGGGCCAAGGGGCTTCCCGAGTGGAGGGTGGTCCTGAAGCATGCGCTGCGGAACGCACTGATTCCGGTCGTGACGCTCCTCGGGCTCTACCTTCCCTTTCTCTTCAGCGGGACGGTTTTCATCGAGACCGTCTTCGCCTGGCCGGGGATGGGCAAGCTCGTCGTGGAGGCGATCTTCCAGCGGGACTACCCGGTCGTGATGGCAGGGGCCTTCATCTTCGCGGTCATGGTCGTGATCGGAAACCTCGTGGCCGATCTCCTTTATTCGGTCATCGATCCGAGGATTCGATATGACTGAGCCGGCACACAGGGGCGGACCCGTCCTCGCCGCGGTCCTTCCCGGGCTTCCCCAGCTCCTCGGAAGACGCATCGCCGCCGGCGGATACGCCCTCGCCCTCTGGGCCGCGCTCCTGGCCGTCGCCGTCCTTCGCTGGGACCGGGTCTCCGTTGCCCTCGCCGGCCCCTGGGACCACCGCCTCGCACTTCTCACTCTGGTCGTCGTGCTCGGCCTCGTCTGGGGCTGGTCGAACCGGGATGTGCGACGCCCGGCCCTCGGCCGCGAACCGGGCCGGAGTCAGCTTGCCCTCGCCTTCCGAGCTTTCGGCCGGAACCGGGTCGCACTTGTCGGAATGATAGCGATCGCATCCTTCTATCTCGTGGCCCTCCTGACGCCGTTTCTCGCTCCCTACGACCCCGGGGCGCAGGGCGACCTCCTCACCCACCGCCTGGTTGGTCCCTCGAGGGAGCACCTTCTCGGGACGGACCAGTTCGCACGTGACATTCTCTCGCGCCTTCTCTACGGGGCGCGGGTCTCCCTCGCGATCGGGTTCGTCGCGGTCTCGATCTCGATCACGATCGGCACCCTTCTCGGGGCGGTGGCCGGCTTCGTGGGGGGAAAGCTCGACGCGGTGATCATGCGCTTTGTCGACATGGTCATTTCCTTTCCGCGTCTGATCCTCCTGATCACGATCATCGCCCTCTTCGAGCCCTCGATCTTCCTCATCATCGCGGTGCTCGGGCTCACGCAGTGGCCGCAGGTGACGCGAATCGTGCGGGGCGAGGTGCTCAGCCTGAGAGAGCGCGAGTTCATCCAGGCTGGCCGTGCACTCGGTTTCTCGCGTCCCCGGATCGTCCTGCGGCATGTGATCCCGAACATTCTGGCCCCGGTCATCGTCGCCGCCACCCTCGGGATCGGCGACACGATCGTGCTCGAGGCCGGACTATCCTTCCTCGGGCTCGGGGTGCAGCCCCCGACCGCCTCCTGGGGGATCATGGTCGCCGACGGGCGCAACAACCTCCTCGGAGCCTGGTGGATCTCGACCTTTCCCGGGCTCGCCATTGTCCTGACCGTACTCTCGTTCAACCTCGCGGGCGACGGGCTGCGCGATGCCCTCGATCCCCGCCTCCGGAGCTGAGCCGATGCCCCTTCTCGAGGTTGAGAACCTGCGAACGCACTTCTTCACCGATGCGGGGGTGGCCCGCGCCGTCGACGGAGTCTCCTTTCATGTGGGCGAGGGCGAGACCGTCGGCATCGTGGGGGAGTCCGGGTGTGGCAAGACCGTCACCTCCCTCTCGATCATGGGGCTCGTCCCCGATCCTCCGGGGCGAATCCTTCCCGGGAGCGCAATCCGCTTCCGCGGGCGCGACCTCGCCACCCTCCGGCCCCGCGAGATGCGCCGGCTACGGGGGAGCGAGATCGCGATGATCTTCCAGGAGCCGATGACCTCGCTCAACCCCGTGTACAGCGTAGGGGACCAGATCGCCGAGGCGCTCCAGATTCACCGTAAGATGGGTCGTGCGGAGGCTCGCACCGAGGGGGTGAGGCTCCTGCAGGAGGTCGGGATCCCCGAGCCCGAGCGCCGCTTCGACGAATACCCCCACCAGCTCTCCGGAGGGATGCGCCAGCGCGTCATGATCGCGATGGCCCTCTCGTGCGAGCCCGACCTCCTCATTGCCGACGAGCCGACGACTGCCCTCGACGTCACGATCCAGGCCCAGATCCTCGATCTCCTCGCGGGCATCCGGGAGCGGCGCGGTATGGCGGTGCTGCTCATCACGCACGACCTCGGCGTCGTTGCCGAAGTCTGCGACCGGGTCCTCGTGATGTATGCCGGCCAGGTCGTGGAGTCGGGCAGCGTCCGGGAGATCTTCCACTCGCCCCGGCACCCCTACACGCGGGGACTCCTCGACTCCCTTCCCCGCATCGATCAGGGAGGAAGGCGCCTTCGGCCGATCGCGGGCACCGTACCGAGCCCCGTGAACTGGCCAAGCGGGTGCCGCTTCGCGGACCGCTGTCCCCATGTCTGGGAGCGCTGTCGGGCCGAGCCGCCCGACCTCTTCCAGCTCGGTGACGACGAGCTTCGCCAGAGCCGCTGCTTGCTCGAAGATGAACCGGACCGCCGCCGACAGCTCTCGACCCCTGTCACGGAAGAGGTCCGATGACGACTCCCTCTGCTGGTGCCGAAGGGCGTGGCGAGCCCCTCCTCCGGGTGCGAGGCCTCAAGAAGTACTTTCCCGTGGGGTCGGGCCTGCTCGGTCGGGCGCGCTCCATGGTCAAGGCGGTCGACGGCGTCTCCTTCGACCTCTGGCCCGGAGAGACGCTTGGGCTCGTGGGTGAGTCCGGGTGCGGGAAATCGACGACGGGTCGCAGCATTCTCCGGCTCATCGAGCCTACCGAGGGTGAG
>SLDT01000182.1 GCA_007125125.1 Gemmatimonadota bacterium | reverse complement strand
GGGGGGGGCGGAGGGGGGTCGCCTCTCTTCGCCCGCGCAGATCGTGGAGCGCCTCGGCCATACGCCGGACATGCTCCGGGGTGGTGCCGCAGCAGCCGCCCACGAAGCGTGCCCCCGCCTCCGCGAGACGGCGGGCGTAGCGGGCCATGTACTCGGGGCCGGCAAGGTACATCTTCCGGTCGCCGACGGTGCGAGGGAGACCGGCGTTCGGCTGTGCGGACAGGGGCAGCCGGGTGAGGGCGGCCATCCGCTCGATCGCCTCGAGCATGACGACGGGGCCCACGGAACAGTTCAGACCGATTGCGTCGGCTCCCCACTCCTCGAGGAGCCGCACGAGTTGCTCCACATCCGTGCCATAGGCGGTGCGCCCCCCTTCCTCGATCGTCATCTGGGCGATGACGG
Source organism: Gemmatimonadota bacterium (assembly GCA_007125125.1). Lineage (GTDB taxonomy): Bacteria > Gemmatimonadota > Gemmatimonadetes > Longimicrobiales > Gaopeijiaceae > SLDT01. Next base: position 13,463 of record SLDT01000182.1, on the reverse strand, counting down.
GGAGTTCGGAGCGCTCTCGGATGGCGAGGAGTGCCTGATGAAGTTCGCTGGGGTCCTGGAAGGTCTCGAGGATGAAGCCGTCGACACCGCCCGCGACGAGGCCGTCGACCTGGCGTCCGAAGAAGCCTCGGGCCTCGTCGGTCGCGGTGGAACCCCATGGCTCGATCCGGATCCCGAGTGGGCCGATCGCGCCGAGGACGAGGGCTTCGCGGGTCGGGCCGATCGCGCGGCGGGCGCAGCGCACGGCGGCCTCGTTGATCGCCTCGGTGCGGGCCTCGAGCCCGAAGCCGGAGAGCTTCACGGGGTTGGCCCCGAAGGTGTTCGTCTCGAGGAGCTCGGCCCCGGCCTCGAGGTAGGCGCGATGGACCTCCTCGATCGTGGCCGGCTGGGAGAGGTTGAGCTCGTCGTAGCAGACGTTGACGAAGATCCCCCGGTCGTAGAGGAGGGTCCCCATCGCGCCATCGAAGAGGTGGACGCCGGAGCCCTCGAGGAGGGCGGCGAGGGCACCGTCGCGAGGGGGGTGGTTCATGCCCGGCTCCGGTCGGGTTCGTTGGCGAGGTTCGGGCGCAGCCAGCGCTCGGCCTCCTCCGGGGTGATCCCCTTGCGGCGGGCGAGGTCCTCGACCTGGTCGCGCCCGATGCGGCCGACCCCGAAGTAGAAGCTGTCCGGATGGGCAAGGTACCAACCGCTCACCGAGGCGGTCGGGAGCATGGCACAGCTCTCGGTGAGAGAGATGCCGATGGCGTCGGCGCCGACAAGATCGAGAAGGGTTCGCTTCTCGGAGTGGTCCGGACAGGCCGGATATCCCGGGGCGGGGCGGATCCCGCGGTAGCGTTCCGCGATGAGGTCCTCGTTCGAGGCGCGCTCCTCCGTCGCGTAGCCCCAGAGCTCGCGCCGCACCTTGCGGTGGAGCCACTCGGCCCCCGCCTCGGCAAGGCGGTCGGCGAGAGACTGCGCGAGGATCGCGCGGTAGTCGTCGTGCTCGGCGGTGAAGCGGGCGGTGAGCTCGGGGAGGCCGATCCCGGCGGTGACGGCAAAGGCCCCGGCCCAGTCGGGAAGCCCGGTTCTCTTCGGGGCGACGAAGTCGGCGAGGGCAAGGTTCGGCCGCGGATCGTCGGGGCTTCCCTTCGCGAACTGCTGTCGGAGGGTATGGATCCGGGCGCGGACCCGGGTGCGGCTCTCGTCCTCGTAGAGTTCGATGTCGTCGCCCACCGCGTTCGCGGGGGCAAGGAGCACGGCGCCTCGTGCCCCGAGCCACCCCTCCGCAAAGATTCGGTCGAGGAGTTCTTCCGCGTCACTCAGGAGTTCCGAGGCCGGCCCGCCTACCTCCGGGTCGGTGAGGATGTCCGGAAACCTTCCTCTCAACTCCCAGCTCTGGAAGAACGGGGTCCAGTCGATCATCTCGCGGAGCTCTGTGAGGGGAATGGTCTCCAGCCGGTGGAGCCCCGGCGCCTTCGGGCGGGGAGGTTCGTAGCGCCCCCAGTCGATCGGCGCGGGCCGGGCGCGGGCTTCGGCCAGGGTGAGGAGGGACGCCCGTTCACCCCTCTCTCCGTGTCGCTCGCGGAGGGTGGCATACTCCTCGCGGACGCGGGCGAGCCAGGCGGGGGCACCGGCTGGATCGAGGAGGCGCGAGACGACCCCGACCGCGCGCGAAGCGTCCTCGACGTGGACTGTGGGCCCGCCGTAGCACTCCTCGATCCGGACGGCGGTGTGGGTACGCGAGGTGGTGGCGCCCCCGATGAGGAGCGGAATCCGGAAGCCCTCCCGCTCGAGTTCGCCTGCGACATGGACCATCTCGTCCAGGGAAGGCGTGATGAGGCCGGAGAGCCCGATCACGTCGACCGCGTGCTCGCGGGCCTCGGCGAGGATCCGGTCCGAGGGGACCATGACGCCGAGGTCGATGACCTCGAATCCGTTGCACTGCAACACGACGCCGACGATGTTCTTCCCGATGTCGTGGACGTCGCCCCGGACGGTGGCAAGGAGGATGCGCCCCTTCCCGCTCGGGGTGGCCTTGGCCTCGCCCGCGGCGACGGCGGCGGCGCTCTCCCTCTCGATGTGCGGGACGAGACGGGCCACGGCGCGCTTCATGACGCGGGCGCTCTTCACGACCTGGGGGAGGAACATGCGGCCGGAGCCGAAGAGGTCTCCGACGCGGTTCATCCCTTCCATGAGGGGCCCCTCGATGACCTCGATCGCGCGCCCGGCTGCAAGGCGCGCCTCCTCGACGTCGGCCTCGACGAACTCGTCGATCCCGTGGACGAGGGCATGGACGAGGCGGTCGCGCACGGAGGCGTCGCGCCAGGCATGGTCCTCGCGAGTCGCCGTTTCCTCGCGCCCCTGGTGGGCGGCGGCGAGTGCGGTGAGTCGCTCGGTTGCGTCGGGGCGGCGCTCAAAGAGGACATCCTCGCACGCCTCGCGGAGCTCGTCGGGGATGTCGTCGTAGATCGGGAGGGCGCCCGCGTTCACGATCGCGAGGTCGAGCCCGGCCCGTACCGCGTGGTAGAGAAAGACGGAGTGGAGCGCCTCGCGCACGACGGGGCTCCCGCGGAAGGAGAAGGAGAGGTTCGAGATCCCCCCCGAGGTCAGGGCGTGCGGAAGGTTCCGCTTGATCTCGCGCACCGCCTCGAGGAAGGCCACGCCGTAGCCGTCGTGTTCCGGGATCCCGGTGGCGATCGCAAAGACGTTCGGGTCGAAGATGATGTCCTCGGGAGGGAAGCCGACCTCGCGGGTCAGGATCTCCCACGCCCGAGTGCAGATCGCCACCTTGCGCTCGACCGTCTCGGCCTGCCCCTCCTCGTCGAAGGCCATGACGACGACGGCGGCGCCGAGCCGCCGGATGCGGCGCGCCCGCTCGCGGAAGAGCTCCTCGCCATCCTTCAGGGAGATCGAGTTCGCAACCCCCTTGCCCTGGATGGAGCGGAGCCCCGCCTCGAGGACCTCCCAGCGCGAGGAGTCGACCATGATCGGGACCCGGGCGATGTCGGGTTCGGCCGCGACGAGACGGAGAAAGCGGACCATCGCCGCCTCGGAGTCAAGGAGCCCCTCGTCCATGTTCACATCGAGGAGCTGCGCGCCCCCCTCGACCTGCTGGCGTGCCACCTCGAGCGCCTCGTCGTAGCGGTCTTCCTCGATGAGGCGGCGGAAGCGGCGCGAGCCGGTGACATTCGTGCGTTCGCCCACATTCACGAGGTTCAGCCCGGGGCGGAGGGAAAGGGGCTCGAGGCCGGAGAGGCGGCAGAGGGGCTCCACCTCCGGGATCGTGCGCGGGGGGACCCCCTCGACAACGCGGGCAATGGCGGCGATGTGCTCCGGCGTCGTGCCGCAGCACCCGCCCACGATGTTGAGGTGGCCCTCGCGCGCCCAGCGGCCGATCTGCGCGGCCATCGCCTCCGGGCCGAGGTCGTAGCCCCCGAACTCGTTCGGGAGGCCGGCGTTCGGGTGGCAGGAGACGGCGAACTCCGCGATCCGGGAGAGCTCCTCGAGCCAGGGGCGGAGCTGGTCGGGGCCAAGCGCGCAGTTCAGCCCGATCGCAAAGGGCTCCGCGTGACGCACCGAATTGGTGAAGGCCTCGACGGTCTGCCCCGAAAGAGTGCGTCCCGAGGCGTCCGTGAGGGTGCCCGAGATCAGGATCGGGCAGTCCGTGCCCCGCTCGTCGAGGACCTCCCGGATCGCATGGAGCGCCGCCTTCGCGTTCAGGGTGTCGAAGACGGTCTCGACCATGAGGAGGTCGACCCCCCCGTCGAGGAGGCCGCGGGTCTGCTCCGCGTAGGCCTCGGCGAGCTCCTCGAAGGTGACGTTCCGAAAGCCGGGGTCCTCGACGCGGGGCGAGATCGAGGCGGTGCGATTCGTGGGACCCAGGACCCCGCAGACGAAGCGGGGGCGCCCCGGATCGGCGGCTTCGACCGAGCGGGCGGCGCGGCGGGCGAGCCGGGCCGCCGCCTCGTTCAGCTCCCGCACGATCGCGCCGAGCCCGTAGTCGGCCTGGGCGATCGAGGTGGCCGAGAAGGTGTTCGTCTCGACGATGTCGGCCCCCGCCTCGAAGTAGGTGCGGTGCACCTCCTCGACGAGCTCCGGCCGGGTCAGGCAGAGGAGGTCGTGGTTCCCCCGCAGCTCCCCCGGATGGTCCGCGAAGCGCGCGCCACGGTAGTCCTCCTCCCCCAGGCCGTGGCCCTGCAGCATCGTCCCCATCGCCCCGTCGAGGACGAGGATGCGTCGGGCGGCCTGCTCGCGGAGGTGCTTCGGGGGGTGCGGGCGGTACGGATCTTCAGGTATCGACATCCGGCTTCGGATTCCCTCTCGGGCCCCTCCCCGACGCATCCCCCCGCCTCGGGCGGCCCGTGGGGCTGCCGAGGGATTCGGGATGGCGGCGTCTCCCCGCGCCCGGGCATGAAAAACCCCCGGGAGCACGAGGCACGCCGGGGAGTGGCTTTTTAGCGGTTCGGTTTCCCGGGTCGCAATACGCCGCAAATCACCCCGAGCACGCTGGCTCAGGCGTCAATGATAGGGACTTGCGCCGATCGGGGCAACGTGGTAGGCTCCCCACATGCAAGATCTCGGGACCAACACCGCCCTCGCCATGTGTCGCTGCATGTGCATCTGTCTCGCTCTCCGCGGAGGAGAGGCGGGCGGGCGGCGTTGCGCCCAGCCGGGAGATCCCTAGACCGAAGCGGATCACCTCCCCGGCCCGATGCCCGGCCTCCTCTCCACGCGAGAGGGGGCCTTTTCTTTTTCCCGTCACGCCCTGACCTCGACCTCCATGCCCCGACCCGAGAAGCTCCAGATCCTCTACGAACACCCCCACTGGTTCCGGCCCCTCTTCGCCGAACTCGATCGGCGAGGCCTGCCCTGGGAGCCCGTCCAGATCGCAGGCCACACCTTCGACCCCGGCGAGGAGGCACCCCTGGACGGCACACTCCTCTTCAACCGAATGAGCCCCTCGGCCTGGCTCCGCGGGCTCGGCTCGGCGATTCCCTACACGACCCACCTCCTCGACCGGCTCGAGTCCACCCCCTCGGCGCCCCGCATCATCAACGGAGCGAGGGCCTGGGCCACGGAGATCTCCAAGGCATCCCAGCTCGGACTCCTCTCCCGCCTCGGCCTCCCCTTCCCCGCGGCGCGTGTGATCCACGACCCCGCCTCCGCGCCCCGCGCCGCTGCCGGCCTCCGCTTTCCCGTCGTCGTGAAGCCCAATGTGGGAGGAAGCGGTGCCGGAGTGCGACGCTTCGAGGCCTCCGAAGCCCTCGAGGCCGCCGCCCACGCCGGAGAGCTCGATCTCGGACTCGATGGAACCGGACTCGTGCAGGAGTACATCCCGGCCGAGGAGGGGCGGATCGTGCGGGTCGAGACGCTCGGCGGCCGGTTCCTCTACGCGATCGCGATCTACAGCTCCGGCGACGACTTCAATCTCTGCCCGGCGGACGTCTGCCGAAGCCGGGGAGGGGCCGAGCTCCAGCGGAGCGCCTGCGCGCTCGACGCTCCCTCGAACGACCTCTCGGTCGAGGCCTTCACACCGCCCCCCGCCGTGATCGAGGCGGTCGAACGGATGACGCGCGAGGCGGGGATCGAGATCGGCGGGGTCGAGTACCTCGTCGACTCCCGGGACGGGAGCCTCCACTACTACGACATCAACGCCCTCTCGAACTTCGTCGCCGACGGCCCGACCGTTCTCGGCTTCGACCCCTTCGAGCGGCTCGGAGACTGGCTGGAGCAGGAGCTCAAAGGGAGCTCGGCTAACGCGCGCCGGAGGGCATCATGAGATTCGGGTACTGGATGCCGATGTTCGGCGGCTGGCTCCGCAATGTCGAGGACGAGGGAATGGAGGCCTCCTGGGACTACGTGCGGCAGATCGCGGTCCGGAGCGAGGAGATCGGCTTCGATCTGACCCTCCTTGCCGAGCTCAACCTTAACGATATCAAGGGACCGGATGCACCCTCCCTCGACGCCTGGAGCACGGCGGCCGCGCTTGCGGCCGTGACGAGCAGACTCGAGCTCATGGTCGCGGTGCGGCCGACTTTCCATATCCCCGCACTCTTCGCCAAGCAGGCGGCGAACATCGACCACATCAGCGGCGGGCGCCTCTCCCTCAACGTCGTCTCGTCCTGGTGGGCCACCGAGGCCCGGCAGTACGGGGTGGACTTCGACGAGCATGACGACCGATATGCCCGCACCCAGGACTGGCTCTCGGTCGTCACGGGGATGTGGCGTGAGCCTGCCTTCTCGCACGAGGGTCCCTTTTTCCGAGTCGACGACGCCCGGCTCGAGCCCAAGCCCCTCCAGTGCCCGAGGCCCTTCATTTACGCCGGAGGCGAGTCCCCGGCCGGAAAAGAGTTGATCTCCCGGCGCTGTGATGGCTGGCTCACCCACGGAGACCCGCCCGAGATCATCGGCCCGAAGTTGAGGGAGATGACGGAGCGTCGTGAGGCTACCGGACTGCCTCCGATGCGATTCGGAGCGGCCGGCTACGTGATCGTCCGCGACTCGGAGGCCAAAGTCCGGGCAGAACTCGACCGAATCACCGACATCCGTCAGAGCGCGCAAGGCTTCGAGAACTACCAGGACTGGATTCGGAACACGAAGCTCGAACGGCGGGTCAGCCTCGAGGACTATTCGGTCTCGAATCGTGGACTTCGAAGCGGACTGACCGGAACACCGGAGCAGGTGGCGGAGAAGATCCGGGCCTTCGAGGCCGCGGGGCTCGACCTCCTCCTCCTCCAATTCAGCCCCCAGGCCGAGGAGATGGAGCGCTTCGCTGAAGAGGTCATCCCCCTCGTGCGGGACGCCGCGACCGATCCCTGAGAGGACCGGCCGCGGCGCCCGTCGAACTCGGCGCACCACCCGGAACACACCCGGGTGATGGCCACGCAGTGGGCCCGGCAGGATTTGAACCTGCGACCCTTCGATTATGAGTCGAGTGCTCTGACCGCTGAGCTACGGGCCCGGTGGTGACCCTCAGCCGCTCGCCACGTAGCGGAGGCGGGCCGCAACACCCTCACCCTCGACGTCGAGGCGATCGGCCCCCTCGCCGGACAGTTCCTCGACCTCGGCGTGCTGCTCGAAGGCCGAACCGACCAGGTGGTCGGCGTAGTCCGGGTTCGCCCGGATGAAGCCACGACTGACGAGGAGCGTATCGACGCGGGCCTCTCGCAGCGCCTTCTCGACCTCGGTCGGGTCAAGCGCACCGCGCCCCCCCGATCGGGCCTGGTCGATCACTTCGTCGAGAAGCACCTTCTGGAGCCGCTGGTTCAGTTCCGACGCCGCCTTTTCGAGTTCGGTCCGGACCTCGGCCTCCGTCATCTCGAGACCCATCGAACTCCGCTGCACGGTGCGAAGGAGGACCTGCTGAGGAAGGTGCGCAGCCGCGGCCGAGAGCGTCTCGCTCGTTCCACCGAGCACGAGATGGCCGTCGTGGCCCAGCCGTTCGGTCGCGATCTCCATGAGGGACTTAACCATGCGCTCGGACCCGACCTCGAGGTACCTCTGGGCCGCATCGGTCCCCGTCTTGCCCCGCACTCCCGAGTGGTTCGTGGCGCGCTTCGAGATGTTCACGTCGGTCAGGTCACCGAGAAAGGTCTCGGCATTCAGGTTCTTGGGCTCGTGGAGCTCCCCGCTCCGATACTCGAAGATCCGGGCCCGTCGCGAGTCGACGAGGACGGCGAGGACGAGACGCTGTTGCTTCAGCGCCCGGACATAGGGCGCGACTCTGATTCCACCCTCCCAGCGCACGAGATCGGGCATCGGGGCCCGAACGGGCTCGGCATAGATGAGGTCGTCGGGGGTCGCGAAGCCGACCCAGCCCTGATCCGGCAGGAAGCTGTCGAAGGCACCGAGCGCCCGCTCGATCCGGCCGAGGGCACGTCCAAAGCCCTCCTCCTCGCTCGCCGGAGCTCCATTCACGGCGCGCCGGGCATACGTGACCTGATGCTCGAGGCGGCGCCGCCATGCATTGCGCTCCGCGAAGTCCGTCGCCCCTCCATTCAGGTATACGCTCAGGACCTTCTCACCCCTCATCTTCCGGTACAGATCGACCAGATCATCACGGCTCAGCATGGCACTCCTTCGTTTCGAAACTGTATGGATTCCGTGGGCGACGGCCGCAGCCGCGCCCCGTGTGCACTGATTCACCCGAAGGGGGCCGAAGTTCCTGTACCCCGTCGGTCACCACGAGCCCGGAATCTCATGAGCGCCACATCCGATCGGGACACCCCCGACTTCGATCGACTTCGACGGGAACAGATGGTGCGAGAGCAGGTCGAGCGACGCGGCGTGCGCGACGATCGGGTCCTCGACGCGATGCGTGCGGTCCCCCGTGAGCGCTTCCTCCCGAAGCGCCGAGGAGGGTCCGACCCGCGCGCCTGGGCCGACGCCGCGGTTCCGATCGGGCGAGGCCAGACACTCTCGCAACCCTACATGGTCGCGCGAATGACCGAGGCCCTTGCCCTCCGCGACGAAGACCGGGTCCTCGAAATCGGGACGGGGAGTGGCTACCAGACCGCCGTGCTTGCCTTTCTGGCACGGGAGGTCTGCACGATCGAGAGGGACCCGGTGCTCTCCGAGGAAGCCCGGCAACGGCTCCACGCCCTCGGAGTCGAGAACGTTCGCTTCGAAGTCGGGGATGGAACCCTTGGTGTGTCCGAAGGGGCGCCCTGGGATGCCATCCTCGTGACCGCCGGGGCACCCTCCCTCCCCCTCCCCCTCGTCGCACAGCTGGCCCCGGGAGGACGCCTCCTCATTCCGGTCGGCACGCGCGAGCTTCAGGACCTCCAGCTCGTGACCCTCGACGAGGAGGGCGAACTCCGCACCCGCACCCTCCTCGCCTGCCGCTTTGTTCCCCTGGTCGGAGAACACGGATGGAGCCGCTTCAACGCTTGATGCGCTCGCCTCGATCCTCGTAGCGAAAGATCCATGCTGCGAGGCGCCCGGGTCGGATCACTCCCTCCCCGTCGCCATGCTCATGGTCACCCATCGAACCCTCCTCGATCCCTGGTCGCGCACTCTCCTCCAGGAGGAAGGCACTCAGCCGCTCCCTCCATCGCTCCCAGTTCCGGGCCCGAAGGTCGACCCACCCCTGGTCCAGAAGGGTTTCGGCCCGCATTTCGACACCCTCCTCGGGAAGGACCTTCAGGCGGGGACCCCTCAGCACGGAGACCCCGTCCGAGAGGAGCACGGGGAGCCCGATGGAGAGGATGCGCTGTCGGAGGTCGGAGTCGTCTCGCACCAGCGCATCGGCCAGACTGGCGGTCTGTTCCGGGTCGAGGCGCGCTCCGGATTCGATCGACTCGAAGAGACGACGCAGGATCGCGGCCTCGAACAGGAGCTTCGAGAGGCGCGGGGGACCAAGCATCTCGTAGGCGATCCCCTCGACGCCGTGCTTCGCCTCGAGCCGCTCCATGAACTCGAGCGCTTGTCCACGGAGGATCCCGGCACGGTAGGTGGGACCCATCGTCGATGCGTCGAGTGCCGCGACGATGTCGCGCCCCGAGGGGACGCCGCGGATCTCCCGCAGGACGTTGTCGGCAATCTCCTCCGGGGTGACGAACTCCATGAGTCCCAGCGCGGTGAGTGTCTCGAACTCGGAGGCCGAGAAGAAGCCATTCTCGCCGGAGTCCACGTAGACACCGTCGAGGGGAGTGTCAAGCACGGTCCACGCCGACTCTGCCGCCTGATCCGAAGGCTCGAGGGCCTCGTCGAGGGTGAGGGCTCGCAGTGCATCGCAACGCGGCACCGGCCGCCCGCCCCTCAGGATCGGACCGAACGCGACACTCTTCCAGGAGATCGCGGCCGTCGGCTTGATCTCCTTGACCGCGGGAGCGCCCGGGGTCCGGCTCATCAGGAAGAGCAGAAGGGAATGGGCTCCAGCCAGTCCAGCCTTCGCGAGAAGAACCCGGGAAGGTCGCTCCTCGGAATGGGTGAACGGCACATTCAATCCCATGCCCCCCGTTCCAGCGGTGCCGATCTTGACGTACATCGCCGTGCCGGCCTGCTTCATGCCCTCGAGAGCGATCTGGACATGCCGGATGAGCTGCGGCAGGTACAGGGTCGAGAGATGGCGTTCGATCGTGGCGGGATCGAGTGTGCCTTCCTCCGCTGCCTTGCGGAGCTCGCCTGCCGAACGGAAGGCATCCTGATAGGCGAGGGCGCCTGCGGTGTTCACGGCGTCGACGACGATCTCGGGCTTCACCGAAGTCAGCAGGTGACCGAGGGCCGAGCGTTCGAAGACCTCCGGAGTGAGTTCGCCGTAGAGGTCGTCGATGAAGCCGGCACGGGCCGTCGCGTCGGCCAGCAGTTCGGCCCGTGGACGCTGGGTCGATGCCTCGGGGACGAAGATATCACCCCATGCGGGCTCGATGCGGACCCCTTCTGCCGTCGATTCGGCGCGGAGTCGCTCGACGGCCCCCTCGGCCTCGTCACGGCGGAGGGAGGCAATCACGAGCCGGGCCGGTCGGTGAGGGAGCATGCTGCGCGCGACGGCGAGGCCGACGAGGCCAGCGCCCCCGAGGAGCAGAACGGTGCGGTCTTGAAGTTCCATTGTCCTCCCTTGGGCCTTGGACGATCGGAAGACTGCCCGGAGCCCCCTCCACCGGTTCGGGGGCGGGAATCACGGCAGGTTCCGGCGACGGCTCCGAATCTAAGGGTAACGCGGGTCTCGCGCGAACCCGGCACGGCCCCGGGTCATGGGTCTTCGGTGGAGCTCAGAAGCGCCTTGACCTCGGCACGGGTGAGGTCGCGCCAGGCTCCTCGCGGGAGGTCGCCGAGCTCGAGGGGCCCGAACCGGACTCGACGAAGGTGGCGCACTGGGTGCCCGACGGCTGCGAGGAGCCTCCTGACTTCACGCTTGCGCCCCTCTCTCAGCACGAGCGAGACCCGCGCGCCGCGAGTGCGGTTCGAGCTGACGAGGCGCACCTGTTCGGCTCGGGCGGGGCCATCGTCGAGCTCGACGCCCTCGACGAGTCGTCGAAGGGCGTCCCTGTCGGGGGTGCCCCGGACGGCAGCAAGATACTCCCGCTCCACCTCGCTCGAGGGGTGGAGAAGTCGGTGGGCGGCTTCACCCTCGTTCGTCAGAATGAGAAGCCCCTCCGTGTCCCGGTCGAGACGGCCGACGTACCGAAGGTGCCGCAGCTCTTCGGGGAGGATGTCGTAGAGGGTGGTGCGCCCCTCGGGATCCCGGCGGGTCGTCAGGATTCTGGGAGGCTTGTTCAGCATGATCCAGCGCGCGGCGGGTCGAGTGAGGGGACGGCCATCGACGTGGACATCATCGCGCTCGGGATCGACTCGCGTGCCGAGCGTGGTCACGATCTGGCCGTTCACCCGGACTCGTCCCTGCACGATCCACTCCTCGGCCTGGCGACGGGAACAGAGCCCGGCTCGTGCCATGAGTTTCTGGAGGCGCTCGGCGCCGGGGGCGGAGGGGGGGTCGGGACGGTTCAACCTTCCTCCTCGGGAAGGAGCGGGAGGCTTCGGTCGCGAAGCACCACGGGAAGCTCTTCGGGGTGGGGAAGGTCGTCGATGGACTGGAAGCCGAAGTGCTCGAGAAAGCGCGGCGTGGTGCCGTAGAGGAGTGGACGACCGAGTCCCTCACCCCGTCCGACAACCTCGATCAACTCGCGGTCCTGAAGCGTTCGGATGACCCCGGCAGATCCGACGCCCCGCACGTACTCGACCTCGAGTCGGCCGATGGGCTGGCGGTAGGCAATGATCGCAAGTGCCTCCAGCGCGGGACGGGAGAGGCGGCTCGTGCGCGGAACGGTGTCGAACCGGTCAAGGTAGGGCGCGAACTCCGGTCGCGTGAGGAGCTGGTAGCCCCCGGCGACCTCGACGAGGTCGAAGGCGCGGGTGCTTTCGAGATAATGGCTCCGAAGGGCCCGAAGGGCGTCCTCGACCCGGTCCTCGTCGAGCGTCTCGTCTGCCCGCGCGATCTCCTCGGCACGGAGGGGGGCGTCGCTGGCGAAGAGAACGGCTTCGACAATCTGCTCGGCGTTCACCTGGTTCGGGCCTCCTCGTCCGAGGTCGGATACATGGTGGCGAAGGGTTCCTGATCGGCCTCGAGCGGGGCGTCTGCCCGGTCGATGAACCAGAGCGTGTGAAAGGGGCGTGCCTGCTGGAGGTGGATCGCCCGGCGCCGGCTGAGCTCGAGCCCCGCAAGGAAGGTCATGACTCCATGCATGGGATCATGGCGAAAGGGCGCGAGGAGTCGAGCGAACTCGATCCGGCCCTCGTCGGCAAGCCGGCTCAGAATGAGGGTGGCCTTCTCTTCCATCGAGACGGTCCGCGGAGTGACGCGGTGGTCCGTGTCGATCGGCTCCGGCAGCGTGATCCCGCAGGCCACCTCGAGGAACTCCGTGATCGTCGTGTCCAGAGGGAGGTCAGAGTCCGGAGTGCGCTGCCGGGGTTGGACCCACCCCTTGGCATGGCGCCGCGAGCGATCGGCCTCGGATCGCTCCAGCCGCGCCGTGATGTCGCGGATCTGCTCGTACTCGAGGAGACGTCGGACAAGCTCCGCGCGCGGGTCCTCGTCTTCGGCATCGATCGGTCTGGGCAGGAGCATCTGCGCCTTGATCCGGACGAGTGTCGCCGCCATCTCGAGAAACTCGCCCGCCGAGTCGAGGTCGGTGGTACCGATCCCGCGGATTGCGGCCAGAAACTGGTCCGTAATCCGAGCGATCGGAATGTCGAAGATGTCAAACTCCTGCCGACGGATGAGGTGCATCAGGAGGTCCAGGGGACCCTGGAAGCGGTCGATTTCGACCAGGAAGGCGGCCCCGAAATCGGTGTCGCGTTCGGCGGAGGCGGCGGGCGAGCGAAGCATGGTGCGAGGAAACTACCGGTGATGGGGGGCAGGTACCAGCCCCCGTCAGAGTGGTCTTGCTCGCTGTCGACCTTTCTGCTAATTTTGAAAGCTCTACCTTGCCTTCAACGGACTGTACCTGAGGTCTCGATGCCGAACATCAAGAGTGCCAAGAAGCGAATGGAACTGGGGCGCAAGTGGGAAGCCCGCAACCGGAGCGCCCGCGCGCGCCTGCGCACCGCGGTGAAGCGGGTGCGGCAAGCCGAGGACGTGGAGAGCGGCGAGACCGCGTTTCGCCGGGCTGCGTCTCTCCTTGATCGCGCCGGCCAACGTCGGCTCTTTCACCCGAGGAAGGTGGCGCGTCTCAAAGCCCAGCTTCAGCGTCATGTGAACGGGCTCGGCGAACAGAGCTGACACGTAGCGGGACGCACTTCGGGTGCGCGGCATCGCCTCGAAGCGATGACCTCGCCCGCTGCAGTCGATAAGGCGAAGGCCCCGGCGAACCGCAGAGGTTCTCCGGGGCCTTCGGCAATGCGGGGGGTGGCTCAGCGTCGCGTGATGACGATCGCTCCCTCGATGTGTCTCGATCCCGCGCCGGGCAAGGTTCCTGCCTGGGCGGAATTCAGCCAGCGAATCTCCTGAATCCCCTGTGGGTTGATCGTCCGCAGGATGTCACGCT
>SLDT01000062.1 GCA_007125125.1 Gemmatimonadota bacterium | reverse complement strand
GAAAGCATAACCAAGACTATGTTTTTGCCCCGCCGCGTGATGCCCTCGATCACCTGATGCGTCGCATGAGATCGGAAGGGGGCCGGATCGCCCTCGATCACATCGGGATGGAGCACCCGGACGCCCTCGATGCGGCGCCCCGGGAGGGCTTCCCGGAGGCCGCGCACGATCGTCTCGGCCTCCGGGAGTTCGGGCATCGGGGCCGGCTCAGGCCTCGTCGCGGGCGAAGGCCCGGAAGCCGATGTCGCTCCGGAAGGTCTTCCCCTCGAAGTCGATCGCCTCGACCCCCTCGAGGCTCCGGGCGCGCGCCTCCTCGAGGTTGCGGCCGAGTCCGACCACGGAGAGCACCCGCCCCCCGGAGGTGACGAGCCGGTCGCCCTCGGTGCGGGTCCCGGCGTGGAAGAGGAGGAGGTCGTCGCGTTCGGTGAGCTCGGGGGGGATCTGGATCTCGTGCCCCTTCTCGTAGTCGCCCGGGTACCCCTCCGAGGCGAGCACGGTGTTCAGGGCGGTGCGGGTCGACCAGTGGGTGCCGGTGTCGTCGATCCGGCCCCCGCGGGCTACCGCGACCATGAGCTCGAGGAGGGGGCTCTCCATGAGGGGGAGCACGACCTGCGTCTCGGGGTCCCCGAAGCGGCAGTTGAACTCGACGACCTTCGGACCCTCGGGTGTGACCATGAGCCCGGCGTAGAGAAGCCCACGGAAGGGGGTCGCGGCGCGCTCGAGCGCGTCGAGGACGGGGAGGAAGATCCGGTCCCGCGCTTCGTCCACGAGCCCGGGCGAGGCAAGGGGCACGGGAGCGTATGCGCCCATTCCTCCCGTGTTCGGACCGGTGTCACCTTCCCCGATCGGCTTGTGGTCCTGCGAGGGAAGAAGCAAGGTGACGTGCCGCCCGTCCGTGATCCCGAAGATCGAGAGCTCCTCGCCCTCCATGAACTCCTCGACGACGACCTCGGCGCCGGCCTCTCCGAACTCCCCGGACTCGAGCATTGCCCGAGCGGCGTCGAGGGCCTCCTCGGTCGAGGAGCAGACGATCGCGCCCTTTCCGGCGGCGAGACCGGAGGCCTTCACGACGAGGGGGGCCGGGGTCTCCCGGATGAATCCCTCGGCCTCGGCGAAGCTCCGGAAGCAGGCGTGCGCCGCGGTGGGCACCTCGAGCCGCTTCATGAGCTCCTTCGCGAAGGCCTTCGAGGACTCGATCCTGGCCGCGGCGGCCATCGGACCGAAGAGGGGGAGGCCCCGTCTGCGGAAGGTATCGGCGATCCCCCGCGCGAGGGGAATCTCCGGGCCCACCACCGTGAGGGAGATCCCGTTTGCGTCGGCCCACCCCGCGAGCCCCTCCACATCCGTTGGGGCGAGGTCGACCGGGGTGCATCCGGGGAGCATCCCGGGGTTCGGACGGGTCGCGAAGAACTCGGCCGCAGGCGCATCGGCCCGCAGCTTCCAGAGGAGGGCGTGCTCGCGCCCGCCATTTCCGACGATCAGGATTCTCATGGCTCGAACTCTATCCGGGGTCGGGTGACCTGTCAAAGCCCCGCAGGGGAGTCGGTGCTCAGATTCGCCCCACCACGTGCGTTCCCGCCCGTCCCTCGAGGGCCAGGGGAAGGCTCTCCGCGTCGGTGACGAGGGCGCGGGCGCCCCCGCCGCGCAGGAAGTCGAGGACCGCCTCCACCTTCGGCCCCATGCTCCCCGGAGGAAAGTGCCCCTCCTCGTGCAGCCGCTCGAGCTCCTCGAGGGTGAGGGCGCCGAGGGGCCGGGCCCGCTCCGTCCCGAAGTCCCGGTAGATCGCGGGGACCGCGGTCAGGATCAGGAAGAGCGAGGCCCCGATGTCGGTCGCGAGCACACTCGAGGTGAGGTCCTTGTCGACCACCCCCTCGACCCCGGAGAAGCGGCCGTCCGGTTCGCGCAGGACGGGGATGCCCCCTCCCCCCGCCGCGATCACGAGATGCCCGTCGCGTGCCGCGTCGCGGACCATCCGGTGCTGCAGGACCCGCCGGGGCCTGGGGGAGGGCACGACGCGCCGCCACCCCCGCCCCGAGTCTTCCCGAATCTCCCACCCGCGCTCTTCGGCCCAGCGGTCGGCCACCTCCTTCGAGAGGAAGGGTCCGATGGGCTTGGCCGGCTCCTGGAAGGCCGGGTCCTCCGCGTCGACCTCGACCTGGGTGACCATGGTCACCACCCGCCTCGGCTCGTCTGACTCGCGAAGCCGGTTCAGGAGGGCCTGCTGGAGGATGTAGCCGAGGCTCCCCTCCGTCATCGCGACGAGGACGTCGAGGGGGAGGGGAGGCACCTCGTCCCCGGCCCGCTCCTGCTGCGTGAGCAGGTTCCCCACCTGCGGCCCGTTCCCATGCGTGATCACCAGGCGGTACCCCCGCTCGACCAGGGTCATGAGGAGGGCCGCCAGGGCGTCGGCATTCGCCTCGTGGTCCTGAATCGTGCCTTCTTCGCCCTTCTGGATGAAGGCGTGGCCTCCGACGGCCACGAGGGCGAGGGGGCGGTCCTGGTCGCGGTCCTGCATCGGGTTCGGCATGGGTCTCAGGGGTCGGCTGGATCGGGGAGGAGGCCGCGTCGTCGGAGGAGTTCGCGCGTGACCGGCCAGGCGAGGAGGAGGCAGACGAGGATTCCGGCCCCGAGGACGAGCGCCTCGTCGGGGGTCCCCGCGCCCGCGGTCGTGAACGCCGCACGGAGCACGCCCGCACCCCCGAGGACGACAGTGACCGCGGTCACCAGGATCATGAGGCCGTTCGAGAGGGGGCCGTTCAGGGCACTTCCCCGCATGAGCCGGCCATCGTTCACGGCGATGAGGAGGAAGACCGCCGCGAAGGGGAGGAGGACCCCGTTCAGCGCCTGGGCCAGGATGATCGCGGGGATCGGCCGCACCCCGGCGACCCCGAAGGCGACCCCCACGAGGAGGATCCCTCCCCAGACCGCCCGGTAGCGCCAGGCCCCGTCGCTCCACCTCCCCGAACCATCCTCGAAGAGGCCGCGCGCGGTCACTGCCGCGGCAAGGGGGGCGGTCGTCGCCGAGGAGAAGCCGGCGGCAAAGAGCCCGATCGCGAGGAGCACCCCCGCCCAGGGCCCGAGGCGGAGGGAGAGCGCCTCCCCGAGCCCCTCGAAGGTGAAGGGCCCCTCGACCGCGGTCCCCACGACGAGCACCCCCATCGAGACGAGTCCGCCGAGGAGCACGGCGACCGCGAGCCCGAAGCGCACCTCCCGCAGGCGGTGCCCCTCGGCGAGCCCCGACCCGAGGAAGAGGTTGTAGGGTACGACCGTCGTCCCGACGAGGGCGAGAATGAGGAGCGCCGAACCCGGAGGGCTCGAGGGGACGAGGAGGCCACCCGCGATCGCAGCCGGGTCCGGGCGCAGCCCGACCGCGGTCACGAGAAAGGCGACCCCCATGGCCCCCACGGTGATGCTCAGCACGTGCGCCACCGTCCTCGGGGTGCCGGCCCAGAGGAGCGCGCCCGCGATCGCTCCGATGACCAGGGTCACGGTCGCGGACGGGAGGGCGAAGCCGAGCTGGACCCCGGCTACTGCCCCCAGGATGTTCCCCGCCTCGTAGGCCGCGTTCCCCACCACGATCGCCCCGAGGACGAGGAGGAGGACGAGGATTCCCGAGGGTCCCCGACTGAAGCGCTCCCGGATCGCCTCGGCGAGGTTCCGCCCCGAGACGATCGTGAGCCGGGTCGCGGCCTCCATCAGGACGAGGGTCGCGACGACCGAGAAGCCGAGGGCCCAGAGGAGGGCGTGCCCGTGCGCGGCCCCCGCCGAGGCCGCCGTCGTCACCGTCCCGGGGCCGATGAAGGCCGCCGCGATGATCGACCAGAAGAGGATCGAGAGGAGCTGCTTCATCCCGTCTCCCCCCAGCCCCCGCCCCCCGGGGTCTCGAGAACGAGCCG
>SLDT01000165.1 GCA_007125125.1 Gemmatimonadota bacterium | reverse complement strand
GGGGCTGCGGACCCTCGAGCTGCGCGTGCTCCGGCAGAACGAGAACGCGATGCGCGTGGCCCGGCACCTGAGCGAGCATCCGGCGGTCGACGAGGTCTTCCATCCCGGGCTCGCGAGCCATCCGGGCCACGAGATCGCGCGGCGCCAGATGACGGGGTTCGGAGGGGTGCTCGCCTTCTCCCTGCATGGCGGAGCCGAGGCAATGGCCTCGGTCATCGGCGCGCTCCGCCTCGCACACCGGGCCGCCAGCCTGGGCTCGGTCGGCACCCTCGTCGGCCCCCCCGCCCTCACGAGCCATGTCGAGCTCACCGCCGAGCAGCGTGCCGCGGCCGGGATCCCGGAGAGCCTCGTGCGCTACTCCGCGGGGATCGAGAACGCCGAGGACCTCATCGCCGATCTCGACCAGGCGCTCCAAACCCTCGCCGAAGGCTCCGCCGCGCAGTGACACCGCACCACGGGAGGAAGGCATCCGGGCTCGAGGCCGACGCCCTCGCCGCCATCGATCTTCCCGGGCTCCTGGACACCCTCTCCGGCCTGATCGCCTTCGACAGCTCCGGGGGGCGCGAGGTCGAGGTGCAGGAGCACATGGCCGGGCTCCTCGCCGAGGCCGGGATGGAGACGGAGCTCTGGGAGATCGACCTCGCCGCGCTCCGGGCGCACCCCGCGTTCGCGGTGGAGCTCGAGCGGGAGCGGGCGCTCGGACTCGTGGGACGGGCCGGGCGGGGCCGGGGGCCGACGCTCGTCCTGAACGGCCATGTCGACGTGGTCCCGGCCGGGGAGCGGGAGCGCTGGAGCAGCCCACCCTTCCGGGCGACGCGGCGGGGCGTCCACGTCGTCGGCCGGGGTGCGGCCGACATGAAGGGCGGGCTTGCCTGCGCGATCGCGGCGGTGCGCGCCCTGCGGCAGGCCGGGATCGAGCTCGAGGGGTCGGTGATGATCCAGTCCGTCGTGGGCGAGGAGGACGGGGGCCTCGGCACCCTCGCCACCCTGGCGCGCGGGCACGGGGGTGATGCCGCGATCGTCCTCGAGCCCACGCGGCTCGCGATCGCCCCCGCGCAGGCGGGGGCCGCGAACTTCCGGATCACCGTGCCGGGGCGCGCCGCCCACGGGGCGCTTCGGACCGAGGGCGTCGACCCGCTCGAGCGGTTCGCCCTCATCCACGGAGCCCTTCGCGAGCTCGAGGCCGAGCGGAACGCCCGGCTCGGCCACCCGCTCTTCGGCGACTCGGAGCTCCCCTTCGCGATCTGCGTCGGCACGGTGCGGGCGGGGATCTGGGCCTCGACCGTGGCCGAGTCGCTCGTCATGGAGGGGCGCTTCGGACTCGCTCCCGGCGAGGACACCGCGCGGGCGCGCGGCGAGCTGGCGGCGTGCCTCGAGGCCGCAGCGGCCCGCGAGCCCTGGCTCCGGGAGCACCCGCCCGTTCTCGAGTGGTGGGGAGCCCGCTTCGAGCCGGCCGAGATCGACCCCGGGCATCCCCTCGTGGTGACGCTCGCGACCGCCCTCGCCGAGGTCACCGACCGCCCCGCCCGGATCTGCGGGATGCCCTACGGCGCCGACATGCACCTTCTCGTGCGGGAGGGGGGGATCCCCACCGTACTCTTCGGCCCCGGCGACGTGCGCGCGGCCCATGCCCCCGACGAGTCCGTCCCGATCGCCGACCTCGAGGCCGTCACCCGCACCCTCGTGCTCGCCCTGATCCGGAGTTGCGGGGCGGGGCGAAGCCCGAAGGCGCCCTGAGCTTCCGCGGCTCGAAGCGGCTCTGCGCCTTTACGACCGGGGAGTGCGATCACTCGACCAGAATGTTCGCCATCATGCCCATGTCCTCGTGCTCGAGGTTGTGGCAGTGCAGGAGAAAGAGTCCACGATGGGCGGTGAAGCGCAGCGCCACACGAACCGTCTCGCCCGGATTCAGGAGCACCGTGTCCTTCCGGCCCCGCTCCCAGGCGAAGACCTCCCCGCGCCCCCCGGTGCGCGAAAGCACCCGGAAGTGCGTCGCATGGAGGTGCACCGGGTGCGGGAAGTTGCTCTCGTTCACGAAGCTCCAGACCTCGGTCTCGTCGAATGGAACGGTCTCGTCGATACGATCCATGTCGAAGGGGCGGCCGTTGATGAAGTGGTTCATCATCTGGGAGGTGAAGCGGAACTCCCGCTCACGCGCGGCCTCGGCAGGGTCCGGCTCGATGATCGGGGGAAGGGCGGCGGGGATGACACTCGCGTCGGCCACCTCGCTTCTCACCCTCAGCTCGAGCAGGTCCATCGGATCGCCCTGCAGGTTCTGCCCTGCCATGAACCCCATCCCACCCTGCATCTGGAAGCTCAGTGAGCGAAGCATGACGCGGTCGCCCGGCCGAAGCTCCCGCAGGTCGACCAGGATGTCCACCCGCTCTGCCGGGGCCATGTCGATCGTCGACAGCTCGACGGGCGCATCCAGGAGGCCCCCGTCGTTCCCGATCAGGACGAAGGGCCGACTGTCGCTTCGGCCCAGGCGGAAGATCCGCGCATTCGAGCCGTTCAGGATCCGGAAGCGATAGAGGGCCGTGTCGACCTCCAGATAGGGGTTTCGAACCCCGTTTCCGAAGGGTACCGGACCCATGTAGCCGGCCATCATCGCGGGGCCAAAGGGCTCGTAGAAGGGCACGCCGGCTGCATCGACGCGCCGGTCCTGTAGAATCAGGGGAATCTCTCGAGCTCCGGAGGGCAACCCCAGTGCGTCCTCCTCGTCGTCCCGCACGAGGAGCAGACCGGCGATTCCCCGGTAGGTCTGCTCTGCCGTGTGCATGTGCGTGTGCGAATGGTACCAGTAGGTCCCCGCGCGGTCCTCGACGGTGAAGTCGTACTCGTACGTTTCGCCCGTGCCGACCGCGAAGCGCGGGTGGCCATCCATCGCCTCGGGAGGGGCAAGCCCGTGCCAGTGCAGAATCAGGTCCTGGGGCAGTTCGTTGCGGAGCGTGACCCGCATCCGCTCTCCCTTTCGCACTTCGAGCCTCGGGGAGGGAAGCACACCGTTCAGGAGCCAGGCCGGCGCCTCGAGTCCCCCGCCGATCTCGGCGATCCCCGGAGCACCGGTGAGCTGGAGAGCCTCGACGCCGGTCACGTCGGGGAGGCGCAGCGGAAATCGGCCGTCGACACCGTTGCCGGGGGGGGCCGCAGGGGACCCGGACCCTCCGCAGGCGGTCAGGAGCCCGGGGAGCGCGAGCGGCGTCCCGAGGGCAAGACCGCCCCCGCTCAGGACATCCTTCAGAAATCGACGGCGCGTGAAGTAACGCGGGGACATTCGTGGATCTCCAGTCGTCAGGGAGTCGTCAGCGAGCGATCAGGGATCGAAGCGCAGGTTCGTGAGAGGCGGCACGGTGGGACGCTGCATCACGATGGCGGCACGGTCGGTGGCGATGTGGCATGCGTTGCAAGCCGTCGTGAGCTGGTCGTAGGCGAAGCGGAAGTCGTCCCTGCTCTCCTCCTCGACTGCCGCCTCGAGCAGCTCGATCGCAGGCGTCGTCATCTCCCGAAGCAGCTCGGCGACACGCACCTCCCGGTACATCGGATGCAGCTCCTCGATCTCCTCGATCAGTTCCTCGAGCTCGTGCACCATGTAGTCCGCGAGGGGCCAGTTCCGGGCTTCACCGGCGAACCAGAGTGCAGCGTGGCGGGTGCTCAGGTCGACCATGAGCGTGTGGAGCCCCGGAGTGAATCGATCTTCCAGCTCCGTCTGGAGCTCGGCGATTCGGGCTTCAAGGGCCTCCGTCTGGTCCGCGCCATCGCAGGCAGAAGCCAGAAGGGCGCAGCAACCGAGGAGCGTCACTAAGGCAGATCGAAGCATGAGCGGGTCTCCAAAGAATAGCAAGCATATACTCGAGCAGACGAATATTATCCGACACGGCCTCGAGCCGCAATGCGACCCCGCCCCGCCGTGACGCGTCG
>SLDT01000166.1 GCA_007125125.1 Gemmatimonadota bacterium | reverse complement strand
GGCCGGGCGGCGTATCCGTCGAGTGTGATCATGCAGGCCGTGCCGGCGATCGTGGCAGGCGTGCAGCGGCTGTCGCTGGTGTCGCCGCCGCCCACGCTTTCGCAGGAGGACGTGCAGCGCGGCGCCGAGGCCGGCGACATCTCGCCGCTGGTGCTGGCGGTGTGCCACATGCTCGGCCTGGAGCGGGTGTATCGCATCGGCGGCGCCCAGGCGATCGCGGCGCTGGCCCTCGGTACGGAGACGGTGGAGCCGGTCGACTTCATCACCGGCCCCGGCAACACGTACACGCAGCAGGCGAAGCGGATCGCAGCCGAGACGCCGGGCGGGGTGCTGGCCGACCAGTTCTACAACCTCGCGAACCCGCAGGCCCACTACGAGACCACAGGTCCGGAGCTCTGGGAGCAGAGCGGCGGGCGAATCACGCATTTCTTCGCGGGGGCGGGAACGGGGGGCACGATCAGCGGGGTGGGGCGCTACCTCAAGGAGCGCAACCCCGAGGTGCAGATCATCGGGGTCGATCCGGTGGGGTCGGTGCTCGCTCCCTACTTCCACACCGGCGTGATGCCCGAGGGGGCGCCGTACCGGGTCGAGGGGCTCGGGAGCGACAAGATCCCGGGGTGCCTCGACCTTGGGGTCATCGACGACTTCGTCACCGTCACCGACGCGGAGGCCTTCCACATGGGACGGCGCCTGACCCGCGAGGAGGGGCTCTTCGTTGGTGGCTCGGCGGGGCTGATCGTCCATGCTGCTCTCGAGCGGGCGCGCACGGTCGACGACCCGGATGCCTTCATGGTTGCGGTGCTCTGCGACTGGGGCGAGCACTACCTGAGCAAGATGTACGACGACGGGTGGATGCACGAGCAGGGATTTGCGGAGGGGGAGCCCCCTTGAGTGCTCGTTATCGGGTTGCCGTGCTCATGGGGGGCGCCTCGGGGGAGCGCCCCGTCTCGCTCGCATCGGGGACGCAGGTGGCGGGTGCCCTTCGCTCGCGCGGGCACGAGGTGCTCGCAGTCGACACCGCGCACGGGCTGCTCGGCGCGTCCGAGGAAGAAGCGATCCGGGCAGCGGGGGTCGGGGACCCTTCCTCCGGGGAGGAGCGCCCCCCGGACCTTCTGGAAACGGGTGACCTCGCGCGGATCATGGCACTCCCCGGAATGGACGAGATCGACGTCGTCTTTCCGGCGCTGCACGGGGGGGCGGGCGAAGACGGCACCCTCCAGGGGCTCCTCGACCTGCGCGGGGTCCCCTACGCGGGGAGCGGGCGGCTCGGGTGCACCCTCGCGATGGACAAGGAAGTCTCGAAGCGGCTCCTGCGGGGTGCGGGGGTGGCGACTCCGGACTGGCTCGCGGCTCCCGTCGAGCTCGACGAGGTCACGGAGCGGCTCGGGCTCCCATTGATCGTGAAACCCCCCTCGGGGGGGTCGACCCTCGGGCTCACCCTCGCCCACGATCGGGCCGAGCTCGAGGAGGCGGTCGAGGAGGCTGCCCGCTGGGAGGGTCGGATCCTCTTCGAGCGCTACGTTCGCGGGCGCGAGGTGACGGTGGGGGTCGTCGGCGAGAGCGCCCTTCCGGTGGGCGAGATCATCCCGGCCCACGAACTCTTCGACTACGAGTGCAAGTACCAGCCGGGGATGGCCGAGGAGATCTTCCCGGCGGAACTCCCCGAAGAGACGGCCGCCGAGCTCCGGCGTCTTGCCCTCGAGGTGCATCGGACCCTCTTCCTGCGTGACTTCTCTCGCGTCGACTTCCTCCTCGACGCGGAGGGGCGCCCCTGGTGCCTCGAGGCGAACGCGCTTCCCGGACTCACCGCGAACAGCCTCCTGCCGAGGGCGGGGGCGGCGGGAGGACTCTCCTTTCCGGAGCTCTGCGAGCGCATCGTCGAGGTCGCCCTCGCACGTCTCGGGCGGACTCCGGGAACTCGATTGCGCCCCTCGGGTTGAACCGACACGAACCACCCCCCTGGAGAGACCCGCAGCCCATGTCGTACGGCACGCAACGATTCGCCTTCGGATACACGCTCACCCCCTGGGTGAAGCGACTCCTCATCGCGACGACCGCGCTGCACCTGCTCGCCGTGCTGACGAGCCACGGGTTCTTCGTGAACTGGTTCGGCTTCGCGCCCCGCGAGTTCCTCGTGAAGCCCTGGGGGGCCGTCACCTACATGTTCGTGCATGGAGACATCTGGCATCTCCTCATGAACATGCTCATCCTCTTCTTCTTCGGCCCCCACCTCGAGAGCCGGTGGGGGAGCGACCGATTCCTCCGCTACTACCTCCTCTGTGGGCTGGGAGGGGCGGTGTTCTCCTTCATCTTCGCGCTGAACACCCCTCCGGTCGTGGGGGCCTCGGCCGCGATGTACGGGCTGATGCTCGCCTTCGCCTGGTACTGGCCGAACGCCCCCATCTACTTCTGGGGCATCTTCCCGATCCAGGCGAAGTACCTCGTGGGATTCTTCTTCGTCCTCGCCTTCGTATCGGCCTTCGGAGGTGCGGGGGGCGGGGTGGCGCATTTCGCCCACGTGGGCGGGCTCGTCTTCGGCCTCACCTGGCTCTGGGGCGAAGGGCGCTTCGGCAAGCGCCTCTCCGGCCTCGGAAAGGCCGTGCGAGGCGGGGGGCGGGAACGGCTCGCGATCGTTCCCCGCGAGGAGCGCGAGAGCCGCGAAGAGGAGGCTGCTCCGCGGGCCCGGCGCGCGAAGCCGTCCAGCCGCTCGTCACGTCGGGAGGAGGAGCTCCTCGACGAGGTGGACCGGATCCTCGACAAGATTTCGGCCTCCGGGATGGGCTCACTGACCGACGACGAGCGCCGGGTCCTCGACGAGGTCTCCCGGCGGCGCCGCTCGAACTGAGAGGGGTTCCCTCCGGCTGAGGCGGGCCTCGATCGGTGCCAGCCACCCTTCGTGACCTCGGAGGTCCGACAGGACGAGTTCGACTGAAGCGCTTCCCGTCGTGTAGATCGCCAGGTCGCCGGTTCCGAACATCTTGTGGAAGGCACCCTGGATGGTACCGAGGTGGTCGATCCGGTCGAGGAGGATCGTGAAGCGCTTGCGTCGAAGGATGCCGCGTTCACGGACGATCCGGGACTCCTGCAGTTCATAGAGGGTGCGCTTCAGCCGAATCCACTCCATCGCCACGATCACCACGGGAAGGACGAGCAGGAGGGGGATTGCGACGAAGAGGAGAGCGGGAAGGAAGAACCCGAGCATCACGAGGGCCGGGATCCCCGCCGGGAACACTGCGAGGGAGAGGAGCGCCGTTCGGGCCAGGGGGGCACGTACATCCGGACCCGCGGTGAGCACGGGGGTCGCGTCCAGGCCCCGGGGTTCCGTGCCGTGCTGCGGTTGCGTAAGGAGGATGCGGTCGAGCCGGTCATGCACGGCGGCAACGTCTTCGATGAAGGGGAGGGTGAAACGTGCGCCGCCCCCGGCGAACCAGGTGAGGGAGCCGGAGGCCGAGAAGGGATAGCGGTGCGAGCGGGCATCCTTGACCTGGCGGAGCGGGGCGGTGTGGTGAATCCGGCGGAAGACGCCCCGGACGCCCAGGAGGTGCCCCGGATGGACCTCGAGCCGCGCATGCCGGAAGGCGAACCAGGTGAGGCCGAACCTGACGAGGGCCCAGCCGAGGATGACCGGGAGCGCGAGGAGCGCCGGGGGCCAGTAGAGTGACGCGGCAATGGCGACGATCGAGAACACCACGGGGCCCAGTACGCGTCCCGGCTCGTTCAGGGCGTAGAGGAGGGGGGTGGTCCGGGGACGGACGGTCTCCTGCGGGGTGGTGCCGACGAGGGAGAGGCGGTCAAGGATCATGGCGGCCGCCTCGGGACCCTTCCGCACATGCTCGAAGACGAGGGGGTGCCGGGAGCCGATCGAGCGGAAACGAATCGTCGCGGTTCCGAAGATCAGGTCCATGATGCCCCGCACCACGACGACCGAGGTGATCTGCGGGAAGGTGAAGGCGACCTCGGTGTGGGAGACCCGCGTGCGCGTGGCGGAGAGCCGTGTGCGGCCGACCTCGTATCGCTGGGCGCTCATGCGGAGATAGGAGCGGGTGATCCCCCAGGCGAGGCTGATCGCGAAGAGGACTCCGACGATTGCGAGGACAAGGGGGAGGACGATGAGCCAGCGGTCCGCCTCGAACCCCTCGATCGGGATGCGGGGAAGGGTGAGGGGTGCGGTTCCGAGGAGGGCGAGGGGGATGGCCCAGCGCCGGACGCGCTGCCCGATCGCGGCGGCGGCGTCCCGGCGGAAGAGGGGGCGGAACTCGAGGGTGTCGGCGGTTGCGGGGCTCCCCGTCTCGCCCTCGGGCCGGCTCGAGGGGTCGAGGATCCCGAGGAGGGTCTCGCGGAAGGTGCCGGCCTCGGGGAGGGCCGAGAAGGCGATCGGGCGCGCCATTCCCTGGCAGCTCAGTCGGATGTCGGCGATCCCGAGGAGGCGGCCGAGGAGCCCCTGCCGGGTCGTGACGTCCGAGAGGTTCTCGATCGGGAACATGACCCTGTGGAGCCCGAGGAAGGTCGTCTCGTGCTCGACCACGTCATCGAAGAGGGTGTAGCGACGGGTGAAGTGGAGAGCGGTGTCCCTTGCCAGGGCGAGGATCAGCCCTCCAGCGACGACGACCGCCGTGGCGAGCGTGCCGAAGATGGCGAAGCGGAGCTGGAAGGAGCTCACTCCTTCGGGGGTGCGTCCGGTCGCGACGAAGGTGAAGAAGTCCTGGAGCGAGGTCACCTCGAGGCGCTCGGCGATCCCGATGGCGACGGGGACGAGCATCGCGGCCACGAAGAGGAGTCCCACGAGGAGCCCGGAGATCGCTCGGCCCGCCTGGCGGGCGACGAGGAGAGCGAGGCTCGGCCGGGTGTCCATCAGCCGCTGTCGCCGCGCCAGGGAGAACCCGCTCTCGCGCATCCGTTCGAGGAGGAGGTCGAGGAAGGCCTCCGGCTCGTCCAGGTAGGTGAGGTTGACCCGTGCGTGCGCACTTCCCGCGCTCGTCACGCTGACCCGGCCCGTGCCGAAGACGCGGCGCTCCAGGAAGGGGATCCGGAGCTCGACCTGGGTGACGTTCCCGAGCTGGAGCTCGGTCGTCTGGTCCGAGAGAATGCCCCCCGTCCGGTAGATGAGGCGGTCTCCCTCGAGGGTGTAACTCGTCTTGCGGGCCCGCGCGAGCTGGGCGATCACGCTCCATCCGAGGAGGAAGGCGAATCCCGCGAGGGCGAAGAAGCCCGCTGCGAAGAGGTTTGCTCCGAAGAGGGGAGGGAGCACCAGGACGAGCCAGGCAAAGGCTCCGAGCCCGATCGTGCCGGAGACGAGCGGACCGAGTATGAAGGCGGCCTGGTTCGGGCGGATGGTTCGCGGTTCGGGCATCCTTTCGGCACTCCGAAGTAGGTGGTGTGGACGACAGGGCACCGCTCCTGCGGGCCTCGGGGAAACCTGCCTCCTCAGTGGCCTCCTGCCTGTCCGTCCTTGCGGGGGTCGGAGGCGGCGGCCCATCCGCGTTCGAGCCGGAGAATGATCTGCGCGCCCCCGACCGCGCCGGGCCCGATCGAGGTCACCTCGTGGCCACGCGCCGTGAGGGCGCGGCGCACCTCCTCGCCAACCCCGGCCTCGATCCCGAGCCGCAGCCCCGAGTAGTGCCGGAACCGGGGCGCGTCGATGGCCTCCTGCGGGTCCATCCCGAAGAGGATCATGTTGAGGAGCACCTGCACGTGTCCCTGCGGCTGCATCGCGCCGCCCATCACCCCGTAGCTCATCCAGGGCCCCTCGCTCCCATCGTCCAGGGTCCGGGTCACGAAGGCGGGGATGATCGTGTGGAAGGGCTCCTTCTCCGGCCCAACCGTGTTCGGGCGGTCCGGGGTCATCGTGAACCCCGTCCCCCGGTTCTGGAGGTGGAACCCCGTCCCCGGGACCACCACCCCCGAACCGAAGGAGCTGAAGACCGAGTTGATGAAGGAGATCATGTTCCCCTCCCGGTCTGCTGCCGTGAGGTAGATCGTCTCGCTCTCCGTGATCGCCGATCCCGCGTCCGGGCGGTCCATCGCCTCGTGGGGGTCGATGAGCGCCCTCCGCCGCTCGATCCAGCCGTCGCCCAGGAGCTCCTCCGGGGTGTGCTCCATGAAGCGCGGGTCCGCGATGTGCCGCCCGAGGTCCGCGTAGGCCAGCTTCTTCGCCTCGACCAGGTGGTGGAGGTACTCGGGCGAGTTGTGCCCCATCGCCTCGAGCGGGAAGGGCTCCAGGATCCGCAGCATCTGGAGTGCCGCGATCCCCTGCCCGGGCGGAGGAATCTCCCAGAGCCGATGCCCCCGGAAGGCCACCGAGATCGGCTCGACCCACTGGGAGCGGTGCGCCCGCAGGTCCTCGAGCGTCACGAACCCGCCCAGCTCGTCCAGCCCCTCGACCACGCGCGCGCCGAGCGAGCCCCCGTAGAGCGCCTCCGGCCCCTCCGCGGCGAGCTGCCGGAGCGTCGCCGCGTAGTCCGGGTTCCGGAACCACTCGCCCGCCTGCGGGGCCCTCTCCCCATCCAGGAGGAAGGTCTCCCGGGCTCCATCATTGCGCCCGAGCACCTCCTCCACCCCGGCCCAGTCCCCCGCCACGATCGGCGAGACCGGGAACCCCTCATCCGCGAGGCGAATTGCCGGTGCGAGCGCCTCGGCCAGCCCGATCGTGCCATGCGCCCGCAGGAGGTCGTCCCAGGCCCGCACCGCGCCGGGCACCGTCACCGAGAGGGCCGAGCGGCTCGGGATCGAGGAGTGCCCCGCCTCGAGGATCGCCTCGCGGGTCATCCGCGACCCGGAGCGCCCGTGCCCGTTCAGCCCGATCAGCCGCCCTTCGGCGGCGCTCCAGTACAGGGCGAAGACATCGCCCCCGATCCCCGTCATGTGCGGTTCGACGACCGTCAGCACCGCCGCCGCCGTGATTGCCGCGTCGACCGCGTTCCCACCCCGCTCGAGCACCGCGAGTCCCGCCGAGGTCGCGAGGGGGTGGCTCGTTGCGATCGCCCCCTGCGGTGCGTACACCGTCGAGCGTCCGGCAGCAGGGCTCATCGGGGGAGCCTGTGCCTCGAGGAGGGGTGCGGCCGCGAGGGGGAGCAAGGCCACGAGGAGCGGGGCGAGGGCCCGCCGGGAGCCGCTGGGAAAGCAGGTGTCATCGGGGCGCATCGGGCTGGGGTCTCCTGGTCCGGAGTGCGATCGGACCGGCCGGACTCGGCTCGGTGCTTCCCACACTACCGCGCGGTGAGCACCCGCGCCAGATGCCGAATCGCTCCCCAACCGCGCAGGAGGCGTGGTCCGCGACCGGAGGAAGGCACCTCGGCCCCGCCCCCGCCCGGCAAACCTTCTTCCGGGATCCAGCGCTCGGACCCCGTCCATGGACGGACCGCGCCATGTCCCTGGCCCTCGGGGTCGACCGCCTCCTCCCAGAAGCGGCGTCCGAGGGCGACCGTGCCCGGCCGCTCCTCGCGGGCCAGGCTGAGGGCGAAGTGGCGCCGGAGCCGTGCGACCTGGCGAGGGGCGAGGCCGGGGTCGAGGAGCTCGAACCAGCGCTCGTCGACGGGGACTCCTCCCCAGGCGCGGGCCAGCTCGAGGGTCCAGAAGAGGCAGCTCGCCGCACCCCCCTCCCGCGCGCGCCCGCTCACCGCCTCCGGGTCGAGGGCGCCGGATGCGAGGAGCAGGTGCACGTCCCGGAGTGTCTTCCACGCCCCGAACCGGAGCACGTGCGACCAGACGAGGTGGGTGGCCGCGTGCAGGAGGAGGTCCGGCGCCGAGGGAATGAAGACCCCCGGATGTCCTTCGACCGGTCGCAGCCCGGACTCGAGGCTGGCGCCCGAGAGGGTGAAGGGGTTTTCGTCCTGGAAGAGCTCGGTGTGCAGCTCGAGCCCGAGCCGGAGCCCCGCCTCGTCCCCCATCGGCGGCAGGTGATGGTGCTCCTCGTAGGCTTCCAGGGGAGGAAGGTCGGCCTGCCTCTGCCAGCCGCTCTCGCGGGCCAGCTCCCAGGCGCGGGCCGCGTCTTCCGGGGCCACGAGGAGGTCGACGTCGCCCATCGGACGGTCGGTCGGTGCGACCCCGAGGCCGCGGGTGAAGGCGGCGCCCTTGAGCAGGACGACGCGGATCCCCTCCTGGCCGAAGCGGGCCAGGGTCTCCGCGAGCCGATCGTCGAGCTCGCGGAGTCGGAACTCATGGACCATCGCGAGCCGGTCGAGGTGGGCGAGGGCCTCGGCGGGAAGGCCCGGCTCCACCCCGCCGCTGCGCAGCGACCTCAGCCGCCGGGCGAGGACCGGGGTGGCGCGTTCCGCTTCGGCGGCGGCGATGAGGTTGCCCGGATCGGGGCCTCGCCCGAGCTCGTGCGCGAACCCCTCGTCGTCGTCCGTGACGGTCGCGAAGACCAGGCGCTGGGCGGGGTCGAGGCCCCGCCTTCCCTCATCCGTCCGCATCGGGGGGGTGCCAGCCGAGGAGGGTCTCGACGACCTCGTCGAAGACCTCGAAGTCCCGACGAACGGTGAGCCGCCAGGTGGGAACCCGCCGGACCACCTCCGCACAGCGGTCGAGGAGCACCGGTGCCTCGGCGCCGCCGAGCATCTCCCCGACCTTCGTCTGGCCCTGAAGGAGGAGGGCGCCCCCGACCCCCCCGGCCCGCATGCGGGTCACCGGGGGGAGACCCGGCTCCGGCTCCGTCGAGAAGAGGAAGTAGACTGCGGCCAGGGGCACCGGCGTGCGGGCCACGCGGCCCGGGACCGGATCGCGGACCACGACCTTCCCCTCCCGGTTCAGTTCGGCATCCTGCGCGAGTTCGAGCACTTCGCGGGACTCGGCGGTGAGCCGGACGCTGTGGACCCCGGGCCGGGCGAGAATACCCCCGTCGGGCGAGGGCTCGACCGGGAGGGAGTCATCGGTCAGGAGGAGTCCGCCGGCCCGCGTCAGGGCGAGGGCGAGGGTCGACTTCCCCGAGAACTTCGGCGCGAGGAAGGCGACCGCGCGCCCTCCGAGCACCACCGCACTTCCGTGCAGGGTCAGGACCCCATCCATGTGCAGCGCCGTGGCCAGGACCCGTCCGATGAGGTGGCCCCGCCCGAAGTCCCACCAGGGCTCCGGGTTCGGGCGCCAACGGATCGCGCGGGCATCGGCCGAGATGTGGAAGAGCCCGGTGTCGGCGACATGGATGAAGCGACCGCCGTCGGGCGCGGCGTGTAGCCGAGCGACGACCTCGGCGTAGAGGGGGCTTTCCCCGAGGAGGGGCCCCTCGGGACGCTCCGGAAGGGAGGGGTCGAGGGTGAAGCTCCAGCGTGGCTCGCCGGGCGGGGCGGGCGCGAGCTCGGGGAGCTCGATCTCCGAGACGATCCGCTCTCCGAAGATCTCGTGCCAGTGGGGCGTCGAGGGGAGGGGAGGGTGACTCACTCGAACTCCGGCAGGTGCTGGAGTCCGGGAACGGGCGCGTACGAGGCCACATGGGCCGCGTCGTCGGCCAGGACCTCTTCTCCGAACTCGACCCAGGCGTGTGCCTCGAAGACACCTTCCCGTTTTCGCACGCCGAAGCGGACGCGGCTCGCGTCCAGCCCTTCGCGACGGAGGAGGTCATCGAGCGCCAGCGACCGAACGAGGCACTTCGGGCGCAGGAGCCCGAAGCGTGCGGCCCGGTCAAGGGCGAGGGCGATCTCCCGCGCCCTCGAAATCTCGGCGGGGCCGGGGGAGGGGGAGGGGATCAGGGACTCGGAGCCTGCCCGAACCACGAGCTGACCCCGGGGGCGCCGCCGTCGGGCAAGGGACCACCGGACGATCGCTCCCTGCGCCCGGGCGAGCTCCTGCCAGTCACGGAATCCGAGCCGCATGGCCCTCCGCAGCGGGACAGGGAGAAGCGCGAGAGGGGCGGGAAGGGCAACCTTCATGACGGCAGCGGCTCAGCGCCCGGCCGGAGAGCCCTCCTCGAGGAGCCCGGCCTCTGAGAGATCGCGCAGGAAGTCCTCGACATCGGTCGGGACCTCGGCCTCGGGTGCATCGGGGAACGCCTCGGTCACGGCGGCGATGAGACTGTCCGTGCCTCCGGAGCCTTCGGCGTCCTGGAGCGCGCGCCAGATCACCGCGCCCACCGGGTTCACCCCGAAGTAGACCTCGGAGCGGGTGCAGTAGAGGACGCCACCATCGTCCATTTCCCTGTAGATGACGGACGACTTCGGGTGAGGGAGGGGCTTCGACATGGATTCGCCGGGGGGCTGGATGAGGACTTGATGGCTGGACGCTTCGACGAGGGCGCCCGGGGACCGGCGACCGAAGTCACCTGCCCCGCGGACGCGCCTCATCCTGGAACGCTCCGCCTCAGCTGCAGCTGTAGCAGGAGAGAGATGTCTGGAAGCCGTTCCGGGTCAAGTCCCGAAAGCTTCCGTACCGTTCCAGCTTGGGCTTCTGGTACATGGTTCGTACCCCCAATTAGAGTGAAGCAGTGCGGGTGCAACGGCCGAAGCCGTGCGACACCGCCTTCTCGACCACCTCCCGGAGAGGGAGGAGCCGCACACGCAAAGGATGCAGGGATCGTGCCGACCTCCGTTCAGGTCGAGAGTCGATCGGCCGCAGGCGGGGTGACGGCGCCCCGCGGCCTGCCCTATATTGAGAATGGGACGATGATCCACGGGAGCGCCCACCCCGCCGGGGTGCCCCCGGTGGGGTGACCGACGGGCGGCAGGAGAGGGGATCGTGGCCGGACACAACAAGTGGTCGCAGATCAAGCGGAAGAAGGCGGTCAACGACCAGAAGAGGGGGAAGATCTTCACGAAGCTGATCCGCGAGATCAGCGTCGCAGCCCGGGAGGCAGGAGGCGACCCGGACTACAACCCCAGGCTCCGTCTTGCGATCGACACCGCGAAGGCCGAGAACATGCCCCTCGAGAACATCGAGCGGGCCATCAAGCGGGGGACCGGGGAGCTCGAGGGCGTCAACTACGAAGATGTGTCCTACGAGGGATATGGACCCGGAGGTGTGGCCCTCTACATCCAGACGACGACGGACAACCAGAATCGAACTGTGGCCGAGGTGCGGCACCTCCTGGAGAAGAATGGCGGCAACCTCGGTACTTCCGGCTCCGTCGCCTGGCAGTTCGACCGCAAGGGGCAGATCGTCGTCGACGCGGCTCGCCACGACGAGGAGTCGCTCCTCGAGGCCGCCCTCATGGCGGGCGCCGAGGATGTCGAGCGCACGGGTGAGGAGTTCATCGTGACGACCGAGGTCACGGACTTCCACGAAGTCCAGAAGGGGCTCCAGGAGGCCGGGGTCGAGTTCAGCCATGCCGAACTCGCCATGATCCCGAAGAATGAAGTCTCCGTCGGGGGGGCCGAGGCACAGCGTCTCCTCAAGCTTCTCGATGCCCTCGACGACCACGATGACGTGCAGAAGATCTACTCGAACGCGAACGTCGACGAAGAGGTGATGGCCGAGGCGATGTCGTGAGCGTGTCGACCCCGCGCGGGCGCACGGCGGGGGGCGTGCTCGTCGTGGGCATCGATCCCGGTACGACCGCGACCGGCTACGGGGTTGTCGAGCGAGCTGTCGACGGGCGCCTCCTCCTCCACGAGTGTGGCGTATTCCGCACCACTGCAGCGAACCCCCTCCACGCCCGCATCCGGGAGATCTACGAGGGCATCGACGGCGTGCTCGAGACCTTCGAGCCCGACATGGTCTCCGTCGAGGCCGTCTTCCAGGGAAAGAACGTGCGGAGCGCCCTTGTCCTCGGCCATGCCCGTGGTGCCATCCTCCTGTCCGCCTCCCTGCGCGACATTCCGATCGCGGAGTACGCCCCCCGCGAGATCAAGAAGGCCGTGGTGGGGCGCGGTGGGGCAACGAAGGAGCAGGTGGCCTGGATGGTCCAGGAACGCCTGCGCCTGAAGGCTCCCCCTTCGCCCGGCGACGCCGCCGACGGGGTGGCCGCCGCGCTCTGCCACATCACCCTTGCCGTGGAGGGGGGGCCGCCCGGGTTCCTCCCCCACCGCTTCGCCTCGGGAGGGGAGCACGCATGATCAGCCGGCTGAAGGGCACCCTGGTGAGCCAGCGCGACGAATGGGTCGAGGTCGCGACGGCCGGGGGGGTCACATACGAGATCGAGGTTCCGCTCAGCGTTGCGCAGGAGCTCCCCGGGATCGGCAAGGAGGTCGAGCTGCGCATCGTGCACATGCAGCGCGAGGACGGGGGCTTCCTCTACGGGTTCCTGACCGAGGCCGAGCGGCGGCTCTTCAGCGTGCTGCTCGTGCCCTCCGGGATCGGAGGCCGGATCGCCGTCGCGATGCTTTCGACCTTTCCGGCCGCACGCCTGGCCCGAGCCCTCGTCGAGAAGGACATCCCCGCCCTCGTCCAGGTCCCTGGAATCGGGAAGAAGACGGCCGAGCGCATCGTCCTCGAGCTCTCCGAGCGGGTCGCGAAGCTGGACTTCGGGGGGGAGGTCGCGATCGGACGGACATCCGATGCCGCCCAGGCAGCCGTTCGCGCCCTCGTGGCCCTCGGGATGAGCACCTCCGAGGCGGAACGAGCCGTGCGCACCGTGCTCGCCACCGACGAGGGCCCCGACCTCGGCCCCGATGAACTCATTCGCCGCGCCCTCGCCGAACGATGACCGCACGCCACGAGATCACCACCCCCGAGGCCCTGTCCGACGACCAGATCGTCGAGCCGAACCTGCGCCCGCGCAGACTCTCCGAATTCGTCGGGCAGGAGCGGGTGCGCGATGCGCTGAAGATCGCGATCGAAGCCGCACTCCAGCGGGGCGAGCCCCTCGACCACCTCCTCTTCCATGGCCCGCCCGGCCTGGGCAAGACGACCCTCGCCGCGCTCATCGCCGAGGAGATGGGGACCACCCTGCGCACTTCCTCGGGCCCCATCCTCGAGAAGCCGCACGACCTCGTCGGGATGCTCACGAACCAGGAGCGGGGCGACGTCCTCTTCATCGACGAGATCCATCGGCTCCGCCCGATCATCGAGGAGTTCCTCTACCCGGCCATGGAGGACTGGACGATCGAGATCCGCCTCTCGGACGGACCGAAGGCGCAGACGATGACGATGGCGATCCAGCCCTTCACCCTCGTGGGGGCCACCACCCGCTTCGGGCTCCTCACGAGCCCCATGCGGGCCCGCTTCGGGATCGTCCAGCGGCTCAACTTCTATCCCGTCTCCGAGCTCGAGCAGATCGTGGTTCGCAGCGCCTACCTCCTCGACGTGCGCACCACGAAGGAGGGCGCGCACGAGGTCGCCCGCCGCTCCCGCGGCACCCCGCGCGTCGCGAACCGGCTCCTGCGCCGCGTCCGGGACTTCGCCCAGGTGCGCGCCGACGGGGTCATCGACGACGAGGTCGCCCGCTCGGCCCTCGAGCTCCTCGACGTCGACCAGTACGGCCTCGACGAGATGGACGGCCGCATCCTCGCCACCCTGATCGAGAAGTTCGACGGGGGCCCGGTCGGGATCGCCTCCCTCGCCGTCGCGATCGGCGAGGACACGGGCACCGTCGAGGAGGTCTACGAGCCCTTCCTCATCCAGGAGGGCTTCCTGATGCGCACCCCGCGGGGACGCGTCGCCACCCCTCGCGCTTACCGCCGCTTCGGCTACACCCCCCCGGAGGGGCTCTCCGAGCAGGGATCGATCTTCGAGGAATGAGCCGGCCCTCCCCCTCCCGCGGGAGCCTCGCGCACACCGGGAGCTACGACTACCCCCTCCCCGAGCACCTCGTCGCCCGCTACCCCGCCGAGCGCCGCGACGAGAGCCGCCTCCTCGTCCTTGACCGGGAAGGGGGCGCTCCCGCACACCGCCACTTCCGCGACCTTCCCTCCCTCCTCGCCCCCGGCGACCTCCTCGTCCTGAACGAGAGCCGGGTGCTCCCCGTGCGCCTCCTCGGCCGCAAGCCCACCGGAGCCCGCGCCGAGGTCCTCCTCCTGAGGCCCCTCGAATCCACGGAGGAAGGCACCCCGGGCGCCCCCACCCCCGGCCCTGACGGCGCCAGCTCCGCCACCCCCGGCCATGCCACGCCG
>SLDT01000236.1 GCA_007125125.1 Gemmatimonadota bacterium | reverse complement strand
TTCCTTGCAACCGGATCTTTCCACCGCTCGCGCCCAGGAGAACGGCAGTGACCACCCCCGTGTCCGCCTCGCCCGATCCCGCCGCTCCTCGATCGTTCACCAGCTCGTTCGTGGTCCGCAGCTACGAACTCGACGGCCTCGGTCACGTCAACCACGCCGTCTTCCTGAACTACCTGGAGCAGGCGCGCTTTGACGCCCTCGCAGCGGGCGGGTTTCCGCTGGAGGTCATGGAGGAGCGGGGCTGGGCAGTGCACGTGGTACGCGTCGAGATCGATTACCGGCGGGAGTGCCGCTTCCGGGACGAACTCTTCGTGACCACTTCGGTCCGAGGCATGCGCAACTCCTCGATGCAACTGCGCCAGACGCTCCATCGAGTCCCCGTCGGGAGTCGAGAGGCACCACCCCGCACCGCTTCCGGGGGCCCCTCTCTGCCTCCGGGGGCCGATCTCGCCGCCGAGGCTCTCATCACCGCCGTGTGGATCGGACCCTCCGGGCGGCCCATGCGCATTCCGGACGACGTGCGCTCGGCCCTGAAGGGCTGACCTCGGCCGCGGTGCCCGGAGGCGAGAGAACCCGACCTCAGAACCCCGGCCGGTAGTTCAGGAGCATCGTCCCGCCGAATCGCTGGAAGTACTGCCCCCCGATTTCGCTCTCGGCGCGCACCCAGCCGACGCGGGCCGAGGCATCGAGGTTCCGAGCGAGGCCACGCGACAACCCGATGTAGGCCTGGGTCGCGCTGTTCGCCTCCTCGCCGGGGATCAGGCGAACTGCATCGGTCGTGAAGCGGTAGCGCTTTGCCGTGAGTGCCAGGTATCCGGTGACCGAGAGGTCGAGCCCCACCGCCGTGCTCGCGATCGCCCTGAGCGTCGCAGCATCGTACTCCGGACGCCGGGAGTTCGAGCGGTTCGCCCTCGCTTCGAGTGCAACCTGCGTGAATACCTCGCTCTCGCGGCTCCAGCTCACGCCTCCGTGCACCACCCGGTCCCGCCGGAAGGGGTCCTCCGCCAGAAAGGTCTCCTGTTCGGGGTAGTGCGCGAAGGTGCCTCCAACGTGGAAGCGGAAGCTTCCATCGCGGTCCCAGCCGGGACGGAGTCCCAACTCCGCGCCCGCCGTGCGCCGGTCGAGGATGCGTACCTGCGGGGCAAACGCAGGGGCGAGGAAGTCCGTGAACTCGCCACGCACCTCGAGGTCCCATCGGTGTTCACCCGGCTGGAGCTCGGCACGCAGGCCTCCGAGCGCCGATCGGTACCCCGCCTGCAAGAAGAGCGGCATGGGCGGACGATCCTCGACCTCACGGCCACGCACCCGCACCCAGCCCGCAACCGCGGCGGCCTGTCCAATCGCCTGCGTGAGAGAAAGGTCCATCGTCCCGGCCCACTCCCGCGGGGCGTAGTCTCGCAACTCGAAGCCGCGCGCCGAGTACTGCCGCACCCCGCCATCGAAGGCCAGGCGGGCACGCCGTCCCTCACCGAGACCCGCCACGAGATCTCCTCGTACCGCAAACTCGCCGACCACCGCCGAGGCCAGGTCGGCCGAGTCACGCACCGTGACCGCCGCGGCCTCGAGGTTCCCCTGGTATCCCTCGGTGGCGATCCCGCCGCTGATCACGAAGTCACGCCAGGCGAGCTGCGCCCCCGCGGGACTCGCCATCCCCAGCGCCATCGAACCAGCCGCAAGGGCCAGGAGGAAGGCACTCCCGCACCTCCGCCACACTCCCTGACGAGCCCTCATGACTCGGCTCCACTTCGGAGCCCGGGCATGCCACTGCGTGTTCCCGGGCCGTCGGCTCGCGCCCGGAAGGCCTCCGCCCGCTCGCGTGCAAGGTTCCGGAACTCTTCGGCCTGCTCGCGCAGAAGCCGAAGAGCGGCGATCTGCTCGGGGAGCGTCAGGTCGGCGAGAACCAGCGGTGTCTCCGTCTCGGCGCGTCCACCCGCGCCCGCGCCGAGCCGGGGCAGCCCTCCTCCGGTCAGGAGGTCGTCGTCGAAGCGGCTCAGGTCACTTAGAAGTCCGTCGGCACCGCGCGTGGCCCGCAGCCTTCGCTCCCTCGAGGCAATCTCTCGTTCGATCGAGACCACGATCGTGTCATAGAGCACCGCCCGGCTCTCCATGAAGTCGGCCTTGTCCCGCATGTCGGCCGGGCTGTCGCGGAGGTCGATCCGGATCTCGGGGACGGGGATGAGCTGGGGCACGAGCTGCGCACCCGACTCGCGGGAAACCTGCCCGTATCGCTGGTCGACTGCCTGGAGTTCGGCCCGAAGCCGCGCCGTCGTGATCGGCAGGATGCTTCGCTCGATCTGCTCGGAGAGTTCATCCTGACGCCGGCTCAGTGCGCCGAGCAGGTTCTGGGCCGCGTTGCGCAGCAACTCGGACTCACGCTCTGCGACGGTCTCCCAGCGCAGGAGCTGGAGCCCCTGGTCGTGTACCCGCCCCTGGAGATTCGATGCAACCTCCTGGTCCCGCTCCCGGAGCGCCGCCTCGAGCTGCTCGACCAGGCGTTCGTGCGTCTCGAGTACAGCTGCCCTCTGGCGCAGGACCTCCTGGTACCAGGCGAGCTGGGCCGTGTATGCCTCCTCCGCCTCCGCGAGCGTGACCTGGGCCGTCGCGGGAACCGCGAGGGTCAGGGTCACAGCCACGGCGAGGACCGCGGCAGGGAGCATGCGTCGAAGGAGAGGGAACATCAGGCCTCGATGCCGTACTTCTCGAGCTTGTAGTAGAGGGCGCTCGGTTTGAGCCCGAGGAGGCGCGCTGCCTCCGCCTTCACCCCACCCGCCTGATCAAGTGCCTGGCGGAGGAGCCTCTCTTCCATACCCTCCACCACCTCGTTCAGATCGAGCCCGTCACTCGTGAGCACCGGTTCCGGGCGCAGGGTGCCACCGTTGGCCTCTCCCATGGGAGGCAGGTCGTCCGCATCGAGCTCTTCCTTCTCGGCCAGCACGAGTGCACGCTCGACCACGTTCTCGAGCTCCCGGACATTCCCTGGCCAGGAGTACTCCGCGAGTCGATCCAGTGCCCCATCCGTGACGCTCCGCACGGGTGAGCACGTTCGCTCGCGGAGCTTCTCGATGAAGTGCCTGACCAGGATCGGTATGTCGTCGCGCCGCTGTCTGAGCGGGGGCAGGGTGATCGGGACAACGTGCAACCGGTAGAACAGGTCTTCGCGAAACCCGTTGCCCGAAACGAGTTCGTCGGCAGGCTGGTTCGTTGCCGCGATGATCCGGACGTTCACCGGAATCGTCGCTTCGCCCCCGACCCGCTCGAGCTCCCTCTCCTGGAGCACGCGGAGAAGTCGCACCTGCGTCGGCTGTGCCACCGTCGCGATCTCGTCGAGGAAGAGGGTTCCTTCGTTGGCAAGCTCGAATCGTCCGCGCCGCTTGCGCTCCGCACCCGTGAAGGCACCCTTCTCGTGCCCGAAGAGCTCCGAGTCCAGAAGCGACTCCGAGAGTGCGCCGCAGTTCACCCGCACGAAGGGCCCGCCCGCCCGCGGCGAACCCGCGTGAATGGCCCGTGCCACGAGCTCCTTGCCCGTCCCGGACTCGCCGTAGATCATTACCGTCGAGTCGCTCCTCGCCACGCGGTCGATCCATCGGAAGACCTCCTGCATCGCCGAGGACTCGCCCACGATCTCGGAATACCGCGGCACCACCGGCTCGGCAGCCGTCTCTTCGCGCAGATATGTGTTCTCGACGCGGAGGGTTCGGTTCTCGAGGCGAAGGCGCTCCCGTTCCTCGCGCTGTTGGAGGAGTCGTTCGACCTTCACCGCGAACTCCTCCGAAGAGAAGGGCTTCGTCAGGAAGTCCGCCGCCCCCAGCTTCATGGCCTCCACCGCCTTCTCGATCGTTCCGTAGGCGGTGATCACCAGGACCTCGGTGGTCGGGAAGCGCTCGCGAACCCGCTGCAGCACCTCGATCCCGTCCATTCTGGCCATCTTGAGATCGGTGATCACGAGATCGGCCCCGAGTTCCTCGAGGAGTTCGAGCCCTCGCGCCCCCCCATCGGCTGCTGCCGTGCGGTGTCCGCGCCTCCGGAGCAGGAGCTCGAGACCCTCGCGCATGCTGTCGTGGTCGTCGATGATCAGGATGCGGGCCATTCTTGCTCCTCCTTCGGTGGGTCCTGCGAGTGCTCAGCCATCATCGGAGTCCTCTTCACTGGGAGGAAGATCGTCCGAACCCCGAAAATATACCCGGAACTCGGCCCCCGTCCCACCGCCCTCCCCATCGAGGCTGTCCGGCCACGGGTCGGGCTCCGGCGGCGGCTGCCCCGAGAGCTCCACCCGTCCTCCGTTCGTCTCCATCATTCGCTGCACGATCGCGAGCCCCAGCCCGGCTCCCTGCTGCTTGTCCGTGACGAAGGGATCGAAGATGCGATCGCGCAGCTCCTCGGCAACCCCGGGCCCATCGTCCCGTACCGAGATGACCCCCTCTCCATTGCGCCACCAGACCGCCACCCTCACCCGGTCCCCGGCGTGGGCCGCGTTCTGAACCAGGTTGAGCACGACGCGCTTCACCTGGTCGGGGTCCGCCTGCACGAGCAGGGGTTCGGCGGGCAGGTGCCGCTCGAGGGAGACACCCTCTTCGGCCAGTACATCCCGGACAATCTCGAGCGCGGCCTCGACCGGCTCGCGAAGGTCATGGAGTCGGGGCTCGGCGTGGATCGGGCGTGCGAAGGCGAGGAACTCGTTGATGATGGTGTTCAGCCCTTCGACCTCTTCTCGGACGCGTCCGAGGAGGCGAAGCCGCTCGGCCCGGTCGTCCGTCTCGAGGGCGGCCGACGCGAAGAGCTCGAGGCCTCCGAGTGGATTCCGGATCTCGTGGGCCACCTGCGCCAGCATGAGGCGTAATTGCTCGTCTCGCTGGATGATCCCCTTGCGCATGCGCTCCATGGCACGCGAGAGGCGGCCCAGTTCGTCACCACGTTCGACCTTGACGGGCCTGTCCCACTGGCCACGCTGGATGCGGAGAGCGTCACGGGACAGTCGCTCGAGCGGCCGGACGATGTTTCCCGCCAGGAGCACCCCGAGACCGACCGCGAGGACGACGGAGACGAGGGCTCCGACGAGGAGGGTCGTGCGCAACCGCTGCAGGGGCGAGAGAAAGTCGGCGGGAACGAGGACAGCGAGAATCGCATCGCTGTCGCCCAGTCGATGGAATGCATACTTGTAGAGCCGTCCATCGTCCCCGGTGAAGGGCGAGGTCACCGCTTCTCCCGTCGCCCAGGTCTCGTCCAGCTCTTCGCCGTAGGCGTCCAGCCAGCGGAGCGGTGTGAGAATGGGCAGCTCGCTCGGAGGCCGTGTCGAGACGCGGACCCGGAGGTCGGGTCCGAAGATCCAGGCCTCGTCCACATAGCGCTCGAGGGCCCGAAGACGATTGTAGGCACTCAGGAAGAGGGCCAGCTCCTCGACTCCTGGCCTGAAGGCGAGGGTGGACTGTCCGTCGAGGCCGACCTCGGCTGCTGCACCGGCGGTCCACAGAAGCTTCTGGTCAAGCTCCGCTTCGAGGGCGCTGCTCGTCACCTGCCACGCAAGCCAGCT
This sequence comes from Gemmatimonadota bacterium, assembly GCA_007125125.1. Taxonomy (GTDB): domain Bacteria; phylum Gemmatimonadota; class Gemmatimonadetes; order Longimicrobiales; family Gaopeijiaceae; genus SLDT01. Next base: position 31,662 of record SLDT01000236.1, on the reverse strand, counting down.
TCCTCCCGCAGCAAGGACGAGCGCGAAGGTCACGAAGACGACGGCAAACTTCCGTCGGAGGCTGAGCGGCCGGGGAGCCTTCCTCCTGTCTGGTCGAGGGTGACTCACGCGCCACACGGCACCCGCTCGACGACGGGCTGATTGAAGATGACCGGCGGCGCCGTGCGGGGCGCCACGACGAGATGGAAGGGCCAGTTCTCCTGTGCCGCCGGGGAGCAGAAGTCGCCTGGTACGCGCTCCACGAGCTCGATTCGGGTACCCTGGTCGATCGGGAGTACGCGCTGAACCCGCACCGATCCTCCGGCCTCGAGGCGACGGCCGATTGCGCCCAGAAGCACCATCTCATTCTCCCAGTCTACCTCGAAGTCCGTGGCCGCCTCCCCGAAGTGCAGCTCGGCGAAGCTCGACCAGCCGGGGGGCACTGCGCCGTCCGATGAGCGGAAGACGATGGGACCGGAAGGTCGGGCTGTGCTCGTGGGGCCCTGGTCGAGGGTCGAGAAGGGCACGGTTCCGAGGTAGGTCGAAACCAGGTTGTCTCCAAGGGTGAAGGAGCGGGCAAGCTGCGCCGCGGTGGCAATGCGCGATGCGCCCGCGTCGGGCCCGGCACTGGCCGGGCTTGCGGTGAAGAGGGTGCCGTCGACGCAGCGGACCCAGCGGGCCTGCTCGTCGCGGAAGGTGTCACGGATGGTCACGGCAAGCTGGGATCGGGTCCCCGCACAGGTGGGATTCAAGTCCTGCGGCACCGCGTCGACAAAGAGGCGAAGCCCCTGCGTCTCGTTGAGTTGCCGGATGAGAGAAGCGTACTCCTGAACGAGTTCACCGGGGTTCAGGGTCGGTCGCCGGATCGTCTCGGCGCCCTGGACTCCGCCGTAGCTGATGCGTTCGGCGAGTACCCATGGACCGCGTGAGGTCCACAGGAGTGATTCCTCGAGCACCCCAGTGCCTCCGAAGACGGGGGAGCGCACCTCCACGAGCAGTTCTCCGACCTGACCGAAGCGAGGGTCGACGAGGCCAGTCGGGTCGTCGTCACAGGCGGTCAGGACCAGCCCGAGGAGTGCCGCCAGGACAAGGAAGGTGCCTCGAGCGTCTCGAGTCCACGCCTTGACGCCAGACCTTTGCGGCAGAACTTCAAACCCATGAATCAGTCCAGCCACCGCTCCCGTCTCCTCGAAGTCCTTGTCGACCGTTCTCTCGCACTGGGAGAGTTTACCCTCGCGAGCGGCGGGCGTTCGTCCTACTACATCGACTGCCGGCGAACGACGATGAGCGCCGAGGGCCAGTTCCTGATCGGTAAAGTGGCCTTCGAAGCCATCCGCGCAAGCGGGCTCGAGCCCGATGCGGTCGGAGGTCTCACGATAGGAGCCGACCCCATCGCCTATTCCATCGCTCACGAGAGTTGGAGATCCGGACGTCCGGTCGACGCCTTCTCGGTGCGCAAGGCAGTGAAGTCGCACGGCACTGGCCGCCGAATCGAGGGGGCCGTCGAGGCCGGAGCGGGTGTGCTCGTCGTGGAAGATGCCCTGACCACCGGGAAGAGCACACTCGAGGCGATCGGCACCCTTCAGGGCGAAGGGCATTCGATCGTCGGGGTGCTCACCCTGGTCGACCGGGAAGGCGGAGGGAGTGACCGGATTCGCGAGGCCGGCTGGCCCCTGATCACCCTCTTCACCGCGGCGGAACTCCTCGAGCGGGCGGGCCACTCGCCCTGACCCCGAGCCATCAGTCCACGAGGCGCAGGGGCATCACGAGGCACAGGTAATCCATGCCGGGAGCGTCTTCGGCGTGCACGGGCTCGACGGTGGCGGCCCTCTCCGGAGCCTTGAAGCCGAGCTTGACCTCGTCCGTCCCGACGTAGCGGAGCACCTCGAGGAGATAGTTCGCATTGAAGCCGATCTCGAGTCCATCCCCCTCCCAGGACACGGGGATCTCGTCATGGGCTTCGCCAAGGTCCGGGGTGAGGACGTTGAGCTCGACCCGGTCGTTCCCGAACTGGAGCCGGATCCGGTGCGTCTGGTCCGAGGCAACCGCCGCGACCCGTCGGATTGCGGACTCGAGGGGCTTGCGCTCGACGAGTGCAAAGCGGTCGTTGTCCTTCGGGATCACCTGCTCGTAGTTCGGGTAGGTGCCGTCGATGAGACGGGTGTAGACCTCCGTCCGCTCGGAGCGAAAGCCCAGGTGGTTTCCGTCGCGTGACACGCGCAGCTCGTCCTCGGCGTTGAAGAGCCGCTGGACCTGCTGTAGCGCAGCCGGCGGGACGATGAGCTGGGCCGTGGTCTCGAGGGAGGGACCCGCCGGGATCCTCATCCGGGCCAGGCGATGCCCGTTCGTGGCGACCATGCGCATCTCGCCGTCCCTCAACTCCCACAGGACCCCATTGAGGACCGGACGAGTCTCCTCCGTCGAGACCGCAAAGGAGGTGTGGCGAATCAGGGAGAGAAGGTCCTTGCCGGAGGCGGTCCATCCACCATCGAAGGAGACGGACGGGAGAGCGGGAAAGTCCTCGGCCGGGAGGCCGTTCAGCTTGAAGTGCGCTCGACCGCAACGGAGTTCGATCTGATCGGCCCGGGTCTGGACCTGGACCGGCTCGTCGGGAAGCTCCTTGGCGATCTCGAGCAGCTTCTTGCCGGGCGCCGTCAGCGTTCCCGGTTCGTCGACCTGCGCGGGCACCCGAAGCCTGACCGAGACGTCCAGATCGGTCCCACTCATCTCGAGGACACCCTCCTCGGCGGCGCGGAAGAGGATGTTCGAGAGAATGGGAAGCGTCGTCTTCGTCGAGATGCTCGCGGAGACGGCGGTCAGTCCCTCGTTCAGGTTCTGGCGGGTGATCGTGAATCTCATCTCGGCTCCGGAGAGGGTGTGTGGTCGGGCCTTTCCACCGGAGAGCTTTTCTTGTACCACCGGTAGAAATACAAAACAGCAGTAGTAGTAGGGGGTGTGGATCTGTGGAAGACACCCCGCACAGAATAGGGGAAAGCGTCGCCGTCAGGCAATTCCCCCGGGCGTCGGTATGCGTGGAAAGGACGCGGAGATCGACCGGCGCTTCTCCACGGATTCCACGCCGCGGAGACGATGGGGGAAAAGGCCCGCGGTTGTCCACAGGGTTTTCCACACGCTGTGTACAGAAGGCTCGGGGGGGTTCGTGGCAGCGCCTTCATCCTGTGTCTCCGGAGAGCGACCGACGCAGTTCCTGGACCCGGAGGGCGAAGGCAGGGTCAGACTCCATGGCCTCTTCGACCTTTCGGATCGAGTGGATGACCGTGGAGTGGTCGCGTCCGCCGAAGAGGTCCCCGATCCGCGTGAGTGGGTGGTCGAGGAGTTCGCGAATGAGGTACATCGCGACCTGTCGGGGCACGGTGAGGTCGCGCGTCCGCCGCTTCGAGGCCAGTCCCTCGGGGCGCACGTCCCAGGCCTCGGCGGTCCGCTCGCGAATGAGTCGAGCGGTAAGCGCCGGCCCGCGCCGCTCGGACTGAGCCCGCAGGACTCCCCGGAGCGCATCGCGAGCGAGGTCGACGGTGACCTCCTGCTTGCGAAGGGAGGAGTAGGCGAGGAGCTTGATCACCGCACCCTCGAGTTCGCGCACCGAGGCGGTGCAGGAGCGGGCGATGAAGTCCATCACGTCGGAGTCGAGGGTCAGGTCGTCGTCTGCGGCCTTCTTCCGCAGGATCGCGATACGGGTCTCGTAATCGGGTGGCTTGATGTCGGCCACCAGGCCCCACTCGAAGCGCGACACGAGGCGATCTTCGACGCCGGGCAGCTCCTTCGGCGGTCGGTCGCTCGTCAGGATGATCTGCTTGCCGGCGTCGTAGAGGGCATTGAAGGTGTGGAAGAACTCCTCCTGGGTTGCCTCCTTCCGTTCCAGGAAATGGATGTCGTCCATCAGGAGCAGGTCGATGTAACGGTACACCTGGCGAAAGCGAGACTGCGTGCCCGTCTGGATTGCGTTGACCAGTTCGTTCATGAACTGCTCGGTCGTGACGTAGACCACCCGTCGCCTGGGATCGCGCTTCACGATCTCATGACCCACGGCGTGCATCAGGTGGGTCTTTCCGAGGCCGACTCCCCCGTAGAGGAAAAGGGGGTTGTAGATCCGCGCCGGCTTCTCGGCCACGGCCCGTGACGCGGCCGCCGCGAGCTGGTTGTTCGTGCCGACCACGAAGCGATCGAAGGTGTAGCGGTCGTTCAGATTGCCGGCCGGGCGCCCCTGTGCACCAACCTCGTCGAGCGAGAAGCCACGGTCGCTTCGCGCCCCGGACGGGGCATGCACGGCGGGCGCAGGTCTCGGAGCGGAAACCGGCCCGGGATTCAACTCGAGTTCCGGTATGCCACCGAGCTCGGACGGGGAGGTGCACCGCATTGACAGACGCAAGGGTCGGCCGGCGACCTGACTCAGCAGCTCCCCCAGCACGCCACCAAACTTGTCCTCGACCCATTCGGCATGAAACTCGCTCGGGGCTTCCACCAGGAAGGAGTCGCCCGAGGCCCCGACCGCCTCGCTCCCGAGGAGCCATGTCCGGAAGCTCTGCTCCGTGACGCGCTCCCGGGCCAGGGACAGCACCCGGGACCAGACTTCGGCGGGGGTCAGCTCCATCGTGTCGGACAGGCGGTGGGAAGAGGGGGGCAGGACTGCCGTACGCCTGGGCGTTCCGGGCGGGGAGACCAAGGGTATTGGGGGGGTGTGGAAAAGTCAATCGGCCAGGAAGCTTGACGCCGGAGACGACCTTCGGGTATGTTTTCCTGCTAAACATCCGAACCCGTGGCAAGGGTCGGACACGCCCGAAAGCAGTCCAGAATCCGGGAGGAGATCCCATGCAACCGACATACAAGCCAAGAAACCGCAAGCGGTTGAACAAGCACGGTTTCCGTGCGCGGATGGCCACGAAGGCCGGCCGCAAGTCCCTCGCCCGCCGGCGCAAGAAGGGCCGGCATCAGCTCACGGTGAAGGTCGGCCGTAAGTGAGGGCGGGGTGGTCGGCCCCCCTGAGCGCCGCCAATTCCCGCGTGCGGCGCGTGTGCGCACGGGGCCGCACATCCGTACCCTGCTCCGTGAGGGGCGGCGACTGAGGGGTCGCCGCGTCGAGCTCTTCGCCCTTCCCTCGCCGACCGGACGCCCCCGGTTCGGCACGGTTGTACCAAAGCACCGACACCGGATCGTGGACCGGAACCTCGTGCGGCGGAGGCTCCGCGAGATCGGGCGAACGGAGGTCCTGCCGCTGCTCGAGGCACGAGGTCTGGCACTCGACATCCTGGTGCGGGCGGGTCCGGCGGCGTATAGCGCCGACCACTCCGACCTGCTCGCCGAGCTGAACCGTCTCATGGAGAGCCTGTGTTCCGAAAACTTGCCCTCGGAATGATCCGGTTCTACCAGAAGGGGATCTCACCCCTGAAGGGCCCGTCGTGCCGGTTCCAGCCCACCTGCTCGTCTTACGCCCACGAGGCAATCGAGAAACACGGTCTCGCACGAGGGGGGTGGCTCTTCGTCCGGCGCTTTGCCCGGTGCCACCCATTCGGTGGTCACGGCTTCGACCCCGTGCCCGCTCCCCGACATTCCCGGTCCCCCGACAAGGCGGGGCCTCCCGATTCCCCGGAAGCCCGCATTTGACTTCATGGAAGGGCGCCTGAACAACGAACAGCGGCTCGCGATCGCGGTCCTCCTGGCGATCGGCGTGATCATCGGCACGAACCTCCTCTTCGGGCCCCCCCCACCTCCTCCGCCTGACGAGGTGAATCCGGCGGTGGTCGAGGCACCGGCCGAACCGGAGGCCCCGGAGGCCCCGCCGGTCCGAGCCGAGCTCCTGCCCGACACCGGCGACGTCCCGGTCCTGCCCACCCTCGATCCGCAGGACACCATTCCCGCCGTTGCGGACCCGGCCGAGGGCGAGGAAGTGGCGCCGCCGCCTCCGGAGCGCACACTCGTCGTGGAGGGTCCGCTGTACCGGGTCGTCCTGTCGAGTCGCGGTGCCCGTGTGACCGGGGTCGAGCTCCCGCGCTTCGAGTCCTTTGCGCGACAGGGCCCGGCCGAACTCGTTGCCGATGCGGAGCACGGGGTCCTCGGCACCCGACTCGTGGTGGGTGCCGACACGGTCGACCTGCGCCGAGTCGCCTTCGAGGTGGAGGCGCCGGAACTCATCCAGCTCAGGGAAGATGGGCCTTCCGAGCGGGTCACCTTCACGTACCGGCACCCGACCGATCCCTTCGTCTTCGAGGTCACGTACACCTTCGAGCCCGATGACTACGCCTTCGGTGTCACGGGGAGGGTCCGTGGTCTCGAGCGTGCGCTCGCCCTGACGGACCTGGGTCGTGGTCTGGCGCTGAACGACTCCGACCCCGTCATGGAAGAGCGCGAGATGGCTTTCGTTGTGAACCATGTGCAGAACGGGATCCGGAGCGAGCGGCTCTCGGGGGTGGACCGGAGTCGTCTCGACGACGGACCGTTTCACTGGGTGGCGGTGAAGAGCCGCTACTTCGTGATTGGCCTCCTGCCCTCGCTCGATCCCGGCGGCACGGAGTTCTTCGGGGGGGTGATGGCTCGCCCCGTCGTCCTCGGCGAAGACATGGAGACCGCCGAGGTCGCGGTCACGCACTCCCTGCGCTCGGGCGGCATCTTCGACTTCCGGGTCTTCGCGGGCCCCCAGGACTACCAGCTCCTCTCGGCCGCAGCGCGTGACTTCCAGGAAGTGAACCCCGTCGGCTGGCGCTTCATCCGCCCGATCCTGCGTCCCTTCGTGGGCATCATCATGTGGGTGCTCGTCTCGCTGCACGAGACCCTCAGCATCGGCTACGGGTGGGTCCTGATCCTCTTCGGTGTCATGATGCGGGTGCTCCTCTTTCCGCTCAACCACAAGGCGATGCGGGCCCAGCTCCGGAACATGGCGGTCCAGCCCCTCCTGAAGGACATCCAGACGAAGTACAAGGACCAGCCCGAGAAGATGCAGAAGGAGCTGATGAAGCTCTACAAGGAGCATGGCTTCAACCCTCTGGCCGGGTGCTGGCCCATGCTCCTCCCATGGCCGGTGCTCATCGCCCTCTTCTTCGTCTTCCAGAACACGATCGAGCTGCGGGGCGTGCCCTTCGCGTGGCTCCCCGACCTCGCGATGAAGGACCCGCTCTTCATCCTCCCGGTCCTCCTCGGGATCTCGATGTTCCTCATGCAGTGGATCTCCTTCCGCACCATGGAAGAGATCAACCCGCAGATGAAGATGATGATGTGGCTCCTGCCCATCTTCATGGTCGTGATCTTCGCGAACCTCCCCTCGGGGCTGAACCTCTACTACCTCACCGCCAACCTGGCCACGCTCCCCCAGTCCTGGTGGATCGCGAACGAGCGCAAGAAGGTGCAGGCCAAGGGACCCCCGGTGGCGGCAGCCGAGGCCTGATCCGGGAGGAAGGCAGGTGGAGGCAGACACGATCGTCGCGCGGGCAACCCCTCCGGGCCGCGGGGCGGTCGCCCTCGTGCGCCTCTCCGGTCCGCGGGCGCTCGCGATCGGCCGGACCCTCGCCCCGGGGCTTCCCGGGTCACCGACACCACGCGCCCAGCGCCTCGCCGAGCTCTTCGACCCGACCACGGGCGAGGTGCTCGACCGTGCTCTAGTAACGTTCTTCCCGGGCCCCGCGTCCTACACAGGAGAAGACGTGGTCGAGCTCGCGCTCCACGGGAGCCCCCTCCTTGTCGCGATGGTCGAGGAGTGCTGCCGAAAGGCGGGTGCCCGGCCCGCGCGCCCGGGAGAGTTCACCCGGCGTGCCTGGCTCCATGGCAAACTCGATCTTGTCCAGGCCGAGGCAGTAATCGACCTGATCGAGGCGGGGAGCCCTGCGGCCCACCGCGCAGCGGTGAGCCAGGTCGAGGGAGGCCTCTCGCGACGGATCGCCGGGCTCCGAGAGGGGCTCGTCGACCTGGAGGCCCTCCTCGTCCACTACCTGGACTTTCCGGAAGAGGACGACGCACCGGTCTCGCTCGACGGAATCGCAGCGGAGGGCCGACGGCTCTCGGAGGCGGTCGGACGGCTCGTGGCCACCGCCCCGGAGGGCGAACTCCTGCGCGAAGGAGCGCTCGTCGTCCTCGCCGGACGGCCGAATGCGGGAAAATCGTCGCTTTTCAACGCGCTTCTTGGCGAGGAACGGGCGATCGTGACGGAGCTTCCGGGGACGACGCGCGACGCGCTCGAGGCGCGGCTCGCGATCGGGGGCTTCCCCTTCCGGCTCGTCGACACGGCGGGGCTGCGGAAGGGGCGGGAGCGGGTCGAACGGATGGGGATCGAGGTGGCGCGGCGCTGGCTCGCAGCGGCCGACCTCGTGCTCCTCTGCGTCCCGCTCGACGAGGAGGTCGGGGAGGAGGAGGAGCGCTTCGTGGCCTCGCTCCCCGAGGAGGCCCGGCTGATCCTCGTCCGGAGCTGCGCCGACCGCGTCCCGGGGCGAGGGGAGGGCGAGGCCGGGGAGGATGAGCCGGAGCGAGCCGGCGACGGCGGGGGGCGGGCCGGCGACGGTCCGAGGTCCCGGTGGGAGGCGGGGCCGGATGCCCTTCCTCCCGAACGGGTGCATCGCACCCTGGCCCTTTCGGCCATGGAAGGGACGGGGCTCGCAGAGCTCCGGGAGGCGATGCGGGAGCTCGTCTTCAGCGGGCTGGCGGCCGGGAGCTGGGACGCGCCCGTCGTGACGCGGGGCCGGCAGCGCGAGGGACTCGAGGCGGCCGGGGCGGCGGTCGATGCGTTCGTCGCGGCGGTCGAGGGGGGGATCCCGGTCGAGATGGCCGGGACCCACCTGAAGAGCGCGGCGACGGCGCTTGAGGAGCTCCTCGGGGTGATCCCGCAGGAGGAGGTGCTGGACCGGGTGTTCGAGAGGTTCTGTATCGGAAAGTGAGAAGGGAGGCTGCGTATGCAGGCAGAACAAGGTGCGAATGCGAAGGGGGGTGAGGCGGGCACACGCTCGGTCCACTTCATCCTGAAGGGAAGGGTACAGGGCGTCGGAATGCGGGTCTGGGCCAAGCGCACGGCCGAGCGGCTCGACCTGCGGGGTTGGATACGAAATCTTCCCGATGGCCGGGTCGAGGTGTGCGCGGAGGGTCCGGTGGACGCGATGCAGCGCTTCCGCCAACTTCTTCGGGTCGGGCCGCGTCTCGCGCGGGTGAACGAGCTGACGGACCGGGGTCCGGCGGTGGAGCTACCCGACGAGGGGTTCGAGATCCGGTAGACGACGCAGGAGGGAGCGGTACCCATGCAGGAGAAGAGCGGTGTAATCGTGGTCGGGGGGGGGCATGCCGGGGTCGAGGCCGCGGCGGCCTCCGCCCGCCTCGGTGTGCGCACCCTCCTGGTGACTCCGGATCTGGACCGGATTGCGCAGATGAGCTGCAATCCGGCGATCGGAGGGATCGCCAAGGGGGTGGTGGCACGGGAGGTCGATGCCCTCGGGGGGGTCATGGGGCGGGCCACGGATGCCTCACGGATCCACTTCCGGATGCTGAACCGGGCCAAGGGCCCTGCTGTGCGCGGGCCGCGAGCGCAGTGCGACCGGATTCTCTATCCGCGGGCGGTACGGCGGATTCTGGACGAGTTGCCCGCGCTCGAGCTCTTCCAGGACTTCGTGACTGGACTGGTCATCGAGGGTGGGCGTCCGGTTGGGGTGCGCACGCGCTCGGGGCGGGAGCTGCGGGCCGGGGCGGTGGTCGTGACCGCGGGAACCTTCCTCCGGGGACGGATCCACATGGGCACGCTCGGTTCGGTGGGCGCCGGACGGGCGGGGGAGAGTGCGTCGGTCGAGCTGGCCGAGGCGCTCGAGGCCGCGGGGCTCGAGATCGACCGGTTCAAGACGGGGACCCCTCCGCGCGTGGATGGGCGCACGGTGGACCTCTCGCGCACGGAGCGCCAGGACGGCGACCCGGATGACTATCGCTTTTCATCGTACGTGCGGGAGGCGGTCCCGGAGCAGCGGCCCTGCTGGATCACCTGGACGGGGCCCGAGCTGCGGCGGATCGTGGAAGACAACCTGGCCGAAAGCGCGCTCCACGGGGGCGAGATCGCGGGGCGGGGGCCACGCTACTGTCCTTCGATCGAGGACAAGGTTGTGCGGTTCCCGAACGCGGAGCGGCACCAGGTCTTTCTCGAGCCAGAGGGTCTGCACAGCAAGGAGCTCTACGTGAACGGGCTCTCCACCTCGATGCCCTGGGCGATCCAGGAGGCGTTCATACGGACGATTCCCGGGCTCGAGGGGGCAAGGATCACCCGGCCGGGCTACGCGATCGAGTACGATTACTTTCCCCCCCACCAGCTCGATCACACCCTCCAGGTGCGGAGTCTTCCGGGCCTGTACTTCGCCGGACAGATCAACGGGACGACCGGGTACGAGGAGGCGGCGGCACAGGGGCTGGTGGCTGGGGCGAACGCGGCGCTTGCGGCCACGGGTCGAGACGAGTTCGTGCTGGGGCGGGACGAGGCATACGTGGGAGTCCTGATCGACGACCTCGTGACCAGGGGTGTGGACGAGCCCTACCGGCTCTTCACCTCGCGTGCGGAGTTTCGGCTTCTCCTGAGGCAGGACAATGCGCCGGAGCGTGTCGGTGTGCGTGCGCGCGACGCAGGGCTCCTGACGCCGGCACAGGCCACGGCACTCGCAGGCCGGCTGGCCGAGGGGGCGCGAGTGCGAAGCTGGGTCGAGGAGATGGTGGTGCGCCCCGAGCAGGTCCAGGGCGTGCTCGACGCCTGCGGGTCGTCGCCGATCACCCAGCCGTCCCGGGTGGAAGAGCTCCTGGTGCGTCCGGAAGTAGCACTCCACGACCTGGCCGCCGCTCTGGAGGGAGCAACTCGGGGAGGACCCCCCTTCGACGCGTCGACGGAGGTTGCCACCGGTGTGGAGGTCGACGTGAAGTATGCGGGGTACGTGCGACGCGAGAAGGAGCGGGCGGCACGGCTGCGGGAGCAGAGTGATGTCGAGCTTCCGCAGGGGCTGGACTACTCGGCCATGGTGACCCTCTCGCACGAGGCGCGCGAGAAGCTGTCGAGGGTACGCCCGCGCGACCTTGGCCAGGCGGGGCGCATCCCGGGGGTCTCGCCCGCGGACCTGCAGGGCCTGCTCCTGGAGCTCCGACGACGTCCGAGGCGGAACCCCGAACGAGAGGAGGCACGGTGAGGGGATGATTCCCGGGAAGGCGCCGCCTGTTCCACGACTCCCATGGCGCCTGGACCCCGGTCACATCTCCCTGCACCGTGCCCCTCGTTCCTGCTGGTTGCCTGACCTCGCCTCAATTCGAGAGAATGAGGTCTCCTGCGGCAAGAATCGCCTCCCCCGGCTCGTGTCCATGCTTCCAGATGAGCTGGCAGGCTCTCGTGTCCCTTCCAAGTCCGTTCTGGAAGAGGATCTCGCTACGAAACACCTCCCGCGCCCGGACGATGCGCGGCTCCATGGAGGTGGAGTAGCCCCCGGCACTCACGGCGCGCGGGGCGAGAAAGTGCGCGAGGCCGCCCCGGAGGACCAGGACTGGCCTCCGGGGCGCGCCCCCATTGCTACGGGGCGTCTCGCAGGGATGCGAATCCACTGTTGCGACCGTCAGTTGCTCGGGGGGAGAATGACGGTGTCGATGACGTGGATCACGCCGTTCGAAGCCTCGACGTCAGCGGCAACGACGGTGGCGTCGTTGATGCGAACGCTCTCGCCGTAGGTCCGGATCTGGACATAGGCGCCCTGAACCGTCTGAGCGCGCTCGAGCTGGACCACGTCAGCGGCCATCACCCGGCCCGGAACCACATGGTACGTGAGGATCGCGCGAAGGGCGTCCGTGTCCTCGAGGAGCGCCTCGACAGTCCCCTCGGGGAGCTTCGCGAAGGCCTCGTCCGTCGGAGCGAACACGGTGAGCGGACCCTCGCCCGAGAGAACCTCGACCAGACCGGCCGCCTCGGCCGCGGCGAGCAGGGTGGTGAAGGTGCCAGCCTCGGCCGCAACCTCGACGATGTTCTTGTCGGACTCGGTCTCCGGCTGAGCGTACTGGGCGGAGAGAGGAGCGGCGAAGACTGCAGCGGCGACGAGCGCCGGAAGAGCGAAGTTGAACGTGCGCATGTTTTGACTCCGAAAGGCAAAATCGTGTTGGATAGGGGATGGGAGAGGACTCGAACCCTCTCGCTCCCGACGATGTGCAACAAGTGTACAGGGGGGGTACAGGGTCTGTCAAGGGCTGTTCGGAGAAAGATGGACAGAACCTTGACGAGGCGTGTCCGGGGCGGTAGAATGAGTCACCATGATCGAGCCCACCGAACTCCTCAAGAACGCGCAGTACCCGATGCGCGTCGTCGTCCGTCGAACCGGCCTGAACCCTTCTGTCCTGCGCGCGTGGGAGCGGCGCTACGATGCGGTCGAGCCGGGTCGGTCCGACGGGGGACAGAGGCTCTACAGCGAGGCCGATGTCCAGAGGCTCACGCTCCTCAAGGAGCTAGTGGAGGCGGGGCATACGATCAGCCAGATCGCCGAGCTCGAGGTCGACGCCCTCCGGGCCCTCGTCAGGCGGGAGGCGGTGAGTGTCGATGCCGAGCCGGACGTTCGGAATGGCCGGGACGAGTCTCCGCAACAGGGCGGTTCCTCGACGGGGGCGCGGCAGCTCGGGACCTCGCAGGCGGGTATGGCTGGCGCTGCGTCGATCACCCCCGCCGGGACGCTGGAGAGGGCCCTGCGCGCCGTACACACCCTGAATGGCCGGGAACTGGAGTCGGTTCTGAGTCGCGCCGCTCTGGCCCTCACCCCTGTCGAGGTGGTCGACGAGGTTGTCGTGCCCCTTCTTGGCCAGATCGGCCACCAGTGGCAGCAGGGGCAGCTGAGTCCCGCGTCGGAGCATGCGGCTTCGCAGGTCATCCGCCGGTTCCTTGGTTGGCTCCTCGACGCGCTGTCGCTCCAGGGTGGGACTCCACTCGTCGTGATCTCCACCCCCGCGGGGCAGCAGCATGAGTTCGGCTCCCTGCTCGCGGCGGTGAGCGCGGTGTCCGAGGGGTGGGAGGTGCTCAATCTGGGGGCCGATCTTCCTGCCCAGGACATTGCCGAGGCCGCGTTGCGGAGCGGGGCGAGAGCCGTGGCGCTGTCGGCCATCTTCCCTCCCAATGACGGTCGCGTCCTGGGAGAGCTCCTCGATCTGCGTGCCGAGCTCGACCCGTCCATCGACATCTTCGTCGGTGGTCCGGCTGCACGGCCGCACGCCGAGCGCCTGAGACCGGCGGGCGTGGAATTCGTTGACGATCTTCCATCCCTGCGCCGACGCCTGCGCGAGGTGGCGGAGGTGATGCGGGGCGGCTGACGGTACGAGGGGCGCCCGGGATTGCGAACGGGCGCTCACCACCGGACGCTCGCCTCCACTCCTTGCGTTCCACGTGGAACATTCCTGCGGGGGCCCTGCCGCGGCATGAAGCGGGAGTGGTTCCGCTCGGTGTTCCCTCCCCGGACCGGCACCCGACTCCTGCGCTCCGAGCCCGGCCATGCCGTGCCAGCTCGGGCGGCGGCCGGACCCCCCCGGACCCGCAACCGGACCGGCGGGCATCTCCCCGATGGGCTTCAGGCGACCGAGAGTCCCACAGGGTCGAGTCCTTGCTCCGGACTGGTTGACGGGCTCACCCGCAATCGGGAACCGTCAAGAGGCCGTTGAAGAAGGGGAGCGGGCCGGGTCATTGACGCGCAAAGGCTGCGAGTCGTCGTGCCGCAACCCCCCTCCGCGGCGGCGGCCTGCCTCCCTACCACCCTTTCCAGCGCGGGCCCGCGGCCGAGCGCGCGAACCAGCCTGGCCGGATCGCCCGGCCGCACGGGACGAGGCGAATCGCGGCGAGGGCCGGTTGCAAGGACCAACACGTAGCAGGGGGCCAATCAGCGCACTGGGCCCCTCGCGCCGGACCCCGGCGCCTCGGCGGCACACCCAAGGCGCGGACCGCGGCGGCTCCTGACCTCCCGGAGCCGAGGCGTCCGCCGGCGCTCCGGCGCGGCGGGATGAACCCCAGCGGTCGATGCGGGTAGACCGGACTCCGCCGCCAAGCTCTTCTGCCGGGCGACGCGCCGGGCGCGTCCGGTGGCTCGAGCAAGCGTTTCACGTGAAACATCGCCGGCCGAGGGTGTTCAGAGGGGTGACGCGGATCTATATTCCGACCCCGCAGCCCGACCACCCTCGTCCTGATCCTCGCACCTCGTCTGGCATGGCCCGCGTCATCGCAATCGCAAATCAGAAGGGCGGCGTCGGCAAGACCACGACCGCAATCAATCTGGGAGCCTCGCTCGCGGTGGCCGAGCGGAGAACTCTCGTCATCGACATTGACCCCCAGGGCAATGCCACCTCAGGTCTGGGCGTGGAGAAATCCGACGCGCTCCCCACGATCTACGATGTCCTGGTCGAGGGACGCCCGGCGCGCGATTGCGTCATCTCGCAGCTCCACTTCCCGACGCTCGCCCTCCTTCCATCGACCCGGGACCTCGTGGGTGCCGAGATCGAGCTCATCGATCGCCCTGCGCGGGAGCGCATCCTCCGAAAGGCCCTCGAACCCCTTCGGGACGAGTACGACATCATCCTCGTCGATTGCCCTCCCTCGCTGGGGCTCCTCACGCTGAACACACTCACGGCCGCCGACTCCGTCCTGATTCCCATCCAGTGCGAGTTCTACGCGCTCGAGGGCCTGAGCCAGCTCCTGAACACGGTGCGTCTGGTACAACGTCAGCTCAACCCGGGTCTGGAGATCGAGGGCGTCCTCCTCACAATGTTCGACAAGCGACTAAACCTGTCGAAGCAGGTGAGCGAGGAGGCGCGCGAGTACTTCGGCCCGCGCGTGTTCCAGAGCACGATCCCGCGCAACGTCCGCCTCGCGGAGGCGCCATCCTTCGGACAGCCGATCGTCACCTACGATGTGCTCTCGGCCGGGGCACAGAGCTATCTCGCTCTGGCCCAGGAACTTCTGGCTCGCGACCGGGGCCGCGCAGCCGAGGCGCTGCCGGAGAAGCAGGCGTGAGGGCGGGTGCGAAGGGGGGCAAGGGAAGGCTCGGTCGGGGCCTGGGAGCGCTTCTTGGCGATGATGTCCTGGCTCCGGACAAGACGGATCCCGGGCTGAGGACGATCCAGCGCACTGCGATCGTCCCGAATCCGTATCAGCCTCGCCAGGAGTTTCGAGAAGAGGAGCTGCGGGAGCTCCGGGAGAGCATTGCGGCGAACGGGCTCCTGCAGCCCCTCGTGGTCCGCCCGCACCCGGAGACTCCCGGCGAATACCAGCTCGTCGCAGGCGAGCGGCGTCTGCGCGCCCTGACCCAGCTTGACTGGAGGGAGGTTCCGGCGGTCGTACGGGACCTGGACGACCAGGCGCTCCTGGTCGTCGCCCTCGTCGAGAACATTCAAAGGAGTGAGCTCGGGCCGCTCGAGGAGGCCGAGGGGTATCGCATCCTGATGGACGACTTCGGGCTGACGCAGTCAGAGGTGGCCGAAGCGGTCGGCAAGAGCAGGCCGACCGTCGCCAATCTTCTGCGGTTGCTCGGGTTGCCGGGTGGGGTGCGACGCCTGCTCGAAGAAGGCCGCCTCACGATGGGGCACGCCCGGGCCCTCCTGAGCCTCGAGCATCCCGGCCGAATGATTGATCTCGCCCGGCGCGCCGCCGAAGAGGGCTGGAGCGTGCGAGAGGTGGAGCGACGCTGCCGTACAAAGACCGAACAGACTGCGGCCCGTCCCGCGCCGGCAGACGGGCCGACGCCCCGCCCGCACGCGGAGCGCGCGGTCGAGGACGCGCTTCAGGCGCACTTCGGCACGCGGGTCCTCCTCCGGGGCGACGGAGGGGAGCGGGGCGAGATCCGGATCCCGTACCGGTCCGACGACGACCTTGCGCGCCTCTTCCGGCTCATGACGGGTCGGCAGGTCGAGGACATCGTCGGGTGAGGGGGTAGGGGTCGGATGGGTGAGCGGAACGACGACGGGCGAGACGACATCACGATCCAGCTGATCCCCGGGGGCTCGGGCCGCACACGCAGTTTCCGCTTGAGCGGACGATGGGCGCGGCTCGCTCGCATCGCCACCGTGGCCGCGCCTGCGGTGCTGGTCCTGCTCGCCATTAGCTGGGTCGTCTTCGCATGGCAGGCTCGACAGGCACACCACCTCCGAGCCGACCTGGCGGAGGCGCGAGAGCAGCTCGCGGTCGTGGACGAACTCGCCGACGCGCTCGCCCAGGTCGAGGGCGCCTACGCGCGACTCACGGCGCTCTTCGGCCCCGAAAGCCAGGCCGGGACGGGCAGTGGTCCCTTCCTGCCCCCGGCCGGAGGGCGCGCGATGCCGGGGGCACCCGCCCCGGCCGAGGGACCCCCGTCGGCCTGGCCCCTCGCCGACCGGGGCTTCATCACCCAACCCCTTGTGGAGGGGGCCGAACGGGAGCATCCCGGAATCGACATCGCCGTTCCCACGGGCACCTACATTCTCGCCGCGGGGCTCGGGCGGGTCGTGGAGGCCGCGGACGATCCAGTCTATGGGCTCCACCTGCTCCTGGACCACGGCCAGGGATATCGGTCCCTCTATGCCCATGCCTCCCTGCTACTTGCTCGTCCGGGCGACATCGTGCGGCCCGGCGAAGTCATCGGTCTGACCGGGAGCACCGGTCGGTCGACGGCCCCGCATCTGCACTTCGAGATCCTGCGAGATGGGCGGCCGGTCAACCCCCTCGACTACGTCCGACAGCCCTGATCCAGCGGTGTCGACCCCGGTTACAATCTCCGCTGCGGGGTTCCGGGTCGAGACTCGGACACCGCCCCTGCACGCCCCCTGCCCTTGCGGCCCCAGGAAGCGATGCCTACCCCCCGGCGCCGGCGCACGCTACCTTCTTCAGCGCGCAGGTCCACCTCCTCTCCACCCCTCCGGCTCATGCTGAAGTCCAGAGAACGCAGCGTATCCGAGACGAATGGAGCCCCCGTCATCTCGATCATCGGGGCGGGGATGCACGTCACCGGGGATCTACGGGCCGACGGAACGATCCGCATCGAGGGCACCGTGCACGGTTCCGTGCAGGCCGGGAAGGCGGTCGTCATCGGCAAGGACGGAGTCGTGGAGGGAGACATCACGACGGCCGATGCGATTGTCTCCGGAGAGGTACGCGGAACCCTCGTCGCCGAGTCCAGGTTGGAGATTCAGGCAACCGCTCGAATCGAGGGGGATGTTCGCGCCCGCAGAATGCAGCTCGAGGAGGGGGCCCTCCTCAATGGCTCCATCGAAATGGGGTCGGTCGAACGGAGCGAAGCCCCCCAGGAATCTTTGGCCAGCTCATCCTGACGCACGCCGTTATCCACAGTTGGGGAAACCTTCCGGTTCGAGCGTGCAGGCGCGGGCCGACCCGTGCAGAACGAGCTCGCCAGCGGGTTCTCCACATGCTTTCGCACAGCCCTCACAGGACTTTTCCACACTGGGGCCGAAGGTGCGCAAAACCGTCCGGAGCCCAGTGGCCAGAAGTTCTTTCAGTCGTTCAGTGCAAGATGGCGCTCCCTGCACCACACGAGGTGAGCCCCCAGGCTGCCGCCATATCAACACTCCGAGGTACGAAGCGGCCCGCTCCACCCGGCGCATCATGGCCTGTGGACAACTGTAGCTGAAACGAGGATGACGATGGACCAATCAGAGCCCTCCGAGTCCGGCCCGGACAGGGCATGGGACAAAACCGAATCTTTGTTCGGTTTTTTCGACGAGCTCCTGGACCTCCCGGGCTTTCCAGACTACGCACCCGCTCTCAACGGCCTGCAGGTCGAGGGGACGAGGCCGGTCCGGCACCTTGCCGTGGCGGTCGATGCGTCACAGGAGACCATCGCCGCCGCCGTCGCCCTGGACGCCGACGCCCTTCTGGTGCATCACGGTCTCTTCTGGTCCGGTACCGCGCCCCTCACTGGACGCCTCATGCGTCGAGTCCGACCCCTGATCCAGGCAGGCGTCCATCTCTACAGCGCACACCTGCCGCTCGATGCCCATCCCGAGGTGGGGAACGCTGCCGTTCTCACGCGCACTCTCGGACTCGAGCCGACCCACCCCTTCGGACGATACGAAGACCGGCACATTGGTTGGGCTCTGGACGCCGACCTCCCGCTTGCGGCCCTGAGCGACCGACTGGTCGATGCCCTTGGGGGCCCGGTGCAGGTCATCGCCGCCGGACCCAGCCAGGTACGTCGCCTGGCCGTCGTCACCGGGGGTGGAGCGAGCTTCCTCGGACAGGCCGCGGATGCCGGGATCGACACCCTCGTGACCGGCGAGGCATCGCACCAGCACTACGTCGATGCCCGGGAACTCGGAATCAACCTCGTGCTCGGCGGCCACTACCGCACCGAGACGTGGGGAGTCCGGGCTCTCGCCGAGCGCGCCGCAGCACGCTTTGGCCTCGCCTGGTCCTTCATCGACCGTCCCTCCGGGCTCTGACCCGCGCGACCCCCACCAGCCTCAGAGCAGTCCGTCCAGATAGGCGAAGAGTCGCACCCGGCCGTCGTCTCCAAGGGTTCGCACGAGATCGATGCGAAGGAGCCCGTCCAGGAGCGAGAGCCCGCCCCCGGCTGCCCACTCCGGACTCCCCCGAAAGAGGTCGTCGCGCCTGTCGGCCGCGCCGAGGACATCGACGAAGCCCGTAATCCTCGCGCCGGCCGGGCCGCGCGCTCCCTCGAGCCGTCCGAACCAGAAGGCCTCGGCCGAAGACTCACCCGTACGCGCACCCCTGAAGACCCTCGGGCCGCCAGGGTAGAACCGTCGCTGAACGGGAACGTCCCCGGCCGACTGCCCGAGCCCACCCTCGAGGGCGAAAGACCAGGTCGGACCTACCGGAACCCGCACCGCACCCGACGCCCATCCGCGGGCGTACGAGGTCGTGCCTCCCGCACCCTCGAGCCGACTCTCGGCGAGGAGCTGAACCCGCCAGGGGTCGACCCCGTTCTGCCAGCCCACGAAGAGCTCCCCCCCCGCCCAGCGCCCCCGGTCGGCCGGGGGATTGAGCGGAAGCGTGTCCCCGTACAACGCGCGCCCGAGGTGGAAGGAGGTCGTGCGGCGGGCCGACCGGTGCTCCTCGGCGAAGAGCCGCGCCTCGCTCCTCAGCGTCGTGCTGCCGGTCGTGCGGGCCAGGCCGAGCCCCGTCGTCCGGTAGAAGGGCGTCCGCTCACCCCCCCAGAGCAGCGTCCCGAGCGAGCGGGAAAAGGTGAAGGGGCGCTCCCATTCCGCCGAGGAGGCGAGCCGCCGGTAGGCCTCGACCTCGAGGCGAGAGGCCTGCCCCTCCCGGTAGAGCGCGAGTTCGGCTCCGGGCTCGAGGTCTCCCACGCCGATCCGCACCTTGCCCCGTCCCCGCACCTCGCCACCCAGCGGGAGGTCCACCGAGGCGCCGGTCGAAAGCGCCTCGACCCGGTTGAAGCGGGTGAGCCCGTCCTGCAGGCCGAACCTCGCCTGCAGGGGAAGCCCCGCCCGCGAGGGCAGAAGGCGCCGCAGCTCCTCCTCGAGCGAACTCAGTTCGTCCGGGCGGAAGGCCGAGGGGGCTCGCACACGCCTCACCGGACGCGGCGCGTTCGCGGTGAACGTGTCGACCGGCGGCACGATGACGGTGAGCTCGCGATCACCGTCCGGGCGTTCGATCGTGGCCCGGTTCACCACCCAACCCTCGGGAAGCGAGTCCGGAAGCGCGAAGACTGACGAAGGCTCCTCGTTAACCTCGAGCTCGCTCACGAGCCACTCGAACTGGACCGGGAAGCGGGCCAGGTTCGCCACCTGGCCCGACCCCTCGAAGGCGAAACGTCGGGGAATCCACCACCGGAAGTCGAAGAGGGCGTGGTCCACGGTGATGTAGCGGATCTCGGCACGGATTGGGAGCAGAAACCCCGGCACGTCCGAGCCCCCGTCCGGCGAGTCGACCTGGAGGTCGAAGGGGCGGGCCGGCCGATACCCCGCCCGTACGAGCTGCCCGCTCGCCTGGTCGAACCAGAGGGAGGCTGCCACGAGCCGGGAGTCCGAGCGGCGTGGCTCGACCCGGAGTTCGAGCAGCCGCAGCTCGGCATCGTCCCCGGGCAGTCGCAGCGAGAGGGTGTCACCCTCCGCGAACCGGTAATGGTACTCGGCGGTGTCGGCGAGAGGGTTGAGCACCCACTCGTCGCCGAAGAAGAGCCGGTCGCTCCCGGGATCGAAGGCCAGGGGCGGGGGGAGGATCGGCCGGGCGAGCCGTCGCCCGAGGGCCTCGGCCTGCCCCTGCCGTCGGGCACTCGACAGTCCGAAGAGGGGAAGGTCCCTCCGCGCACCGTCCCACCGGACACTGCGTTCGCCCTCGGCGGTCCAGCGAATCCAACCCGTCCGCGTCTGGTGGATGACCCCGCGCTCCCTCCGGAGAAGGTCGGCCGAGAGGCCCATGTAGAAGCGCTCTGCCATCAGACCCTCGTAGCTGGCAAGGCCCTCGGCGATGCGTCCCCGCGCCTCTCGACCCCGGTCCAGGAGCGTCCAGGCGCCGGGCGACCCCCAGGCATCGGCCGGTATCGGCCTCAGCGTGTCGGCCTGGACCTGACCCGCCAGTGGCGTCGCCGGGACCACGCCCGCAGCGGCCAGGCACGCAAGCGCCAGGAGCCACCTCGGGAAGGCCTTCCGGAAGGGGAGAACAAACCGCAGGGGAGACGCGGACATGGGGGCTCGCACTTCAGGGGGGAGAAACGCACAGCGGAACACGGTGGCCCGGGCTCGGGGCTTCGTGGTATCTTTCCGAGACGAATCTACAATCGACTGAACCGCGCAGGAAACCCAATGCATTGTACCCAGTGTGGAGATCCCGCCGAGGGCCGCTTCTGCGGTGGCTGCGGAGCCTCCCTTGCCGAACTCGACTGCCCGACCTGCTCGCAGCCGATTGCGGCCGGCCGCCGCTTCTGCTCCGCGTGCGGCTCGCCCGTCCGCATCGCCACCGGCCAGGGCGAGGCACCGGCCGGAGCGAGCGGTGCCCCCGACCCCGCCTGGTGGGTAGCCGGCGCCCTCCTCGTCGCCCTTCTCATCGTGGGTGGCTGGGCCGTGCTCGGCAGTGGCGGGCCCCAGCCCCCGGGAGCTCCGGCCGCCATGGGGCAGCCCGGTGCCCTCGGCCCGGCGCCGCAGATCGATCTCTCCCAGATGACCCCCCGCGAGGCCGCCGACCGCCTCTACGACCGTGTCATGCGGGCGCTCACCGCGCGCGACACCATCGAGGTGCTGAACTTCCTCCCGATGGCGATCGACGCCTACGAGATCGCTCGCCCCCTGGACCTGGACGGCCTTTTTCACCTGTCTCTGCTCCAGCGGGCGGCCCTTGACTTCGAGGGAGCCCTCCGAACGGCCGAGGAGGGACTCGCGGATGACCCCGACCATCTCCTCAATCTTGCCGCCGCCGCCGCCGCTGCCGAGGAGCTTGGTGACGATGCACTGGCCGAGCGCTACCACCGGCGCCTCCTCGAGGTCTGGGACCAGGAGAGGGCGCGCGAGGATCGGCCCGAGTACCGGGAGCACGAACCGGCCCTGCCCGAGATGCGCCGTGCCGCCGAACGCTTCACCGGGGGAGACGGCGGGTGAGCATGCCGGGGAGCGACGCCGACACCGGCACGGGGACCCATCTGCCCCGAACCGAAGACGAGCGGCTGCTCCAGAGCGGTGTCGAGGTGCCTTCGATTGCACCCGGCATGGGTGTCGATGCCTGGCGGGTGTTCCGAATCATGGGGGAATTCGTGGCGGGGTTCGAAGAGCTTGCCGGCCTCGGACCGGCGGTCTCCGTCTTCGGGTCGGCTCGAAGTCTTCCGGATGATCCATACTACGAAGTGTGCCGGGAAACGGCCCGTCTCATCGGCGAGGCCGGGTACGCAGTGATCACGGGGGGTGGCCCCGGGCTCATGGAGGCGGCGAACCGGGGCGCAACCGACGCCGGGGCCCCCTCGATCGGCTGCAACATCGAGCTCCCCTTCGAACAGGGCATGAACCCCTGGGTCACTCGAGGCATCGACTTCCGCTACTTCTTCGTGCGCAAGACCATGTTCCTCAAGTACGCGCAGGGGTTCGTGATCTTCCCCGGGGGCTTCGGGACAATGGACGAACTCTTCGAGGCCCTCACCCTGATCCAGACGCAGAAGGTCCGCGACTTCCCGGTCGTCCTCTTCGGACGAGAGTACTGGGCCGGGCTCCTCGACTGGCTCGACAAGGTCATGGAAGAGCGGGGGATGATCTCGCCCGGCGATCTCGACCTCATGCTCGTCACGGACGATCCGGCCGCAGTCGTGGAGCACCTCATGAAGCACTCCGCCCCCGGCTGAGCGAGGGCGCGCGCGAGTCACGGAAGAGTTGCCCCCCTCTGGCGAAGGGTGCTATCATCGTGGCAAACCCGCCGAACCACCCGAGGGAAGAGGGCACTTCGGGCGCTCCCGCGCCGTCGTGCACAGCCCATTTTTTTTGCCCCCTCGGGTGGGCCACACGATGGGACCATGAGACTCGAAAGTGGCCCGGGCTACTCGCGTGCCCGAGCCGGGAGGGATACGACAGGTGTCAGGGACGACCGTGAAGCCAGCCGGTGGATACCATCCCGGAACGAAGGACACCGGGATCGTCAAGCCAAAGGGAACGGCACGGATCAGAGCACACGAGGGGATCCGCACGGTCCCCATGGGTGACCGCAAGCCCGAATGGCTGAAGGTACGCTCGCCCGGAGGGAAGAACTATCTGCGTCTCAAGCAGCTCATGCGGAGCCAGTCGCTCCACACGGTCTGCGAGGAGGCGGGATGTCCGAACATCGGGGAGTGCTGGGAGGCGGGAACCGCGACCTTCATGATCCTCGGCGACGTCTGCACTCGCGCGTGCAAGTACTGTGCGGTGGCCCATGGGATGCCCACCGAGCTCGACGAGGACGAGCCGCGACGCGTGGCCGAGACCGTGCAGGCGATGGAGCTCGAGCACGTCGTCATCACCTCGGTGAACCGGGACGAGCTCGCCGACGGGGGGGCGGGGATCTATGCCTCCACGATCCGGGAGATCCACGCCCGCGTCCCCGGGTGCTCCGTCGAGGTGCTGATCCCGGACTTCAAGGGTGACGAGGACGCGCTTCGCACCGTCATGGAGGTCCGCCCGGCGATCCTCGGGCACAACCTCGAGACGGTCGAGCGCCTGCACCCCGACGTGCGGCCCGGTGGTCGCTACTGGCGTTCGATCTCGTACCTCGGGGCAGCGAAGCGGATCGACGCTTCGATTCTCACGAAGACGGGGATCATCCTCGGCATGGGCGAACGCGAGGACGAGATACGCCAGGCCATGCACGACCTCCGAGAGGCGGCCGTCGACATCCTGACCCTCGGACAGTACCTGCGCCCCTCTGCCGACCACATTCCGGTCGCCCGGTGGGTCACCCCGGAGGAATTCCGGATGTGGAAGGATGTAGGAGAGCGGGAGTTCGGCTTTCGCCATGTGGAGTCGGGAGCGCTCGTGCGCTCATCGTACCATGCCAAGGAGCAGGCAAGGGAAGTCGTGGCTGGTGGCCCCGGCGCGATTCAGGACGTGCTCGAAGCCGATATCCCTGCGCCCGCCGAGGTGCCCCTTCCCGGGCTCGTTCAGCTCGAGATGGGTCGCCCCGGCACGACGTGACTTTGACGACCGAGACCAGGAAGATGGCCCAGACGAGTCAGGCAATGGACAAGGCGCTGGAACGGTTCTCGCGCGAGAAGCTGCACGCGTTCATGCGCGAGATGCTCCTCTACCGCCGCTTCGAGGAGAAGGCCGAGGAGGCCTACGCGATCGGAAAGATCGGGGGCTTCTGCCACCTCCACATCGGGCAGGAGGCGGTGGCGCTCGGGATGATTGGACCGCTGCGCGACGACGACTACGTGATCACCGCCTACCGGGATCACACGCAGGCGCTCGCGAAGGGGATGAAGCCCGGGCCGGTCATGGCCGAGCTCTACGGCCGCGACGGGGGTGCCTCGCGGGGCAAGGGGGGTTCGATGCACATCTTCGGAGCCAAGGAGCGCTTCATGGGCGGGCACGGGATCGTGGGGGGCCAGGTACCCCTCGCGGCCGGGTTCGGGTGGGCGATCCGCTACCGGGAAGAGGACCAGGTCTGTGTCTGCTTCCTGGGAGACGCGGCGGTGAACCAGGGGGCCTTTCATGAGGCGCTGAACATGAGCGCGGTCTGGAAGCTCCCCGTCATCTACGTCGTCGAGAACAACGAATACGGGATGGGCACCGCCTTCTCGCGTGTCTCGGCGCTCCCGGTCGTCGAGCGGGGCAAGGGCTACGGGATCCCCGCGCATGCCGTGAACGGACAGGACATTCTCGAGACCTGGGCCTTCATGGAAGACCTCGTCGAGGAGGTGCGCGGGGGCGCGGGTCCGCAGTACGTCGATGCCCGCACCTACCGCTTCAAGGGGCACTCGATGTCCGACCCGGTCAGCGGGACCTATCGCTCGAAGGAGGAGGTCCGCGAGAAGACGGAGGGGGCCGACCCGATCCGGCTTCTGCGCGAGCGGCTCTTCGAAGCCGAACTCATGGACCAGGACGAACTCGAGGCGCTCGACCGCGAGGTCCGCGAGATCGTGGACGAGGCGGCAGAGTTCGCCGACGCCTCCCCCTTCCCGGACGCAGCCGAGCTCTACACGCACGTCTATTCCGAGATCAACGAACACGGCCGTCTCTTCTTCGACGGCCGCGACCGATAGGGAACCCGATGCCCGTGATCACCTACCGCGACGCGCTCAACCAGGCGCTCGCCGAAGAGATGGAACGCGACGACTCCGTCTTCCTCATGGGAGAGGAGGTCGCCGAGTACGACGGGGCCTACAAGGTCTCGAAGGGGCTTCTCGAGCAGTTCGGGGAGCGCCGCATCGTGGACTCCCCGATCTCGGAGCTGGGCTTCGCCGGACTCGGAGTGGGCGCCGCGATGGTCGGCCTCCGGCCCGTCATCGAGTTCATGACCTTCAACTTCTCGATCCTCGCGCTCGACCAGGTCATCAACGCGGCCGCGAAGATGTACTACATGACGGGTGGCCAGATCCCCGTGCCCATCGTCTTCCGCGGGCCGACGGGGGCCGCGCTCCAGCTCTCGGCGCAGCACTCCCAGGCCTGCGAGACCTGGTACGTCCACAGCCCCGGGATCAAGCTCGTCACCCCCGGCACCCCGGCCGACGCGAAGGGGCTCCTCAAGGCCTCGATTCGCGACAATGACCCGGTCGCCTTCATGGAGGGCGAACTCCTCTACAACCTGAAGGGCGAGGTGCCGGACCCGGACGATGGCGACTTCGTGATTCCCCTCGGCGTGGCCGACGTCAAGCGCGAGGGGAGCGACGTCACGATCGTGACCCACGGCAAGATGGTCAACGAGGCGCTCCGCGCGGCCGCGACCCTCGAGAAGGACGGGATCGAGGCCGAGATCGTCGACCTGCGCACCCTGCGGCCCCTCGACGTCGAGGCGATCCTCCGCTCGGTCCACAAGACGAACCGGGCCGTCTACCTCGAGGAGGGCTGGCCCTACGTGGGGATCGGTTCGCAGATCGTCTCGATCATCCAGGAAGAGGCCTTCGACTACCTCGATGCCCCGGTCGTGCGCGTGACGCAGGCCGATGTCCCGATGCCCTACGCGAAGAACCTCGAGAAGATCGCAAAGCCGGATGCCGCCCGCGTGGTCGAGGCGTGCAACCGGGTCCTCTACCGAAACTGACCGGAAGCCGGAGGTGGGGTCGCCCGGCGGCCTTCCTCCCACCCTGAACCGCTCGGAACCCAACAGGCGCAGACGAATGGCGACGAAGGTGCACATGGAGGCTCTCTCCCCGACGATGGAAGAGGGCCAGATCGTGAAGTGGATGAAGGCCGAGGGTGACGCCGTCTCGAATGGCGAGGTGCTGGCCGAGATCGAGACGGACAAGGCCACGATGGAACTCGTCGCGCGGGGGGAAGGCGTGCTCCGCCGGATCCTGGTTCAGGAGGGTGGGACCGCGCCCGTGGGCGACGTGATCGCCCTGATCGCGGGCGAGGACGAGGATGTCTCGGAGTTCGAGGGCGGAGATGCGGGCGAGTCCGCCGACGAGGGCGAGGAGGAGGAGGCCGCCGAGGAGGCCCCGAAGAAGGGGAAGAAGGACGACGAGGAGGGTGACGAGGAGGCCGACGAGGAGGGAGACGAGGATGACGAGGAGGCCGGGGACGACCGCGCCGCGGCGAAGGAGCCGGCCTCGGACGGGGCGGACGATCGCCGCATCAAGGCCTCGCCCGTCGCGCGGCGGCTCGCCGAGGAGAAGGGGATCGAGCTCGCGCGCGTCGAGGGCACGGGGCCGGGGGGCCGGATCGTGAAGCGCGACGTGGAGCAGGCGGCGAAGGAGGGGGTCCCGGCGGCCGCGGCGGCGGCTCCCGATTCGGACGCGGACTACGAGGACGTGCCCCTCTCGCAGATGCGCAAGACGATTGCGAAGCGCCTCGTGGAGTCGATCGGTCCGGTGCCGCACTTCTTCCTGACGCGCGAGATCGACATGACGCGCGCAGTCGAGGCCCGGAAGCGGATCAATGCGATGCTCGAGGACGAAGGGGTCCGGATCTCCTTCAACGACATCGTGCTCAAGTCGACCGCGATGGCGCTGGCCCGTCACCCCGAGTGCAATGCGCACTGGGGGGGTGACCATGTGCGCCGCTTCAACCGGGTGCACCTGGGGGTGGCGGTGGCGATCGAAGACGGCCTGATCACGCCGGTGGTGCGCGACGCCGACCGGAAGGGACTGCGGCAGATCGCGGCCGAGGTGCGGGAGATGGCGGGGCGTGCGCGCGAGAAGAAGCTGAAGCCCGAGGAGTACACGGGCGCGACCTTCTCCGTGTCGAACCTCGGGATGTTCGGGATCGACGAGTTCACCGCGGTCATCAACCCGCCCGAGGCGGGGATCCTCGCCGTGGGCGGGATGGTCGAGCGCGCCGTGGTCGTCGAGGACGAGCTCGAGGTGCAGACGCGGATGAAGATCACGATGAGCTGTGATCACCGCGTCATCGACGGGGCACAGGGCGCCCGCTTCCTGCAGACCCTCGCCGCGATCCTCGAGGAGCCCCTCGCAGCGCTTGTGTGAGGGGGGGCGCGGGGACCGGTCCGGAGGGGTTAGAAGCTTACCTTCGGGACCGCCCGCTCGCCTTCCTCGATCTCGAAGAATTCGCGCGCCTCGAAGCGGAAGGCGTTCGCGACGATGTTCGCCGGGATCTGGCGGATCTTCGTGTTGTAGTCGCGGACGACCGCGTTGTAGTACCGCCGCGCGTTCTGGATCTGGTCCTCGAGGTTGCGCAGGGTGTCCTGGAGCTCGAGGAAGTTCCGGTTCGCCTTCAGATCCGGGTAGGCCTCGGAGAGGGCGAAGAGCGACTTGAGCGCGCCGGTCAGCATGTTTTCGGCCTGGGCCTGATCTTCCGGGCCGGCAGCCGACATCGCCTGGTTGCGGGCCCGGATCACGCCCTCGAGGGTCTCGCGCTCGTGGGTCGCGTAGGCCTTGACCGTCTCGACGACGTTCGGGATCAGGTCATGGCGCCGCTTGAGCTGGACGTCGATGTCGGACCAGGAGGCGTCGACGCGCTCGCGCATCTTGACGAGCCCGTTGTAGATCGAAATGACGATCAGGGCGATCAGAACGAAGAAGACGGCGACGGCGAGGAGGGACCAGATCATGGCGGGGCTCCAGGGCGGGAGGGCGCGAGGCCCGATGACGGACGGACCGATCGGATGCACAATACAGGGGGGCGCGAGGGCTGTAAAGTCCGGGCAGGCCGTGATTCGCTCGCGGCCCCGCGATTCGATCGAATCTTCGGGGTTGGCAAGGGGGCCCGTCCTTGTCTAACTTCCCACGCGTGATTTCGACTCGACCGGGACCGCTTCCAATTCGCCGGTCCCTTTTCTCAAGAGGTGATGTGTGACGGAAAACGACACGAAGTTTGATCTTCTGGTGATCGGCAGCGGTCCGGGCGGATACGTCGCCGCGATCCGCGCAAGCCAGCTTGGTATGAAGGCGGCCTGTGTCGAGGCCGACAAGCTCGGGGGCGTGTGCCTGAACATCGGATGCATCCCGACGAAGTCCATGCTGACCTCGGCCCTCCTCGTGAACGAGGTGAAGGGGGCGAAGGAGCATGGGATCTCGGCAGGCGACCTCTCCTTCGACCTCGGGCCGGCACAGGAGCGCAGCCGTCGCGTTGCGAGCCAGCTGAACCGCGGCGTCGGCATGCTCTTCAAGAAGAACAAGGTCACCCACATCGAGGGTTGGGGTCGGCTCGCCGGCAAGGGCAGGGTCGAGGTCGATCGGGATGGCGAGAAGACCACCTACACCGCCGACCACATCCTCATCGCGACCGGCTCGCGTCCCCGCAGTCTCCCCTTTCTCGAGATCGATGGCGAGCACATCTGGTCGTCCGATCACGCGCTCATGGTGAAGGAGGCTCCATCTTCGCTCGCCATCGTGGGGGCCGGAGCGATCGGTATGGAGTTCGCCGACATCTTCGAGGCGTACGGATCCGACGTGACGATCATCGAGGCGCTCGACCGGGTGCTCCCCGTCGAGGATGTCGATGTCTCGAAGCAGATGGAGAAGGCCTACAAGAAGCGGGGCATGACGATCCATACCGGGGCTCGCCTCCAGAGCGCCACCCCCGGAGACGATGGGGTCACCCTCGTGTTCAAGGACGCCAAGGGGAACGAGCAGACACTCACCGTCGAGAAGGTGCTCTCGGCCGTCGGCCGGATCCCGAACACCGAGGATGTCGGCCTCGACGCCGCGGGGGTGAAGCTCACCGAGAAGGGCAACTTCATCGCCGTGGACGAGTGGATGCGAACGAACATTGAAGGGATCTACGCTGTAGGAGACTGCGCGGGGGGACCGCTCCTCGCGCACAAGGCGTCGCACGAGGGCATCGCCTGCGTCGAAAAGATCGCGGGCGAGGCCCACGGCCCCGTTGACTACGGAAATATCCCGAACTGCACCTACTGCCATCCCGAGGTGGCCTCCGTCGGGCTCACCGAGGAGCAGGCAAGGGAGGCCGGCCATGACATCCAGGTGGGCAAGTTCCCCTGGGTCGCGAATGGCCGCGCCCTCGCGCACGGCGATGCCGATGGCTTCATCAAGGTGATCCGCGACAAGAAGTACTCCGAGATCCTCGGGGCACACATCATCGGGCCGCACGCCACGGAGCTGATCGGCGAGTTCGTGCTCGGGCGTCACCTCGAGACGACAGCCGAGGAGATGGAGAAGGCGATGCATCCGCATCCCACCCTCTCCGAAGCGGTGGCCGAGGCAGCGCTTGCCTCACTCGGACGCCCGATCCACATCTGACCGGCCCAGATCGGCCAGTAACGCCACGGAAAACACGAATGACGAATCAGACATCCAAGACCCGCCCCGGGCAGCGCGCAGAGAAGAAGGGGGCCGAGCGGCCGTGGGACGAGGCGGCCGACTCGGGGCTGCGCCTCTGGGTCGCTCTGACCCGGGCCTACCTGACCTTCGCACGCGTCGCGAGCTCCCGAGTCGACGAGTACGGCCTCACGATCCCGCAGTTCGGGATCCTCGAGGCCCTTCATCACCTCGGGCCACTCTCCCTCGGCGAGCTGGCCGAGAAGCTCCTCGTCACGGGTGGGAACATCACGTTCGTGATGAACCGGCTCGAGGAGCAGGGCCTCGTGTACCGCGATCGCTCGGACGAGGACAGGCGCGTGATCCTCGCCCGTCTGACCCCCCGCGGAAAGGAGTTGATCCGGGGAGTCTTCCCAGGGCATGCCGACTTCGTCGGGAAGGTGGTGAACCACCTCAGCCTCGAGGAGCAGGAAGATCTCCGGGAGCTGTTGAAAAAGCTCGGCCACGGGATGGCCGAGCGCGAGGAAGCCGGAGAGTTCTGAGGTCTCCCGGGGGCCGGAGGGGGGCGCGAGGCGCCCCTCCCCGGCCCGCCGGGGTGTCCGACCTCAGCCTCCCGCCATCGGCAGGGGCTGGATCTTTCCGACCGGGTCTTCGATGCCCCGGATCCGGAGTACACGAACGAGGGCTTCCCCGATCTTGTTGTTCGGGGTCGAGGCGCCCGCCGTGATCCCCAGCTCGAAGGGTCCCTCGGGGAGCCACGACTCCTCCGTCACCTCCGGGGCCTCGACCGCGAGTTCCGGCTTGTGCCGGATCAGCCCCGTGGTCACGTCGATGCAGTCGGAGTCCTCGATGTGGAAGGTCCGCGTATACTGCCGGCACATGTGCGCGAGGTGGTTCGTGTTCGAGGAGTTGTATCCCCCGATCACGACCATGATGTCGGGCGGATCGACCATCATCTCCTTCACCGCGTCCTGCCGCTCCTGCGTCGCGGAACAGATCGTCCCGAAGGAGCGGAAGTTCTCGGCCGCGTACTCCTCGCCGTGCGCCTCGATCATCGCGCGCTCCAGCCGGTCACCGATCGCGAGCGACTCGTTCGCGAGCATCGTCGTCTGGTTCGCCACCCCGAAACGGCGGAGGTCCCGGTCGGGGTCGAAGCCCTCGGAAGCCTTCTTCCCGAAGTGGGCGAGGAACTCCTCGCGCGAGAGCCGTCCTGGCGCCCCCGTGATGTAGTCGCAGACGAGCTCGGCCTCGTCCATGCTCCGCACGATGAGGTACTTGCCCCCCGCGTGCTTGCGTACCTGCGAGGCGGTGGCGCGGCTCTCTTCGTGGGTGTACTTGCCGTGGATGATGGCGGTGAACCCGTCGCGCGCGTAGCCCTCGACCCGCTTCCACACGAGGAGCACCGAGCCGCAGGTCGTGTCAACGCGGACGCACCCGATGCGCTCGAGGTCGTTGA
This sequence comes from Gemmatimonadota bacterium, assembly GCA_007125125.1. Taxonomy (GTDB): domain Bacteria; phylum Gemmatimonadota; class Gemmatimonadetes; order Longimicrobiales; family Gaopeijiaceae; genus SLDT01. The sequence continues at coordinate 960 of SLDT01000236.1, read as the reverse complement.
AGGCCTCGAGCGTGACCCCGAAGGCCGGCAGGAGCACGACGTCCTCGGCCGTCACCCCGCCGAAGTCGAAGTGGCCCTCTTCGTCCGGGTAGATGAACTCGATGCCCATCTCTTCGAGCCGGCGATTCACATGGGGGTTGTGGATGATCTCACCCACGAGGTACACCTTCTTGTCGGGGAACTTCGAGCACGTCTCGTAGGCGTAGTCGACGGCCCGGTCGACCCCGTAGCAGAAGCCGAACTCCTCGGCCAGCCGCACCGTCACGTCCCCGAAGGTCCGCCGGTAGCCCTGGTTGCGAATGCGGTCGACGAGCGCGGAGTGGTACTCGGCCTCGATGAGGGGTCGGACCTCGGCCTTGAGGCCGAATCCCTTGCGGAAGTAGGTCTGAGCGGTGGACATGGGGGCAGTGCCTTGCTTCGAAGAAGAAACGTCGAGAATGTTGGAGGCGGGCGGATCCGCGAAGATCCCGCCATCGAACAATCTGCCATCCTCCTGCGGCGGCACAACCCCGCACCGGAAGGAACGATCCCCCGGCGCTTCCCGGAGTCCCCTTGTTCGCGCGTCTCGGCTGCCTCTTCATCGTCGTCCCCCTCATCGAACTGGCGCTCCTCATCCAGGTCGGGCAGTGGATCGGCGTGTGGCCCACGATCGCGATCGTCGCCGCCACCGGACTCCTCGGGGCAACCCTCGTGCGCCGCGAGGGGCTGCGCACCCTCGCCAGCGTCCAGCTCGAGCTCGCGGGAGGAAGGCTCCCCGGCCGGGCCCTCATGGACGCCGTGGCCCTCCTCGTCGCCGGAGCCTTCCTCGTGACCCCCGGGGTGCTCACCGACGTGGCGGCCTTCGCCCTTCTCGTGCCCCCGACCCGCCGCCTCGTGCAGCGGGCCATCGCCCGGCGCATGAAGCGGGCCGTCGCCGAAGGGCGCGTGCAGATGCACATGCCCGGTGGGTGGCCGCCGGGG
>SLDT01000075.1 GCA_007125125.1 Gemmatimonadota bacterium | reverse complement strand
GCGCGTGCGCGGTGCGGGCGCCGGGCAGGGACCCGGGCGAGGGGTTGAGGGTTAGGAGGATCCCGTCGGAACCGTTCTCGATCACCCTTCCGGAGGTACTCGATGCACCCGCTCCTTCGCCTGCCCTGCCTCGCGGCGCTGGCCGGACTCGTCCTCGCCCCCCTCGCGAGCCCTCTCGCGGCGCAGTCCTTCCGCGCCCTCGACGGGAGTGACCTCGCACGCAGCGCAGCCTCCGCCTCGGACTTCACCCCGATCGGTTACGACGGTGCGCTCGCCGGCTTCGGAGGCGCGCTCGCGATCTCCGGCACGGACGTGCTCGTGGGCGAGGGCGAGAACCAGCTCCGACCCGGCCATGTCTACATCTACCGCCGCGGTGCCGATGGCACCTGGAGCGAGACCGGCCGCCTCGAGGCCCCTGACGCCGAGTGGGGTGACACCTTCGGGAGCGCCCTGGCCGCCGACGGGGAGTGGCTCCTCGTCGGGGCCCCGGGCCGTGCAGCCGTCTACCTCTACCGGTCGAGCGGAGGCGAGTGGGAGCTCACCGCCACCCTCACCTCCGACGAAGCCACGGAGGAAGGGTCCTTCGGCGCCTCCATCTCCCTCGACGCAGCCTCGGGCCTCGCCGTCATCGGCGCGCCCGGAGGTGAGAGCACCCGCGGGGGCGCGCATGTCTTCGAGGCCGACGCCGACGGAAGCTGGAGCGAGGTCGGCGTCCTGCGCCTCGACGGTGACGAGGGCGGGAGCGCCTTCGGTGCGAGCACCCTCCTCCTCGACGGGCGCGTGCTCGTCGGGGCCCCGGCGCGCAACGAGCAGCGCGGCGGTGTCGTGATCTTCCAGCGCGGTGATGACGGCGAGTGGCAGGTCGCGCAGCAGATCACCCCGCAGGCCGAGATCGAGGCCGCGGCCTTCGGTGCCGCCCTCGCGCGCGACGACGACCGCTTCCTCGTGGGCGCGCCCCTCTACCAGATGACCGGTGCCGCCTTCGCCTTCGGACTGAACCAGGCGGGCACGAGCTACCAGGAGCGCGCCCGGATGGTGGCCTTCGACGGGCAGCCCCTCTCGCTCTTTGGCTCGGCGCTGGCCGCGTCGGGTGACGAGGTCTGGGTCGGAGCCCCGCGCGCTCTTGCCACCCGCGGCGCCGCCTACATCTTCGAGCGGGGCGAGGTCGGCTTCACCGGAAGCCGCCAGCTCGCCTCGGACGAGGCCGGGCGGCAGGCCGCCTACTCCGGCGCGATGGCCGTCGGGGGCGACATCGCGGTCGTCGGGCTCCTGGGGCATGCGCGCGGGAGCGGCGCCGTGCAGATCTACGAGCGGGGCCCGGACGGGCTCTGGGCCGAGGCCGCGATGTTCGTCGCGGAGGCCGAGTCCCTCCCGGTCGTGACGGGCGAGACCCTCGACTGCGAGGAGGGCCGGGTCGCGGCAATCTTCGCCTGCAACAGCGTCGAGCTTCTCTCCTTTCTGCCGATCTCCGAGATCGGGGGCGAGCCGGGGATCCGGCTGAACGACACCTGGGGATGGCACGACGAGGAGACGGGGCGCGAGATCGTCCTTGTCGGGCGCACCGACGGGGTGTCCTTCGTCGACATCACCGACCCGAACAACCCGATCTACCTCGGGGAGGTCCTCCGCACCGAGGGCTCTCCGACCGCCGCCTGGCGCGACTTCAAGGTGTTCAACGACCACGCCTTCATCGTGGCCGATGCCTCGGGGCGCCACGGGATGCAGATCTTCAACCTGCGCCGGCTCTACGAGTACGACGGGGAGCCGATCACGCACGAGCCCGACCTCACCTACGACCGGATCCACTCGGCCCACAACATCGGGCTGAACGAGGAGACGGGCATCGTCTACATCGTGGGCGGGAGCCAGGGCGGGGAGACCTGCGGAGGCGGCCTCCACATGGTCGATGTGAACGACCCGATGAACCCGGAGTTCCTCGGATGCTTCGCCGACACCCGCACCGGGCGCACCGGGACCGGCTACTCGCACGACGTGCAGTGCGTGACCTACCGCGGCCCGGACGAGCGCTACTACGAGCGCGAGATCTGCATGGGCTCGAACGAGACGCACCTCTCGATCGCCGATGTCACCGACAAGGAGAACCCGCGGGCGGTCTCGATCGCGACGTACCCGAACGCGGGCTACGTGCACCAGGGGTGGTTCGACGAGGACCACCGCTACTTCTACATGCAGGACGAGCTCGCCCTCATGAACGGGCTCATCGACAACACGCGCACGGTCATCTTCGATGTCTCCGACCTCGAGGACCCGCAGGTCGTCGGGGAGTTCTTCTTCGACACCCGCGCCGTCTCGCACAACCTCTACATCCGCGGCGACCTGATCTTCGAGGCGAACTACTCGAGCGGGCTGCGCATCCTCGACATCAGCGACCGCGAGAATCCGGTCGAGGTGGGGTGGATCGACACTGCCCCGACGCACGAGGCGGAGCCGATGTTCCAGGGCGCCTGGAGCACCTACCCCTACTTCCGTAACGGGGTGATCTCGGTCTCGAGCATCGGGGAGGGGCTCTTCATCGTGCGCTTCCAGGACTCCCGCCCCGTATCCTGACGGGAGGCCGACGATGCATCTGACCGCACGACACCGGGCAGCACGGCACCGGGAGCCACCGCGCCAGGAGGAAGGGTGGCCGGGCGGGGTCCGGGGGCTTCGGCTCCCGGCCCTCGCGGCCGTCGCCCTGGGCGGGCTTCGGCTCCGGGCCCCCGGGGCACCTGCCCCCGGAGGACTCCGGCTTCAGACCCTCGCGACGCTGGTCCTCTTCCTCGTGCTCGGCTGTGCCTGGCCGGCCGCGGGGGAGCGTGCGGTTGCGAGCGGGGGCGGCCTGGCCGGGGAGGGTAGCGGGGCGGAGGTGTCTTCCTCCCGGACCGAGGGGGGGGAATACCTCTTCGTCTGCGTGCAGGACGAGGCGCAGATCGCGGTGCTCGACCAGGCGACGGGCGAGCTCGTGCACACGATCGACCTGACGGAGCTGGGCTACTCCGAGCGGGCGCAGCCGCACCACGTGGTGGTCGAGCCGGATGGTTCGTACTTCTATGTGACGCTGATCGGGGCGCACCGTGTGGTGAAGTTCGACCGCGAGTTCCAGCGGGTCGGCGAGGCGCCGATGGAGTCGGCGGGGATGCTGGCGCTCGATCCCTCGGGGGACTGGCTCTTCGTGAGCCGCTCGATGAGCGCGGTGAACCCGCCGCAGCGGATCGGGATGATCCGGCGTTCCACGATGGAGATCGAGGAGGTCGACATCTTCTTCGCGCAGCCGCACGCGATGGTGGTCGATCGGGAGGGGCGCTTCGCGTATTCGGCGAGCCTGAGCGCGAACCAGCTGGCGTCGCTCGAGGTCGAGCGGGAGCGGGTGACGCTGACCGACGTCGAGGGGCCGACGCACGCGATCGTGCAGTTCGCGATCTCGCCGGATGGGCGGCTGATGGCGGGCTCGGGCGAGATGTCGGGTCAGCTCCTGGTGTTTGATCTGGCCGAGGACCCGGCTCGCCCGACGCTCGTGCGGAGCGTGGAGGTCGGGCACATGGCCTTCGATCCGACCTTCTCGCCCGACGGCGAAGAGATCTGGGTGCCGGTGAAGCACACGGACGAGGTGGTGGTGGTGCGGGCCGGGACGGGCGAGGTCGTGCGCCGGATCTCGGGCGAGGGGATCGATGCGCCGCACCAGGTCGTGTTCTCGCATGACGGGCGGCGAGCCTTCGTATCGAACAACAACAAGAACCCCCACGCGATGCATGGCCCGGTCGAGGACGACGGAGGGCGCGGGACGGTGGTGATCGTCGACACCGCGACGGGCGAGCTCCTCGATGTCGTCCGGCTCGGGCGCAATGTGACGGGGATCGGGGCCAGGCCCCTCCCCTGATGCGGAGCGGGCGTTTCCGCCGGGCTATGCGGCGGGCTCAGCCGGGGCGGGATCCCTCCCGCCGATCCGTGCAGCGGGCT
>SLDT01000121.1 GCA_007125125.1 Gemmatimonadota bacterium | reverse complement strand
GGGCGGCGGTGGCGGGGGCGGGGGCGGTCAGGGCCAGGGCCAGGGCCAGGCGCCCGACCCCTGGGAGCCCGGCCCCGAGGAGCTCCGCGAGTACGAGGGCGAGTACCACAGCCCGGAGCTCCTCACCGGCTACCGCCTCGAGGTGCGCGAGGGGCGGCTCGTTGCCTCGCACTTCCGCACGGGCGAGCGCACCTTCCAGCCCCGGGCCTTGGACCGCTTCCAGGCCGGGGGGTTCGGCGAGGTGCACTTCGAGCGCGACGAGGAGGGGCGCATCACCGGCTTCACCGCGAACCAGACCCGCATCCGCGGGCTTCGCTTCGACCGCGTCCCGGAGTAGCCCCGGTGCAACCGAGGCTCGGCCCCCTCGCTCATCTTGTCGGGACGAAGTGTCCGACCGCCGGGACTCGAGTGCTCGCGCCACACGTGGCCCCGAAACGCCAACGAGATCGAACCCCCTGTCATCCCGCACCCTGGAGCTTTCTTCCGCGCGGCACGGGGCTCGCATGGCTGGATGGGTCGCCAATCACCCGCGTCTGCCCGGAGGCTCCATGATCAAGCGCATTCTCGTTCCCCTCGACGGCTCCCGGTCCGCCGAAGGCGCACTGGGCCATGCTTCGCTCCTCGCCCGGGCACTGGGCGCGGAGGTCGAACTCCTGCGGGTGGTGAACGACCCGGGCCGTCGCGGGCCCGATGAGCCGGCAGACCCCCTGGCCTGGCGCCTGGCCGATGCACGCGCCGAAGCGTACCTGTCAGAGGTGGCCGGCAGGCTCCGCAAGCCGGGGGTTCGGGTGAAGACGCGCGTGCGGGAGGGTGTCCCCTCGGAAGAGATCGTCGCGGCGATTCGAGGTGGTGGTCACGACCTTGTCATCGTGACGGATCACGGCTCCGGCACGCGGGCTCCCACCGTCCTCGGAGGAACCGCGCTCGCCGTCACGATCAGTGCCGGTGTGTCGGTCCTGCTCGTCCGATCCCGGGACGAGCCGCCATCACCCGATGCCTTCGAGTATCAGGAGATCCTTGCCCCCGTCGACTGCTCGCCTCGCGGAGACTGGGCGCTGGGCGTAGCCGCCGGACTCGCCCGGGCCACGGGCGCCCGGCTCCAGATGGTGCACGTTCTTGCGATTCCCGAGGTCCTCAGCCGAGACCCGTCGGGCGATACGATGCCGGCACCGGTCGAGGAGATTCGAGAGGGAAACCGTCGTGCGGCCCGCCAGTACATGGACGAGATGGCTCGCTGTCTGGGCGGCGAAGAGCTTGAGATCGAAGGCCTCATTGTCGAACCCGACGGTGGTGTGGCCAGGACGCTGAATCGTCTTGCCACGACCCGTGCCTCGGACCTGATCGTCCTCTCGGCCCACGGTCGGGGAGCAGCCACGGAGTGGCCCCTCGGCAGCGTGGCGGCCACGACGCTCCTCTCGGCGTCCCAGCCGTTACTTCTCCTGCAGGACATGGCCGGCGAGGGTGCCCCGGCAGGTGTGCTCGAAGACCGCTCCGCCAAGAGCTCTCCCCGACCCCGAACAACGTCGAGGCATCAGACCGGATGATCCCGGCAGCCGCAAGGAAGATCCGGGAGGCACGACGCGAAGGCCGGGAGCTGGCCGATGAATTCCGTCGGCGGGGCCGGCCCCTCGACCCCCGCAGGGGTTCGGCTCGTGACCTCCGTGCTCGGGCACGAAAGCTCGAAGGTGGATTTCGGGAGCACCTCCGCTCCCTGACGGAGTCCGGAGCCCGGCCCTCCCTGCCCCGTCAGGCCGCGGCGTGGATCCTCGACAACGAGTACGTCATCGAAGGAGCACTCGACACGATTCTCGAGTCGCTCACCCCCGGACTCTGCCGCCGTCTCCCCCTCCTCCCCGAGCAGTCTGGCAACGGCCCCGCCTCGACGCGCGCCGACCTGATCGCGCGCCACTGGGTCGACGCCGTTCAGGGGCGGCTCGAGCTGGAGGAGCTGCGCCACTTCATCCGCGGATTCCAAGAGCGCGAGCCTCTCTCGCTCGCGGAACTCTGGGCACTTCCCGTCATGCTACGCCTCGCGTTGCTCGAGTGGCTCGACCGAGAGGTGCAGGAGACGACCGGAAAGCAGGTCGCTGGTGGTCGCATCGGCTCCGGCGTGGTGTCCCTGCGCGTAGCGGGCAACCAGGACTGGAGAGAGTTCGTCGAGGAGCTGTCGATCGTCGAGTCGCTCCTTCGCGAGGACCCGGCGGGACTCCACCGAGGGATGGACTTCCGGACCCGGGACCGGTACCGCCATGCCGTCGAGGACATCGCCCACGCCACCGGCCGGTCCGAGCCCGAGGTCGCCCGCACGGCGATCGAGCTCGCGAGTCAGGCGGTGTCCGGCGAGCGCTCCCATCACGTCGGTGCCTGGCTCATCGGTCGACAGGCAGAGGAGCTGATCCGGACCCTCGGGGCGAGACCCTCGATCCGCACCTCACCCGCTCGCCGTCGCGCACTCCTCGGGATCGCCTATCCCTGCTGCATCGTTGCGCTCGCGCTGGCCGGGCTCCTCGCGCTCGGGGCCGGTCTTGCCCCCGGGGCGGCCCTGCTCCTCCTCGGGCTCGCCTTCATCCCGATTCTCGGCATCTCGGTCTCGCTCACGAACTGGGCGGTGGGTCGTGTCGTGCGTCCCCGCGCCCTTCCGCGAATGGACTTCCGGCAGGGCATTCCCCCCGAAGCAGCCACCGCGGTGGCCGTGCCCACGATGCTCGCCTCGCCCGAGGCGATCCGCGAGGTCGTGCACACCCTCGAGGTGAACTACCTCGCAAACCCCGATCCCGCGGTCACCTTCGTCCTTCTCTCGGACTTCCCGGACGCACCCAGCGAGCGCCTCCCCGAAGACGAACACCTCCTTGAGACCGCCCGAAGGGAGATCGACCGTCTGAACGCTCGCTATGGTCGCGAAGGAGCGGGCGGGCCGTTCGTCCTCCTCCATCGAGGAAGGCGATGGAACGAAGCCGAAGGCTGCTGGATGGGATGGGAGCGCAAGCGCGGAAAGCTCAGTCAGTTCAATGCCCTGCTCCTCGGGTCACCCTCCGAGCTCTGGGTGGCCGCCGGAGACCGGGAACGGCTGAGACAGATTCCCTTCGTCATCACCCTGGACCAGGACACGCTCCTCCCGCGCGGGGCCGCGCAGCGTCTGGTCGGCACCCACGCGCATCCCCTCAACCGCCCCCGTCTCGGGCCCGATCGGGGGGTGGAGGAAGGCTACACGGTGCTCCAGCCGCGCCTCGAGATCCTTCCCGACCCCGGCGGCGACACCCCCTTCTTCCGGATCTTCGGGGGGATGCGGGGCCTCGACCTCTATGCCCATGCCGCCTTCGACGTCTACCAGGACCTCTACGACGAGGGAATCTTCGCCGGGAAGGGGATCTACGATGTCGCGGCCTTCGAGGCCAGCCTGCACGGTCGCGTGCCGGAAAACAGCATCCTGAGCCACGATCTGTTCGAGGGCTCGCACGGCCGGGCCGGCTACGTGGCCGACGTGATCGTTCTCGAGGACTTCCCCGCCCATCCGCTGGCCTGGCTGCGCCGATCGCACCGGTGGATACGGGGCGACTGGCAGCTCCTGCCCTGGCTTGGCCGTCACGTACCCCTTCCCGGAGGCCGGCGGGGCCGAAACCCCCTCGGCCTCCTTGCTCGCTGGCAGGTCCTCGACAACCTTCGGCGTTCCCTCCAGCCCCCGGCGCTCCTCCTTCTCCTGGTGCTCTCGTGGACACTCTACCCGGAGATGGCCGGCGCGGTCGGGGCGCTCGCCGCCCTGACCCTGGGGCTCCCCGTCTTCTTCTCCCTCCTCGATGCGCTCGTCCGGGCCATGCGCACCCCTCCCACGAGGGGCGATCTCGGGTCGGAGGCCAGAGCGCTGTGGCGCGCCGCCGGACGGGGGCTGCTCGAGCTCGCCTTCCTCCCGGCCGAGGCACGCTCGAACCTTGACGCCATCGTCCGGACGCTGAACCGGGTCCATCGCACACGGCGAGGGCTCCTCGAGTGGACGACCGCTGCCGCAGTTGCACGGAGCCTCGGCTCACGTCCCTCGCTCGTTCGGATCACGCGCGACATGTGGGCAGGGCCCGTGCTGGCCCTGGGACTCGGAGCCCTCGCACTCCTCTCGCCCGGCGACTCCTTTCCAGCCTGGGTCGCGGCGATCCTCCTTCTCTGGCTCGCCTCGCCCGCCCTCGCGCAGCTCAGCGCCGTGGAGCGGCGCCCGCTCCCCGAACCGGACGAAGGCACCTTTCCTCCGGTCGAGGCACGGCTCCTCGCGCGCCGGACCTGGGGATTCTTCGAGCGCTTCCAGGGCCCCGAGACGAACTGGCTTCCTCCCGACAACTTCCAGGAAGACCCGCGGGGCATCCTCGCCGAGCGCACCTCCCCGACGAACATCGGAATGGCCCTCGTCTCGAGCCTCACCGCGTGGGACCTGGGTTTCGTTGGCTCGCCCCACCTGATTGCGCGCATCGGCAACACCCTGAGCACGATGGGACGCCTCCATCGGCATCGTGGACACCTCCTGAACTGGTACGACACGCGCACCCTTGCACCCCTCTCGCCGCTCTACGTATCGACCGTCGACTCGGGCAACCTCGCCGCCTCCCTCCTCGTCGTGCGCGGGGCACTGGAAGAGCTCCGGAGCCATGGACCCCGTCCGGGAGTGCGCGCTCGTGGCGTGCATGACACGATCCGGGTCCTGCGCGAGGTCGCCCGGGAGAGCGGAAACGGAGCGCCGGGAAGCGGGATCCACTCGGCCCTTGCGCGCCTCGAGGACTGGAGCACGGCCAGCCTCGCTCCGGGTGGGCTCGACCTGGAGAGTTGGTCGGACTGTCTCGAGACGCTGCAGGACCGCTTTCTCCCCGAGCTCTCGGCCCACCTCCTTCGCGCCACCACCAGACAGGGAAGCAGCTCCGGAGCAAGTGGCGAACCCACCGCGGCCTGGCTCGGACACCTTCGTGCCGAGGTGGAGCAGGCCCGCTTCGAGGTGTCGCTCTTCGCCCCCTGGCTCGGACTCTCCGCGAACGAAGAGGCGAACGAGGGCCTCGTCCGGAGCATCCTGGAGCCCGCTCCCGCGCTGAAGGACCTTCCGGCCCGGCTGCGCGAGGCAGAGCGTGCACTCGGAGATGCGGATGGTCCCCTGAGCACAGCTCTTGCCCGGAGCCGGGCGTCGGCCGAGCTCATCGCCCGTGACCTCGATCTCGTCGAAGCGGAGCTGGACCGCTGGGTCGGCGAGATGGAGTTCGGGTTCCTCTATGACAGTCGTCGACGGCTCTTTCGGATCGGCCTCTCGCTCAGCGACGGGGAACTCGACCGGAACCACTACGACCTGCTCGCCTCGGAGGCCCGGATCGCGTCGGCGGTTGCGATGGCCCGCGGCGACGTTCCGCTCGAGCACTACCTGCACCTCGGGCGCCCCTTCGTGGAGGCCGCGGGCGGGCCCGTCCTCCTCTCCTGGTCCGGCACGATGTTCGAGTACGTCATGCCAACCCTCTTTCTCCGGACCCCTCCGGAGTCCCTCCTCCACGCCGCCGTGTCCCAGGCCATCCGGGTGCAGCGCCGGCACGGCGAGAAAGTGAAGCGTCCGTGGGGGGTCTCCGAGTCGGGGTATCACCTCCTGGACCACCAGGGACACTATCAGTACCGTGCCTTCGGGATCTCCGACCTTGCGCTCCGTCGCGAGACGGAGCCGCGTCACGTCGTGGCCCCCTACGCCTCGCTCATGGCCGTCGCCTGGGCCCCTGCGGCGGTGGAGAAGAACCTCGAGCGACTGAGGGCTCTTGGCGGCATGGGTCCGTGGGGTCCCTACGAGGCCCTGGACTTCGGTCGCACCCGGGAGAGCGATGACGGTCCCGCCGTCGTGCGTTCGTACATGAGCCACCACCACGGGATGATCCTCGCCGCGCTGGGGAACTACCTCACGGGCGATCGGCATGTCGAGCGCATGCATCGGGATCCGCGGATGGGCACGGTCGAGCCCTTCCTCCACGAGCGGATTCCCTGGCGGCGGGGCACCCAGGAGGTCCGCCTGTCGACCCCGGCACCCCGGACTCCGGCCTTCGACGAGGAGGCCTTCACCCCCTGGCAGCCGGCGGCCGACCGCCTGCCCCCCCCGGTCCACCTCCTGTCGAACGGCCGCTATGCCCTGCACCTCGGATCCTCGGGAGCAGGAAGCTCCCGCTGGGGCGAGTGGAGCCTTGTGCGCGGTCACCCCGGGCCTGGCCGGGCGCCGGGCGGACCGCACCTCAGGGTCCTCGACGAGGAGGGGGGAAGCCCCTGGGGCCCCTTCCCGGAGCCGGGCGACGAAGCAGACGAGGCGCGAATCACCTTCTTCCCCCATGGAGCGGAGTACCTCGGGCGAGCGCGTGGCCTGCGGGCCCACATGCGGGTGAGCGTGGCCCCCCAGGACGACATCGAGATCCGCACCCTTCGCTTCGTGAACGAGGGAGGAGAGACGCGAAGGCTGCGCCTTGCCCTCTGGCAGGAGATCGCCCTCGCCCCCCCGGGCGACGATCTCCGGCACCCTGCCTTCCACAAGCTCTTCGTTCGGGTGCGCCCCCTGACGGGTGCGGAGGGCCTCCTCTTCGAGCGGCGCCCGAGAGGTGCGGACGAGGACCCCCCGGCCCTCGGGATCACCCTCCGCTCGGAGACCTCGAAGACGGCACGCGTCGTCGGATGGGAGAGCGACCGGATGGCCTTCTTCGGAAGGGGAGGCTCACCGGATGCCCCACGGGCACTCACCCGTCCCTCGGCCCCGGCGACGCTGTCCGAGCCCTGGCACCCGATCGACCCGATCGCGGCCGCGATCGTCGAGCTCGAACTGCCAGCCTTCGGGGAGGCTCGTCTCACCCTCGTTCTCGGGGCGGGACGGGAGGCGGCGGAGGTGGAACGCAGTCTTGTCGACCTCGCCACCTCGCGGCGTGCGAACTGGCTCGTGGTCCACGCCCGCTCCCGAGCCGAGGGAGAACTCCTCGAGCTGGGTGCCGAGCCGGCGGAACTTCCGCTCTGGGAAGAACTCCTCTCGCACACACTCTATCCGAGAGGTGTCCGGCGAGTCGGGCTCGCCCCGGCCGGGGGCGATGACCTGTCCATGCCGAGGCTATGGCGCTGGGGCATCTCCGGCGACTTCCCGATCGTGCACCTCCGGATTCGAAACCCGGACGACCCGGAGCTCCTTGTTTCCCTGCTCCGCGCCCAGGCATTCTGGCGAGCGCGAGGGCTCACGGTCGACCTCGTGGTCGAAGACGAGGGGGGCGGTGGCTACGAAGACCCGGTGCGCGACCTCGTGCGTGGCGTGCTCCACGAACCGCACGCGCCCGACCTCGGGGGCCGGGGCGGGGTGCACATCGTGCCAACACGGGAGCTCGCTGCCGAGGAGCGCGAGGTGTTGCGCCTGCTGGCGACCGTCTCCCTCGACCAGGGTCGGGGCGACCTCGCACGGAACCTCGAGGAGCTGCGGGCAGGGGCACGCGTCTTTCCGCCGGCCACCCCGGCTCCGGCGCTCCCTCGTCCCGGCGAACGGGAGCCGGAGCTGGAACCCCTCCCAACGCTTTCCGAGCCTTCGGCCCACGGCGGGTTCGAAGCAGACTCGGGCGAGTACCTCGTCGAACTCGGGCCGGGCGAGGTGACCCCCGCCCCCTGGGCGAACGTCGTGGCCCGGGACGAGATCGGCTTCCTGGTGACGGAGGCCGGGGGCGGATTCACCTGGGCGGGCGATGCGGGGGAGTTTCGGCTGACGCCCTGGTCGAACGACCCGGTCCTCGACCTTCCGGGCGAAGTCGTCTATCTCCGGGATGAGGAGAGTGGAGAACTCTGGAGTCCGAGTCCCCGACCGCTGGGACGCAGGCGGGCGCACCGGGTTCGCCACGGGTGGGGAGGGTCGCGCCTCGAGGCCGGTTCCCCCGGGCTCCTCGAGGTGGTCGAGTGGAGCCTTCACCCTGCAGAGCCCGTGAAGGTGGTCCGGGTCCGGCTCGAGAACCGCGGCGAACGCACGCGGAGAATTCAGATCGCCTTCTTCGCGGACTGGGTCCTCGGCACGCACCGGCAGGCGACGAACGCCCACATCCTCTCGCGCTACGATCCTGCGCTACGAGCCATCATCGCCCGCAATCCCTTCGTCGAGGGGTTCGCCGGACGGCTTGCCTTCCTCACCACGGACAGGGCCCCGGACGGAGCGAGCGTCGACCGGGAGGAGTTCCTCGGGCGTCCCGGACGCCTCGATCGTCGGCCTGCGGGCCTCGAACCCGGGCGCTTCTCCGAGGGAGCGCGCAGCCAGGGCGAAGCCTGCGGAGCGCTCCAGACCCAGCTCGTGATCGCACCCGGAGCGGTCGAAGAGGTCTGCTTCTTCCTGGGGGTCGCCGACGACCGGGACGAACTTGTCGAACGGCTCGCTCGAGTTCGATCGGACGCTCCGGCTCCGCCCCCGGCACCGAGGGTCTCTCGCCCGGAGTGGACACGCCTCCTCGAGCGGGTCCGCGTTCGCACTCCGAATCAGGCCCTCGACCGGATGGTGAACGGCTGGCTCCCCTACCAGACCCTCTCGTCGCGGATCCGCGGGCGCACCGGCTTCTACCAGTCGGGAGGGGCCTTCGGCTTCCGGGACCAGCTCCAGGACGCCTACACGATGCTCCACCTCGACCCCGGGCTCGCCCGGCGCCAGCTCGAGGAGGCCGCCGCCCGGCAGTTCGAAGAGGGCGACGTGCTCCACTGGTGGCATCCGGGGACGACGCGGGGCGTGCGCACGCGCTGCTCGGACGACCTGCTCTGGCTCCCCTTCGTGCTCTGTGGAACGGTGCGATGGACGGGCGACCTCGAACTCCTGGAACGGAGGGTTCCCTTCCTCCGTGGAGAACCCCTCGGCGAGGGAACGGACGAGCGCTACCAGGCGTTCGAGCAGTCGACCGAGGAAGGGACGCTGTGGGAGCATGCATGCCGGGCGGTGGAGCTCGCCTGGGGTCGACGGGGGGCGCGGGGACTTCCTCTCATCGGCACGGGTGACTGGAACGACGGAATGGACCGCGTTGGCCGCGACGGCAGGGGCGAGAGCATCTGGATGGCATGGTTCATGGGGACGGTCCTGAGGGCGATGTCGGAGGTGGCGGTGCGCCGGGGTGAGACCGGGTTCGCACGCGAGTTCGAGGAGCGCATGAATGCCCTCTTCGCTGCGGTGGAGGCGACTGGGTGGGACGGAGACTGGTACCGCCGCGCCTTCTTCGACAATGGCGCGCCCCTCGGCTCGCGTCTCGCTCCCGAGGCTCGGATCGACTCGATCGCCCAGTCATGGTCCGTGCTTTCGGGTGGGGCCGACCCGGCTCGGGCCGCTCGGGCCCTCGAGTCGGCCTGGGAGCGGCTCGTGGATCGCGAGTCGGGGCTCTCGCTCCTCCTCACTCCGCCCTTCGACGGGCACGGCCCTCACCCCGGATACATCGCCACCTACCCGCCAGGGGTCCGGGAGAATGGTGGACAGTACACGCACGCGGCGGCCTGGCTCATGAGCGCCTTTGCCCGGACGGGCGACGGCGCCCGGGCGGGCCAGCTCCTCGAGCAGATCCTCCCGGTGCGCCATGCGGAAGGGGCCGAAGGGACGGCACGCTACCGGGTGGAGCCCTACGTCGTGGCGGCCGACATCTACGGGACCCACCCGCACACGGGACGAGGAGGGTGGACCTGGTACACGGGCTCCGCGGGCTGGATCTATCGGGTCACCCTTGAAGACATCCTCGGGCTGCGGCGGGAGGGCGACCGGCTCCTGCTCGATCCCACGATCCCTCCGGACTGGCCCGGCTTCGAGGTGGAGTGGGTGATCGAGGGGCGCCGGGTCGAGATTCGAGTCGACAACCCCGACGGGGTGTCGCGCGGGATCCGGACGTGCCGTGTCGACGGGAGGGACGTCGACCCGGGGGCGATTCCCCTCCCCACCGAGGGGGCTGCTGCGATCAGGGTTGTTCTCGGCGCCTCCGGTCGAACCCCGGAAGGCGAAGCCGGGTAGTCAACCCGACCCTCGATTGGCCAGGAGCCAGCCCGACTTCCACCAAGCAGACTGCGGAGAACTCCATGTTCGTCATCGCCACCCACGGACCCGATCAGCCGAACCACGCCGCGCTTCCCTTCGTCGCGCTGAAGGGGGCGATCGAGTCGGGAGAGTTTCCCGGTGAGCCCCCCGAGATCTTCCTCATGCAGGAGGCAACGTACCTGGCGCACCGCGCGACCGACCTCTCGCAGATCAAGGCGGTGGGGCTCCCCACGATCGACGAGGTCGTGTCGTTCCTGCGCGGGCACGACCTGCGGGTCATCGTCTGCACCCCCTGTGCGGCGGCGCGCGGGATCGGCGAGGAGGACCTCGTCGAGTACGCCCGGATGGGTGGAGCGGGTGACATGGCGCGCGGGGCGAAGACCCACAGCGCGACCCTCACCTTCTGACGCGGCCCCCCGGACGGGCTCCCGCGCCATGCCGACCTTCCGCTTCGCCCTCCTGCTCGCGGCGGTGGCCCTTGCCGGCCTGGCAGGGTGCGGCGATTCCCCCTCCGGGCCAGCGAACGGGTCGGATGTCGTTGGCGGGGTCGATGTCGCGGCACTCTTCGCCCCTCCGACCATGGCCGAGCGCGCCCAGGTCGAGTCCGAGTGGGCGGGCTGGAGTCCGGCCGCCGAGGGGGTCACCCTCGAGGGGGCAGGGTCGGCGTCGCTCGGCGGGGAAGATGTCGAGGTGCGGGTCGTCTCGCACCTCGTCCAGGGACGCCGCCACACCGGGGCCCTTCTCCTGCCCACAGTGCCCCCCTCGGAGCCGGTCCCCGTGCTCCTCTACCTCCACGGAGGCGATTCGGGGGTCGATCTCGTCGAGGTTCTGACCGCGGTCACGGTGCTCGGCATCAGGGGGCGCGATGCCATCCTCGTCGTTCCCGCCTTCGGAGGCGAGTCACTCCGCTTCGGGGGTGAGAGCTGGGTTGCAGAGGGACCTTCCCTCCCCTGGACGGGCGATGTGGAGGAGTCCCTGGCCCTCCTCGAGGTCGCCCTCGAAACGGTCGCGGCGGCCGACCCCTCCCGGATCGGGCTTGTCGGTCTCAGTCGTGGTGGCGCGGTCGGCCTCCTCGCCGGGGCGAGGGATCCGCGCATTCGTGCGGTCGTGTCGTTCTTCGCTCCGACCGACTTCTTCGGGCCCTTCGTGGAGGGGGTGGTGCGCGAGGTCCTGCAGGGAGTCCCGCCCAACCTGCCCGGCGTGGTCGCTCTCGAGGAACTGGTTCTCGACCCCCTCAGACAAGGCACCGGAACCCTCGACTGGGCACGGCTCGAGCTCCTGAGGCGGTCCCCTGCGCGCTTTGCCGATCGCCTGCCCGCCGTTCAGCTCCATCACGGCACCGCCGATACCGTCGTCCCCGTCGAGGAGGCGGAGCGTCTGATCGCCGCCATGGATGCACTCGGCCGAGGAGAGCCGGCCTTCGAGGCACACATCTACCCAGGCGCCGGGCACAACCCGTTCGACATGCTTCTGAGCCTTCCGCGCACCGCGGCCTTCCTGACCACGCATCTCTTCGACGGGCAGGCAACGGCGGTCGCTGCGCTCAGTGGCTCATGACCCAGATCAGGACATTGATGCCGAGGGCGTAGGCCGGAGGGGAGAAGCGTTGGAAGAACTCCCCGCCCTCGCCTTCCCGCTCCCAGCCATCCGCGATGTCGGTGTTGTGCGACATGAGCACCAGAATGCGACCGGTCTCGTCCTTGATCGCACGAAGGTTCGGCGTGGCCGACTCGGCTCCGAGCTCCGACGTCTGCCCTCCCGTCTGCATCCAGAACTGGTAGGCCGGGATCTGCGGCATCTCGTCGACCTGGTACACGGCCGAAAAGAGCGGATGGTCGAGGGGGAGGTCGACGATCTCGTACTCGGGCAGCACGGTCATGATCTCCCGGCTCCAGTTCCCCCACGCCCGTTCACCCCAGAAGTCGTCGACCCAGAGAAAGCCGCCCTTCAGAAGGTACTCCCGCAGCCCCTCGACCTCGTCCCGGCTGAAGCCCACCGTGCCCACATCCGAGGTGAAGAGAAAGGGGCACCGGAAACGGTCCGGGTCCGTCGCCCGCACCACGGCATGTCCGGGAATCCCGTCGAGCCACCAGTTGATCGGCGCGGGCGTCAGATAGCTGAGTCGCAACATGAGGTTGCGATCACCCGATGGATAGTCCGTGCTCCAGCCCAGCCCCCGGGGCTCCCGTCGAACGGAATCGTACCAGAGCCGGCAGAACATGAACCCCCCCTGAACCTCCGGGAGACCCTCCCGGATGGGTCCCGCACGGCGCCCCTCGTTCGCCATGAAGCCTCTCTGCTGCGCCAGAACCTCACCCGCCTCGAAGAGGAGGAGGGCAGCGGAAGCCAACACCAGGATTCCGGCTCGAAACATGGTCTCTGCACCTCGGGTTCAGTCGCGATTCTCGGTGGCAACCCCGTGGCAAGCCATCGGTTCGCTATATTGCGACATTCGGCCTGTTCGCGACAGGGGCGGCCGACACCTCGTCCATTCAACTCCCCCCGACCCGGTGCGCATGCTCCCCGAACGCTACCACCGCCTTCGCAGTGTACTCGACCGCCGCCAGCCCGACCTTACCGTGCTCATGGAGCGCGTGAACAAGGAGCACAACTTCTCGGCAATTCTCCGGACCTGCGACGCTGTTGGCGTCCTCGAGGCTCACGCAGTCTTTCCCGAGCGGGGGCTCAAGCTCCACCGCGACACCTCGGGGGGCACCGCGAAGTGGATCCGCGTGCACGAGCACGATGAGGGTCCCGCCGCCATCGGACGCCTGCAACAGGAGGGCTTTCAGGTCATCGCCGCTCATCCGTCGCCAGATGCGCTCGACTTCAGGGCGCCGGACTACACTCGTCCGACCGCTTTCGTCATGGGCGCCGAGCTCCATGGGGTGAGCGAGGCCTCGCTGGCCGTCGTCGACCACACCGTCCTGATCCCGATGCTCGGAATGGTGCGCTCCCTGAACGTGAGCGTCGCTGCGGCCCTTCTCCTCTACGAAGTCCAGCGACAACGAGCCGACGCCGGCATGTACGACGCGCCACGCCTCGATCCGGCGAGCCACGCCAGAATCCTCTTCGAGTGGTGCCGGCCCGAACTCGCTCGGCGCCTGCGCGAAGCCGGCCTCCCCTACCCGAGCCTCGGCCCGGAGGGTGAACTTCCCGAAGGATTCTCCAGCTCCCTCAGGGACTGAGGCGTCGCACGCTCCAGCCTTCCACACCCGAACGCTCGAAGAGGAATCGGTCATGCAGGCGGAAGGCGCCCTCCTGCCAGAACTCGATCTCGTCAGGCACGAGGAGAAAACCTCCCCACTGCTCCGGCCGGGGCACCGCGCGACCTCGATGGTCCTCGTCGAGGGCACGGACACGTTCAAGCAGTGCCTCCCGACTCGCCAGGGTCTCGCTCTGGGCCGATGCCCAGGCCCCGATCTGGCTGTCTCTCGGTCGGGTCGCGAAGTACGCGTCGGACTCCTCTCCCGGGAGTCGCTCGACCCTTCCGCGCACCCGGACCTGCCGGCCCATCGGGTCCCAGTAGAAGGTCAGGGCCCCCACCGGATTCGCCTTGAGTGCCCGCCCCTTCGAGGAGCGGTAGTTCGTGAAGAAGGTGAAGCCGCGCTCATCCACCCCCTTCAGGAGCACGACGCGACCGTCCACGACGCCGTCTTCCCGGAGGGTCGAGAGGATGACCGCATTCGGATAGCGGATCGAGCTCTCGGCCTCGGCCTCCTCGAGCCAGCGCTCGAAGCCACGGATGGGGTCGGCGCCGAGGTCCTCGGCCGAGAGGGTTCCGAAAAGGGAACCGTCAGTCTGGATCACGAGTCATGCTCCCGTTCGAGCGCGAAGAGTTGTATGGAATTGAGCGCGAGCACCCGGGTGAGTTCCTCGGGTGAGAGCGTTCCCTCGAGGGCAGCCAGCAGGGCATGGTAGCGGGCGTAGTGACCCTTTCCGTAGTATGTGGCGTCGGTTCCGAAGAGAACCCGGCGGGGACCAACCCTGCGCAGGGCCTCGAGCACCGCCTCGACCGAGGCCTGCGCGGTCTCGAGGTACAGCTCGGCCTCGCCCGCCTCGAGGGCCGATGCCGTCCGTTCGATCGTCTGCTCGTGCGGCCCCCCGAAGCCCATGTGATAGAGAACGACCGGAACCTCCGGGTGACGTGCGGCGAGCGCGATGATCCGCTCCGGTGACGCCTCATCGACCCCGGCGTCGCAATGAATCACGACCGGGAACCGGTGACGCCGCGCGAAGCGCATGTAGCCGTCAACCTCGGGGGCATCCGCCTCGAACTGGTTCATCTCCGGGTGGAGCTTCAGTCCCGTGAAGACTCGGCGGGTCCAGCGTCCGGCCTCGTCCGCTGCGAGGGACTCGGTGACGAAGCGCTCGAGGGCCTCCGGCGATCCCTGTCCCGGACGACCCCACAGAAGGCCCCGCAACCGATCCGGGTGCCGGCGAACAGCGTGCGCCGTCGCCCGGTTTGCCGCACCCTCGTCGAGGCCGCGGGTCTTCCCCGACACGGTGGCTCCGTCGATGTTTGAGACGAGCGCCAGGGATACCCCCTCCCGGTCGATTTCCTCGAGAAGGGTCTCCTCGGAGAGATCGTAGCCTCGGAACTCACCGATATGGGCGTGACAGTCGATGATCAGCGGAGAAGAAGGCACGGCAAATGGATCACAGAGCGGACGATCTCAAGGCGAGGAAGGAAGAACCGTCGTTCTCAACTGCACCCCCGACCTCGGGCTGGGGTTCCCGCCTCGCACCCCGAACGGCCGTACTGATCCTCGTCGCCGGACTCCTCCTGCCACCCGCCCTCCATGCTCAGGCGGCCGGCAGTCCATCCACGGACGCGCGGGAGAGCCGCGCAGGCGAACGGACCACCCTCGACATCGCCCGCGCCGACCTCCGTCACCTCGCCGGGTGCTCCGCGGGCGCACCCGGCGATGCCGTCGAACTGCAGCGACTTCGGTCGCTCTACATCCTCGCGATCTCATACGAAGAGGAGCTGGAGCGGGCCGAGGTTGAAGCAGCCCGCCTGGCGAGGACGATGGATGGCCCGGCACCCGCCCTCGTGCGCTCCTACCAGGGGGCGCTCACCGTCCTGCGTGCGAAGCACGGCTTCTGGCCGGTTGCAAGGATGAGGGACCTGCGGGCAGGTCTGGCCGAACTGGACCGGCAGGTCGGGGCCCACCCGGACCACCTCGAGGTCCGGTACCTTCGGCTCGTCTCGACCGCCTTTCTACCCTCGCTCCTCGGCAGGAACGCCGATGTGCGAGCCGATCTCGATGCCGTCGCACGCCTCCTGCCAACCCAGGTCGGACAGCTCCCCAGCCGTACACTGCAGGCCATGGGTGACACCACGCTCGAGCTCCTCCCGACCGATGATCCGCGGAGGCTCGAGGTGACCGCCGCCCTCGAGCGCGATCGCTCGCGTCCCGTTCCCCTTGCCCCGGGCTGTCAGGGATGAGCCTCGTCCCGCGGCGCGGGTCGCCCGCGGCCTGGCGGCTCTTCGAGACGGGATTTCGACCCTGGCTGAGACGTCGCATCGGGGCCATCCACCTTGCCGGCCTTCCCGATCGGCCCCCGCCTCCCGATCTGCCGATCCTCGTCGCGGCAAACCACATGAGCTGGTTCGACGGCTTTCTCGTGCGCGAGGTCCAGCGCGTGCTTCGCCCCAAGGGCGTCCACCGGACGATCATGCTCGAGCGCGAGCTCTCTCGGAGCAGTACCCTCCGCTTCCTCGGAGGGGTGGGGTTCGACCCGGGACGTCCCCAGACTCTGCGCGGTGCCCTTCGCGAGATCTCGGCGCTGCGCGAGGTGGAGGAGGGGCTCTTTGTTGCCTTCTTCCCGCAGGGACGAATTCGGCCTGCCTGGAGCGAACCCCTCGACTTCAGACCCGGGCTCCGCCTTGTCGCACGCGCCCTCGCTCCCTGTCTCGTGCTCCCCCTTGCCATGCACCTCGAGCCTGGACACTCGATCGCCCCGCAGGCATGGCTCCTGGCGGACGAGCCCGTTGCGGTCTCGGGAGGGGAAAGCCTCGATCCGGCAGGGGTCGAGAGGGCGGTCGAGGGTGCGGCCCGCACGATCCGGGCACACCTCGAGCTGCACGAAGAAGGAGCCGCGCAGGCCTGGCCACCCTCTTCTCCGAGCTGACTACCGATTCTGGGGGCGGCCCAGCTGGTGGCGGAGGGAGTCCTCGAGGTCGGTGTAGAGAAAGCGGTACCCTGAATCGAGCGCCTTCTCGGGAAGCGCGCGCTGTCCCTGGAGCAGGAGCTCCCGCCCCATCTCGCCGAGCATGGCCGAGACCGCGACGCCGGGAAGGGGGACCAGCGTGGGGCGTCCCAGGACCCGGCCGAGGACGTCCGCGAAGGAGGCGTTCGGGACGGGATTCGGCGCCGTCGCGTTGACCGCGCCCCTCACGCTCGGGGTCCCGATGACATGGTGGACGAGGCCGATGTGGTCGTCGAGGTCGATCCAGGACATGTACTGCCGTCCGGAACCGATGCGACCCCCCGCACCCAGGCGAAAGGGGAGGAGCACCGTCCCGAGCATCCCTCCGGCAGGGGAGAGAACGATGCCGGTCCGGAGGTGAACGGTCCGGATGCCCACGGCGCGGGCACTCGCCGTCGCGCGCTCCCAGCGCCGACACACCTCGGCCAGGAACCCCTCGCCCGACTCCGAGTTCTCGGTCAGAAACTCCGACCCCGGGCGGTCCCCGTAGTAGTCGACTCCCGAAGCCGAGACGAGCACCTCGGGGGGACGCTCGAGTTCGACCAGGGCATCGGCCAGGAGCTTCGTCCCTTCTTCCCTGCTCCGGAGGATCGCCTCCCGCTTTGCCCGGGTCCAGCGCACCCCCGCGATCGGCTCCCCGGCAAGGTGCACCACGGCATCGAGCCCTTCGAACCCGGAGCGGTCGATCGTCCCCGCCCCCGGATCCCAGTGCAGGTCCGAGCCCCCCCCGTCCCCCCGGCCCCTCCGCACCCGAAGCACCTCGTGTCCTCCGGTCCGGAGGAAGTGGACGAGGGCATTCCCGATCATCCCGGTGCTCCCCGTGACCGCCACGCGCAGGGGGCGCGACCTCCCCTCGAAGCGGCGGTGGAGATCGAGGTCGTTCGCGAGGCGCCGACCCCGGAAGGCAAAGAGCCGCTCGAGCGAGCGCTCGATGAAGGACTCGGAGAAGGTGCGTCCAAGGGAGCCGAGGGGAGCCTCCCACTCCACGACGTCCTCGAGCAGGGCACGGCCCTCTCCCAGGGGAGAGAAGCGATGCTCGTGCCTCCAGCGAGAAAAGGGTCCTTCGACCTGCTCGTCCACGAAGAGCCTGTTCTCTTCATAGGCGGTGTGCTCCACTTCCCATCGGAGTTCGACCGGTCCCTTCCGGAGCCCGAGGACCACGCGGCCTCCGGGCCTGATGCCCCCCTCGCGTTCCCGGACCCGAACCTCTTCCCAGGGCGGGGTCAGGCGCTCGAAGGCGCCGGGAAGGGTATGCCACGCGAAGACGCGTTCGACCGGATGGTCAAGCTCGATTCGATAACGGAAGACAGGCATGTGCGGAGCTACCCCCCAAACCGCTCGAGGTACCGGTCGAGTCGGACTTTTCGTCGCGTGCTGTCCGAACTCATCGAACGCACCGTCCCGAAGACGGGCCGCTCGGGCCAACCACGGTCGTAACGTCCCAGGATCCAGAAGATCCCGGAGGTCGAGTTGGGGTTTCGGCCGTCGAGCCCCCAGCGGTTGTTGAGATGGATCATCGTTTCGAGAGCCTCCTCGGGCGACGATGACCACTCGAGGATCTTCTTGCCCCAGAGCATCCGCAGGTAGTTGTGGATCACCCCCGTCTCCCGCAACTCCCCCTGGGCAGCGTTCCAGATCGGATCATGGGTTCGCGCCTCCTCGAAGGCCTCGAGGTCGTAGAGATGAGGCCGGGGGTCGTCCCTGTGTTCATCGAGGGTTGCAAGAGCCCAGTCGGGGAGCGACTCGTATCGTTCGTGGTCCGGATCATTCCAGGCGGTTCCGTAGCCCAGCTCCCGCCATGTCACGATCTGGTCGAGGAAGGCCTCGACGTCGGCCGATGCCCCCCACCACCCCTGGCGCGCACCCTTCGCATCACCTCCGAGGCGCGAAGGGTTCCACTCTTCACTGGCCAGGACCCGGCGCACGACCTCATGGCTCGCAATGTGCCCCCAGTGAAGCCATGGCGAGAGGCCACTTGGATGGCCCTCGTCGGGATGTTTGCGCCCTTCGGCGTATCCCGGCAGTCCCTCCTGGAGGAAGCGCTCGAGTCGCTCCAGCCCACCCTTGCGCCCTCCTCGCGCCGGCACGGCCTGGACCCCGGCATCGAGTCCGATCGATTCGATGAGCCCCGAACCGCGCTCGAGCGATGCTCGGGGCGTCGCGGGCCAGCGCTCGGCCACCTCGGTCGGGATTCCCGCGAAGGGCCGCAGAGGGTCGCCCGTGAGGGGATGCTCGCGGGGGAGATCACTCAAGTGCTCCGGTAGCACCCTCTGCAGGTGCCGGCGGAAGAGGTATGCAGAGATGAAACGTTGCCCGTGCCGTGCGATCGGGAGGAGCCCGTTCGCATCGACAGCCTCGAGACGCACCCCCAGCTTTTCGCCGGCGGCCTCGACCATTCGAGGAATGAAGAAGGAGGGGAACTCGTCCGTGACCACGACAGCCGCCCGCGCGGCAAGTGCCTCGAGAAGCCCCTTTCCGGCTCCTGGCTCGGGCTCGACCCAGGGAAAGTAGCCGACCCGGCTTCCCTCGAGACGCTCGGCGTGTTCCGCCATGCCGTCGATGCAGAAGCGGTGAAGCCTCGGTGAAGCCCAGCGATATCCGGCCCTCAGCGCCTCGAAGATCAGGAGGGGCCGATCGAGAGCCCGCGCCCAGTCGACGGCCCGCTCGAGCGCGTGGTTCCACTCGAGCCTGCGGTGGGCGATCATCCAGTAGAGCACGAAGTCGCCCTCGGGACGGGGTGCGGCCCGGTTCACCTTCCTCACGCGAATGGCATCAAAGGAGGGGCTGGGATCGGTCATCGAAGTTTATCCACGGTTGGGAGACTGAGCCTCGCGCTGGAAGCCCTTCCGATCGGGGGTGCCCCATCCGTCTCGCCGCCGGAGTGCCGAGAGTGTGCCCCGGGCGCGCCACCAGGTAACGAGCTGCCTGTACCCGAGGTTCTCGGCGATTGCGAGCAGGAAGAGCTGGGCGATGTGGCTCCAGCGAGGATAGCGGCGAAAGGTGAGTTCTTCCATCGCAACGGCCACGAGTGAGAGAACGACACCGAAGACGACGGCCACGGCGAGGAAGGCAGCCACGTACTCCGGCGTGGCGCGGCCGAAGACGAGGGTCGCGATGAAGGCGCTGTACCCCAGGAACTCGATGAAGGGACCCACCATCTCGAAGGCAGTGAAGTGTGGGTAGGCGACCATCCCCACCCGGCGGTAGCGGGGGCGGAGGAGCATGCTCCTGTGGCGCCACAGGCTCTGGATGAGTCCCCTCTGCCATCGGTCTCGCTGCCGACCGAGGGAGTTGAAGTCCTCGGGCACTTCGGTCCACGCCACGGGATCCGGAATGAAGCTGAGCCGGTAGGGGATCCCCCCGTCGAGGCAATGCCGGTTCAGTCGCACGACGAGCTCCATGTCTTCTCCGACCGTGTCCGTTGCGTACCCACCCGCGTCGACCACGGTGCTTCGTCGAAACACCCCGAACGCGCCGGAGATGACCAGGCTTGCGCCGAGGGCGTTCCAGCCCATGCGTCCCGCCAGGAAGACTCGGAAGTACTCGAGCACCTGGAACCTCGAGAGGATTCGCCTGGGCAGTGCCACGTCGACGACTTCTCCATGTCGGACGGTGCACCCGTTCACGACCCGAAGGATTCCCCCCGCTGCCACGGTACGCGAGTCTTCCAGAAAGGGGCGCACGATGCGCAGGAGCGCTTCTCGTTCGAGGAGGGTATCGGCGTCCAGCGCACAGAAGAGCGGGGTCTGTGCATGGTTCAGGCCCGCGTTCAGGGCGTCCGCCTTTCCTCCGTTTTCCTTGTCCACCAGCCAGAGCTTCGGATGGCGGTGACTCCGGTAGACTCCGCGCACGGGTTGGGTGTGAAGGGCGGCGGTCGGAAACCGGGGCGCGGGCCGGAGATCGAAGGCCGTGCTGAGACGAGCGAAGGTTTCGTCCGTCGAACCGTCGTTCACGACGAGGACATCGTACTCGTCGTACTCGAGGGTCAGCAGGGACCGGACGGACTCGACGACATGCGCCGCCTCATTGTAGGCAGGAGTGATGATCGTGACCGGGGGGGCACCGGCGCCGGAGATGAGCTCTCGAAGGTCGACCATTCTCATGCTGGAGCCATAGCGGCGGAGTGCTCGGAGCGAGACGAGGCTCAGCGCGAGAGAGGCCGTGTTCAGCAGGAGGAAATAGGCAAGTACGAAAAGGTTGAAACCGAGAATGACCTCCCAGATGAGATCGATCACCCGAGCACTCCGGCTTCAGACAGCGCCTGGCGGGCGAGGGTGCCCATGGGGTCGTCCCGGGTGGCCTCGGCCTCGAGGATGTGCCGCCCCCCCGCCGCGAGGAGCGCCTGCCCTGCCCTGAGCGCGGCCCACGGCGAGGGATCCGTGGCCATCCCCTCGGCAAGGAGATCGAGATCTGCTCTGCCCCCCAGTTGTCCGAGCGCCCTGAATGCCGCGGCTCGAACCGGAAAGGCGGGGTCGGACGTGAGGCGGCGCACGAGTTCGACGTGTTCGGGCCGTCCGGTCGCGGCGAGAAGGTGCAGACAGGAAACCCGAATGTCGATTCCCTCGGACGACTCGAGGACGGAGGCGGCGACGGAAGCGGCGTCGAGGTCGTCGAGGCGGGTCAGCGTCTCTGCGGCGACTGCTCGCAGCGAGATCGAGGCGGACGGATCGGCGAGGATGCCGCGAAGCACCTCCGAGGCTTCGGCCCCCGCACCGGCGAGAATCGAAGCCAGGAATCCGCGGCTCCACCACTCGAAGCGTTCCATCGTGCGAAGAACCCGCTCGAGGGCCTCCGGATCGTCGGGCCGGCAAAGCGCCCGCGCGGCGGTCATCGCCACCAGGGGCGAGGGGTCCTTCAGAGAGTGGAGAAGGGCTTCCCGATGCGATGCCGGATCCAGGGTTCCGAGGGTGCGCACCGCCTGTGCCCGCTCCTCGGGTCGCGAGTCCCGGAGCATGCGCTCCGTCAGATGCAGGTGAGGGCGTGCGAGGGCCTCGATCCGAACCTGTTCGATCCCGCGAATCCTCACGGCCAGTCGAAAGAGGGTGCGGAGGTAGGCCTCCCGGTCCCGGGCGGGCACTCCCGCTGCGAGCTCCTGGATGCTGTCCGGGTCTTCGAGGGCGTCGAGGATGTGCGGCGTCCAGAATCGTTCCGCGTCGCCGAAGTGGGAAGCACGACCGTCGTTGCGTGCCCTCAGAAAGACCGTGATCAGCCCGAAGCCGAGTGCGAGCAGGGCAAGCCCGATCATGACCCCGAGAAGACTGCCCATGAGCCACTCGGCATTGAGGCCCGCCAGGAGCAGGAGACCCAAGTCGGTCACGGGAGGAACCGGCGAATCCTGGCGAGGAACTGCTGGGGCGAGAAGGGCTTCACGACGTAGTCGTCCGCCCCGAGACGAAATCCTCGCACGACGTCGGACTCTCGCCCGAGCGCCGTGAGCATGACGATCGGCACTCCAGCCCATGAAGGAATACGCCTCAGGCGCTCGAGGAGTTCGAATCCGTCCATCCCCGGCATCTTCACATCGAGAATGGCAAGGGCCACCGGGTTCGCGAGAGCCCAGTCGTACGCCGTGATCCCGTCCTTCGCATGCAGGAGTCTGTATCCCTCCCGCTCGAGGCGATGCCGAAGCAATTCCGCGGTGAGCGGATCGTCTTCGGCGAGGAGAATCACCCCCTCGCTCGACTCGTCCGGCTCTGACCGACTGCCCTCGACGCGGCCTCCCCCGCCGCGATGCGCTCGTTCCAGAAGGCGGGCGCCCCCGGCCACGACCTCGTCGAAGGTGGCCCCCGTCGCCGGAACAGTGACGCCCGCAGAGAAGGCCAGGCGAAGGTCCTTGCCGGTAGCTGCGGGAAAGCGAGCATCCCGGAACGCGGCGAGGGCAGTCTCCAGATGTGCGACCGCCCTCTTGTTGCTCAGACCCGGGAGCAGTGCAAGGAAGGTCTCGCCGGCCCAGCGACCGAGGGTGCCGGAAGGCTCCAGCTCCGCCTGGAGCTTGTGTGCCGCTTGCAGGAGCAGGTCTTCCGACCATTCCACGCCTCCCTCCCCCCGAAGGCGATCGAAGTCGTCAAACTCGAGAACCGCGACCGCGGGGGGGCCGAATCCCATCGCGAGAATACGATCCCACTCGGCCCGAATTCCGGACCGATTCAGGAGTCCGGTGAGCGCATCATGGTGAGAAGCTCTCTCGGCGGATTGGGCCCGCCTCATCATGCCTTCGAGAGCAGCGACCAGGAGTGCGGGGTCCGGAGGCGTCGTCACGACATGGTCCGCGCCGGCAAGGAGTGCCGGGGCCCGCAGCTGACCACCCGGGGAGATGTCGATCGCAAGGACGGGAAGCAGTGGCGACGCGGCCCGGATTCGCCTCAGGAGATCGCGGCCATCCCCGTCGGGCAGGAGGAGGCCAAGGACAACGGCCGATGGCTTGAGGTCGACGAGGGCCGCCTCGAACTCCGCCGCGCTCCGGACCCGGACGACTTCATCGAAGACCAGTCGCAGAAGGACTTCGAGGAGGTGACCCAGCTCGATCTCGGGCTCGACGAGGAGTACGCTCTTCGTCACTCCCGACCCCCCTCCTGTTTCGGACCGATCGATCATGCGATGACCCCGGTTCGGGTCCCAAAGTACCTGCCGAGCATGTCCACGATGGCCCCGCCACGGTCCAGGCTGTCGGGTTGGTCTCGGTTCAGGGGCGTGCGCAGCACCTCCCGCTCCGCACCGTTGCTGTTCTCCGAGAGCAGGAGTACCACCGGGACCCCGTGCCCCGTCTGTCGGAGTGCCTCGGCCAGACCCAGCCGCTCGACCAGAGAGTCACCCAGACCGAGGAGCACCAGGTCCACCTCCATGCGCTCGAGGAGCTCTCTCCCCTGTTCGACCTCGTCGACCGTGTGTACGACAAGCCCGGCCTCTTCGAGGTAGCGCCGGACCGTCCCACGACTGCGCGAGTCGCGGTCGACCACGAGTGCGCGCCCGTGTGACGAGAGCATCGTGCGCCCGTAGACACGGATCAAGCGTTCCCGGTCGACCGGTCGGCGCAGGAGGTCGATCGGCCCGGGCACGTCGTCATCGACCCCTGCCTCGAGCAACGAGGTCATCACGGCGGGGATGTCCGCGAGTTCCGGGTCGTCGCGGAGCCGCTCGAGCAACTCCCATCCGCTCATCCCCGGCATCAGGAGCTTCGTGATGATCATCTCGGGGCGACTGGCCCTCGCCGTGGCGAGAGCGGCCCTTCCGCTCGCCGCGTTCGTTACCTCGCACCCCTGATCTTCGAGATGCCCGGCGACCAGGGTCCGAACCTCGGGATCGTCATCGACGACGAGCACGCGCCTCCCCGCGAGTGGAGAGAGGTGGAACTGGGCTTCGGACGCTTCTCGATCCCCTGCTTCGACTTCGACCTCCGGCCGGCTTCGGACGCTCGGGTCCCGACCGCCATCGAGGTGAACCGTGAAGGTCGAACCCTCGCCTTCGATCGAGGTGACGGAGAGCGAGTACCCGAGGAGGTTGCACAGCGCCCTCGAGATGGCAAGGCCAAGCCCCGTCCCGCCGAAACGGCGCGCGGTGCTGCCATCAGCCTGCCTGAACGCCTCGAAGATCGCCTGGAGCCGGTCTTCGGGAATGCCGATCCCCGTGTCTCGTACATGGATTCGTCGAGCCATACCGCTCTCCGACTCGGTCTCGATCTCGACGGTCACGCTGCCCTCCTCCGTGAATTTGAGCGCATTGCCAACCAGGTTGATGAGCACCTGCCTGAGCTTGCTCTCATCCGTATGCAGTGGTACAAGCTCCCCGCTCCAGTGGTGGCGCAGGTCGACGGGGCGATGGGCCACCTGGCCCTCGAGCTGGGAGATGACGGAGGGCACGAACTCCTGCAGCCGGATTTCACGGAGGTCCAGGTCCATTCTCCCCGCCTCGATCTTCGAGAGGTCGAGGATCTGGTTGATCAGGTCGAGCAGGTGCTTCCCGTTGTAGACAATTCGCTCGAGGAACTCGCGGTCGCGATCGCCCAGGTTACCGGCACGGTTGCGCAGAAGAAGGTTCGCAAAGCCGATCACGGAATTCAGCGGGGTGCGCAGTTCGTGGCTCATGTTCGCCATGAACTGGCTCTTTGCCCAGTTCGCCTGTTCCGCCTCCTTCTTGGCCTCCCGAAGCGCAATGTCCATCTGCTTGCGCCGGGTGATGTCCCTGCTGAAGACCACAACCCCCTCCGGCCCCTCCGGCCCTTCAAGCGGATGAAAGTAGAGCTCGTAGGTGCGCAGTTCCCCCGCCAGTCGTTCCTCTCGGGAAGCCGAGAAGCGGTGGCCCTGAAGCGCGCGGCCATAGCACTCGCGGAACCATGACACCTCCCAGGGTGCCACGACGTACTCGGGTTCCTGTCCCGGCTTCGGTGCCCGCCCGGTGATCGCCTCGGATGTGAGGGAGAAGGCAGAGTTGAAAGCCACGAGGCGGTGGTCCGAATCCACGGACCAGATGGCGTCACCCGTGCTTTCAAAGAGCGCATCGAGGTTCGCCCGCGATCGGGCCAGCTCCTGCTCGACCCGGGTCTGTTCCGTCACGTCGCGAAAGATCGTTCGCACGGCCGTCGGCCTTCCATCCTCGAAGCGGGCGTTCGCACTACCCTCGAGCACGACCTGCTCCCCTTCTTTCGTGCGGAAGGAGAGCCGGTAGCCACCCATCGTCTCGCCTCCCAACGCCCCTCGCAGGACCTCCCGCAGCCTGTCCCGCATGGAGGGATCGACGAGTGAGAACACGTTCAGCCCCTTCCATTCCCCGTCGCCGAACCCGAAGACACGCAACCACGTGCGGTTCACGTAGAGCAGCCGGCCCTCGGGGTCCGTCGTCTGGACAAGGTCGTTCGCATGGTCGAGCAGGTCGCTGAGCCGCTCTTCCTTCTCCAACAGGATGGTCTCGGCACGCCGACGCTGTTCGACCTCCCGCGCCAGCGCCGTGTTCGCCGCAAGAACCGCGTCGGCGACACCTGCCTGCTGCCGGAAGGCCGAGTGCACGCTCGTCAATAGACCCACCAGCACGAAGAGGTATCCGGTGACCTTCAGGATCCGACCTGTGAGATCAGGAAGGTCATCGGGTGTGTTCGAGTAGGGAAGGATACCGCCCTGGGCCATCAGGCCGGCGATGAGAGCGAGAATGAGCCAGTGTTCGAAGGAGTCTCTCCTCCAGGTACCCTTTCGCAGGTATCCAAGGGTGGCAAGAAGAAAGAAGACCGCGGGCCCGAGCTCCATCGGTCGCGTAAAGGCCGAGTCGGGCCGGAAGGCTCCCGGCAGGGGGGTCAGGAGGAAGAAGGCGAAGATGAGTCCGGTCAGGCCGAAGGCGGTGATGTAGACGGACAGCTCATCTTCCATCTCCTCGGCGGCAGCCCCCTTCTCCCGCTCCTCCACGTACCAGGCCAGCCAGCTCACGAAGAGGAAGAGCGACAGGAAGAGTCGCGAAGCGAGCCAGGTCCAGACCGAGAGGTCTGCCGCTTCAGTCTGGATGGAGATGGAAAAGGGACCTGCCGGACTCGTGACAAAGGCATGATGGGCGTCGAGGAACGCCGTGCAGAGAAAGCCGGTGCCGATGTAGAGAATCGTCCGGTTCCGCCCGGAGTAGAACCGGACGAGTGCGAGCGCAGCGATCATGATCGCCAGAACGACGGCCGTGATCTCGAGGACAGACCGCAGCTCGGGCGCCATCTGCGTTCCGTCGCCCGCGACGCGAAAGGCGACCGCTCCGAGCACGATGGCGAGGAGCAGGTAGGCCACGAGCCTCCCACGGGTGCGATCCGGTCGCAGTTCGGGGGGCGTCTCCATGCCCTCGAACTCGGCCCCTGCGGCCCGGGCAGGAGCCCTCGAGATCGCCCGTTCCTCGCTCATGGTCGCGGGGGTCAGCCGCTCTCCGCCAGGAGTCGCCGAATCGCGTCGAAGAGCACCGTCTCGTCAACAATCGGCTTCGTCACGTAATCGTCGAACCCCTCGGCCAGGAAACGCTCCCGGTCGCCCGACATCGCATGTGCCGTGAGGGCAACCACCGGAATGCGCGACAGGGCCGGCTCGGCCCTCATCCTGCGCAACACCTCCGTGCCGTCCATTCCCGGCAGGGAAATGTCGAGGAGCACGAGGTTCGGTCGCGATGACCCGAAACCATCAAGGGCGTCGACTCCCGTCTCGTACTCGACGATGTCGTACTCGTCCTCGAGCAGCGCACGCACGAGGAGTCGGTTGTCCGGATTGTCCTCCACAACCGCAACCGTGGCAGTCATCCTATCCCTCCGTTGCCATGGATTCTCGAATCTCCCGAAGGGTCCGTTCCACTTCGGAGTATTCAGCTCGTGTCGCCGCAGCCCGTGCCACGAGCCAGTCAAGGGTCGCCTCGGGGCCGAACGTCTCCAGTTCGATGACGGCTCGTCGCAGCCGCTCCGCTCCGAGGTTGCCGGCCGAGGACTTGAGTGAGTGGGCGGCCCGAGCCAGAGCCTCGAGGTCACCCGTCACCGAGGCATCTTCGATCTCTTCGACCCTTGCCGGAGCTGCCTCGAGGAAGAGGTCAATCATTCGAGCGAGGAGCGTGTCTCCTCCCCAATCGAGGAGCCGGTCGAGGACGGCCTGGTCGAGGGTCGGGGTCGGGGCGTTCATGCCTTCCTGACTCCTGCCCCCTCGATGGCCCGACGAAGGGCACGAACCCCCTCCGCGGCACCACCCTCTGAGCCATAGATCGCCGATCCCGCAACGAGGTTCGTGGCCCCGGCCTCGACCACGGCAGGTGCGGTGGCGGCGTCGATTCCACCATCGACCTGGACCTCGAGCCCATCGGGGACCCGGGCGTCTGCAAGCAGATCGACAAGGCGGCGCAGACGGGATGGTGCCGTCGGGATGAAGCGCTGCCCTCCGAAGCCGGGATTCACCGTCATCAGGAGCACGAGATCGACCTCCGACAGGATGTCCCGCAGCACCTCGACCGGAGTAGCCGGGTTGATCGCAACCCCGGGGAGGGCCCCGAGCTCCCGGATTCGCTCGACGACCCGGTGCAGATGCGCGCAGGCCTCGTAGTGCACGGTGATCCGGTCCGCTCCGGCCTCACGGAAAGCTTCCAGGTAACGTTCCGGGTGCTCGATCATGAGGTGGACGTCCACGGGCACCCCCGTCGCACGCCGCACGGCCGCTGTCACCCCGGGACCGATCGTGATGTTCGGGACGAAGTGCCCGTCCATGACGTCGACATGGATCCAGTCCGCTCCCGCGGCGACCACGGCCTCGACATCGGCTGCGAGGCGGCCGAAGTCGGCCGAGAGAATGGACGGGGAGATCCCGACCGGACGACCGCCCTCGCGCCGGCTCACCCGGGCCCCTCCGAGTGCAGGGCTGCGTCTCGCCGCAACCTCTCCACACCGGACGGAGTGCCGATGAAGACCTCGTCGACGCATCCGGTGAAGAGCCCGGTCCCGACGACCCCTGTGCGCCCGCGAAGAGTGCGGTCGAGGCTGAGCGGGTTGTGGATGCCCTCGGCGAAGTGGAGGTCGAGCACGAGGTTCCCGTTGTCGGTGAGGTAGGGCGCTCCGTCGGCCCGGGTGCGAAGAACGGGCCGCGCGCCGACCGCTTCGAAGGGCTCGAGGTGGTTTCGCCAGCCGAAGGGTACCACCTCGACCGGAAGGGGAGAGCGGGTCCCCAGGCGGGTGACCCGCTTTGCCGAGTCGACGATCACGACGAAGCGCGCGGCAGCCTCGACCACGATCTTTTCCCGAAGGAGGGCGCCGCCGAGTCCCTTGATCAGGTCGAGGGATGGATCCACCTCGTCGGCCCCGTCAACGGCCAGATCGAGTGCGAAGGAACCGTCGATCGGATCCGTGGTCGGGATCCCGAGCTCGCGGCAGCGCCGCTCCGTCTCCTCTGAGGTCGAAACCCCCACGATGTCGTCGATCTCGCCCGCCTCGAGCGCTTCGGCCAGCGCGTCAAGGAAGTGCCGCACCGTGCTTCCGGTCCCGAGCCCGAGGCGGATTCCTGACCGGACCTCGCGCACCGCGGCCCGGCCCGCTGCCGCCTTCTCCTGTTCGGCCTGTCCCTGCACGCCTGCTGATCCTTGTCTGAGGGGAGTGAAGACTCTCGCCGGGAATCTATGCTGGCGAGGACAGGGCGACCACCCCGGGAGGCCCCGCCCGTGCCTCAGTTCCCCCCGTCGCCTCCACCCCGCTGCCGTGCACGCTCCTCATCCATCCGGCGTCGGATCTCCTGGGCACGCTCGGCCCAGGTCTCCCGCATCTGGTGGGCCGCCGCGCCACGAGCGATGTCGTCATTGATCCACTGACGCCGAGCCATGTCGTTGCGGATCCAGTTTGGCGCCTCGAAGACGATCGGCAGTGGCACGGAATAGTCTCCCAGATGGAGCCTGCCAGGGGAGATCCCCCACCGGCGCCCCTCCTCGTCGGTGTAGGTCCAGTCCGTGGACCGGTCGGCCAGCGCCCGGGCCACGGCCATGGAGTCGTTCCATGTGCGGAGCATCGACTGCAGCATGATCTGGGCGCGCTCCGCGTCCGTGAGTTCGAGGTACTCGGCGGTGAGCGGGGCCCAGAGGCGCGGGTCTCCGGCCCGAGGCCGCAGGAGCTCGGCCACCGTAGGCGGCTCCGCGTCCGGGTCGGCCACCGCCGGGGGCTCGGCAGGGAGGGTGGGCAGGTCGATCACGGGAGGCGCAGGAGGCTCCGCCACTTCAACGTCCGGTTCGGGCGGGGGCTCGGGAACGACCTCCGGCTCGACCCGTGCCTCCGGCGGGTCCTCGAACTCCTCCTCGGCCGGCTCCGTCTCGAGGAGCAGGACGATTTCCATCCCGCGTTCGAAGTCCACCGGGTCTTCGCGCTCCACCTCCCGCAGGTCCGGTGACAGGCGCTCCATGACCACGGGATAGAGGGCGAGAAGGAGGATGTGGGCCACGATCGACAGGCCGATCCCCCACTGGAAGGCCGATCTCTCCCTCCCATGACCGGCGTGCACCTCGGCGCGCGCCTCGGACGTGCCGTCGGGTGGAGTGCGGGGATCGGGGGAGTTCATTGGGATTTGTAACCCACCTCCGGGGGGCGGTTCCGGGCAGACCCGCCCGCGGGCCCTCCCCGCTAAAAGGCTGTTGAAGAAGTACAGCGGCCCCCGTTGGGAGCGCAACGGGGCCGAATCGTAGGCGGTTCGGCGAAGACATAGCCGTGGCTACGTCGAGGCGAACCAACGACCGAGGCGGCCCCGTTCCGCCCCAACCCTAAGGGCGATGGGGGGTTGCGGCCCCGGATCCGCGTTGGAGCGCCTCACCGATGCTACTGCATCGCTGTCGGCGCTCCGCCTTGACCAGGACCGTAAGACCCCTTCGCGGGGGCCGCTGTACTTCTTCAACAGCCTTCTAAAGAAGTGTCGCGAGGCGGGAGGCGGCCTCGCGGAGCCGGTCTTCGCCCACGGTGAGTGCGATCCGGAAGAAGCCTTCCCCCCCGGCGCCGAGCCCCGCACCGGGAAGGACGATCACCCCCGTCTCCTCGAGGGCGCGCAGGGCGAAGGCGCGGGAGTCACCCTCACCCGGCACCGAGCCCGGCACGGGGACCCAGAGGTACATCGTCGCCTTCGGGACCCGCACCTCGAAGCCCGCCGCCGCGAGGCCCGCGACCGCCGCGTCCCGCCGGCGCCGGAAGACCTCGACATTCCCCGGGAGCCAGTCGCGCCAGGACTCGAGCGCGCCCACCCCCGCCTCCTGCACCGCGAGGAAGGCCCCGGTGTCTACGAAGGTCTTGAGGCGCGCCAGGAGGGCCACGAGCTCGGGCGACCCCGCCACCCACCCGAGCCGCCACCCCGTCATGTTGTAGCTCTTCGACAGGGAGTGGAACTCGACCGCCACCTCCGACGCACCGGGGATCTCGAGGATCGAGGGGGGCCGATACCCGTCGAAGGCGATCTCGGAGTAGGCGTGGTCGTGCAGGAGCACGATCCGGTGCTCCCGGCAGAAGGCCACCGCCCGCTCGAGGTAGGCGCGCGGCGCGATCGCGGCGGTCGGGTTGTTCGGGTAGTTCAGGATCAGGACCCGCGTGCGCCGCACGACCTCGGCCGGAAGCCGGTCGAAGGGGAGGAGGAAGTCATCGCCGGGAAGAAGCGGCACCGGGTGGCACTCCGCCCCGGCCAGCGTCGTGCCCCCGCGGTAGGCCTGGTAGCCGGGGTCGGGAAAGACCGCCACATCGCCCGGGTTCAGGATCGCCATCAGGAGGTGCGCGATCCCCTCCTTCGAGCCGATCACGGGGAGGAGCCCGCTCCGGGGGTCCACCTCGACCCCGAAGCGCTCCCCCATCCATCCGGCCGCCGCCTCCCGGAAGGGGACATGCCCCAGCTGGAAGGGGTAGCGCGAGAAGCGCGCCTCGCCCGCTGCCCGCCGGAGCCTCTCGACCGCTGCCGGCGGGGGTGCGAGGTCGGCGTCGCCCGCCCCCAGGTCGATCACATCGACCCCGGCCTCCTCGAGCGCCCGGCGCCGCTCCGGGATCCCCGCCATTGGATACCCCGGGAGCGCCTCCAGCGCGCGCGAACGCGGGGGGAACGCGGGCTCGAGCGCCTCACCCATCCCGGGCACCCGCCACGACGCGGTTCCGCAGGGGGGGCGCCCCCTCGATCCGGACCTGGACCTCGTCCCCCGGGGCGAGGGGGCCCACACCCTCCGGGGTCCCCGTCAGGATCAGGTCGCCCGGTTCGAGGGTCATGATCCCCGAGATGAAGCTCACGAGGGTCGGCGGGTCGAAGATCATCTCCCCGATCCGGCCGAGCTGGCGGAGCTCCCCGTTCACGAGGGTGCGCAGCTCGAGGGCATCGCGGTCGACTCCCTCGAGGGCCACCGGCTCGCCGAGGGGGAGGAAGGTGTCGAAGCCCTTGGCCCGCGTCCACTGCCCGTCGGTCCGCTGGAGGTCGCGCGCGGTCACGTCGTTCGCCGCGGCGAGGTGGGAGAGCACGCCCCACCCTTCTTCACGGGGAACGCTCCGTGCGCGGGTGCCGACGACGAAGGCAACCTCGCCCTCGAAGTCGACCCGGCCGACGCCGGCAGGAACGACGATCTCACCGCCCGCAGGGATGATCGCCGAAGGGGGCTTGAAAAAGAGGAGGGGCTCGGCGGGAACCTCGTGGCCAAGCTCGCGGGCGTGCGCGGCGTAGTTCCGTCCGACGCAGACAATCTTGCCCGGACGCGGAGGTTTGGCCACCATCGCCGCTGGCTACTTGCGCGGGCCGGACGGACGGTGGCGGAGGGTGCCCACGATGGCGACGAGCGCCGCGAGTCCGAGAAGAAGCGCCGTGGCCGTGTACCAGAAGGCGACGTCCGGCTGTCCTGCCTGGCGCCCGGCCGAGCCCGCGCTGAAGGCCATGTAGGTGAAGACGAGCCAGAGGGCACCAACCGCAAGACCGAAGATGCGGGTCATGGAATCCGGGTCCGGAGTGGGATGGGGGGCGGCAGGGCGGAGGGGGCCGCTCGACCGCGTTCGGCTGCGTCCCCGCGGGGGGGACGTTCTAATCTACCCATCGGGCCCCGGGGAGCAAGCGGGCTCCCCGTAGAAGGCCCGCAGGCTGGTGCGGAGCTCCTCCCAGGGGCCCTTCACGAGGGGGGCTGGAGGGAGCGCTCCGAGGAGGAGGCGCCCGTAGCCCTTCGTGAGGATCCGGTGGTCGAGGAGGAGAATCGCCCCGCGATCGCTCCGGGCCCGGATGAGGCGCCCGAACCCCTGCTTGAGCCGGAGGGCCGCGAGGGGGAGGAGGTAGCCGTTGAAGGGACTCTTCCCCCGGGCCTCGAGCGCCTCCATGCGGGCCTGGGTGACCGGCTCGGAGGGAACCCGGAAGGGGAGTTTCTGGATGATGAGGCCGCGCAGGGGCTCGCCCGGGACGTCGACCCCCTCCCAGAAGGAGGTCGTCCCGAGGAGAATCGCCCGCTCCGAGCGGATGAAGTCGGCGAGGAGGCGGTGGCGGGGGGCCTCGCCCTGGACGAGGAGGGGGCGGCGGCCCTCCTCGCCCGACTGCCGGAGGCGGTGCGCAACGTCGCGCATCGCGCGGTACGAGGTGAAGAGCACGAAGATGCCCCCCCCGGTCATCGCGGCGAGCTCGAGGGTGACGCGCGCGGTGGCGGCCTGGAACGCGGGAGCGGCCCCCGCGTCCGGGAGGTCGGTCGGGACCGCGAAGAGTGCCTGCTCCTCGTAACGGAAGGGCGAGGCCACGACCTCCTCGACGACCTCGAGGGGGGGCGGGGCCGCCTCGGCCGAGAGGTCGATGACCGGGGTCGGATCGGCGAAGGCGAGTTCGAAGGCCGGGTGCTCGGCCTCCTGCACAGGGGGTGCGGGGTCGGAGGCGTCGAGGCCGAGCCGGCCCCGGACGAAGCCGAACCCGCCCCGCCCGACCGAGAGGGTCGCCGAGGTGAGCACGGCGGCCTCGACCCGCTCGAAGAGGGCGGCGCGGAGCCGCTGGCCGGGTTCGACGGGGGCCGCAGCGAGACGCACGTTGCGGAGGATCCCGTCGCGCCACTCCCCCTCGATCCAGCGCACGAAGGCGCTCTCCCGCTCGCCGGGGTCGAGGACGAGGGAGAGCCCGTGGCGGGCCCCCTCGAGGCGCCGCTCGAGGGACCGGAGGTCGAGAAGCCGCCCCTCGAGGCGCTCCCGCACGACTTCGTCGCCCTCGAGGCGGAGGCGGAGCTCCTCGACCTCGCGCTCGAGCCGGCCGAGCGCGGCGGTGAGGCGGTCGAGGGCGGCGATCACCTCGGGATCCTCGCCCGGGTCCCGCGGGTCGCCGCGCCCGAGGCGGAGGGGGTCGTCCGTCCCCGAGGGGACGCGGGGCTCGAGGAGGTCGAAGAAGCCGGCGAGGCTCGTGCGCGCCCGCTTGAGCAACGGGCGGAGGCGGTCCTGGATGCGGAGGAGGGTGCGGGAGGCCTCGCCCCCCTCCCCTGCCCCGCGCAGGATCTCGGCGATGCTCGAGACGACCCCCCTGTCCTTGCGCTCGATGCGCCCGAGGGTGCGCAGGAGCCCGATCCGGGTCACCTCGGCGCCGAGGTGCTGCGTCGCGGCGTCCTCGACATTGTGCGCCTCGTCGAGGACGACGTGGCGATACGGGGGGAGCACCGCCGACTGGGCCCAGTTGTCCGTCGTCTCGCGGAGCGCCACGTCCGAGAGGAGGAGGGCATGGTTCGCGACGAGGATGTCGGCCGAGGCGGCCTTCCTCCGTGCGCGCTGGTAGAAACAGGCCTGGAAGTGGGGGCAGCGCGCCTTGAGGCAGATGTCCCCGTCGGAGCGGACCTCCTCCCAGACCTCGGGCGAGGGGGCGGTCGCGAGGTCCGAGAGGGAGCCGTCGCGCGTGTTCTCGCTCCACTCCACGAGCGCCTCGAGCTCGGCGGCGCGGTCGTTCTCGAAGAGGAGGGGGGCGGTCTCGGCCGCGAGGAGCAGGCGGCGGATCGAGACGTAGTTCCCGCGCCCCTTCACGAGGGCCCAGCGCAGCTCCCCGTCCACGAGCGACTGGACGAGGGGGAGGTCCTTCCCGACGAGCTGCTCCTGGAGGTTGATCGTGTTCGTCGAGACGACGGTCCGCTCCCCGTTCGCGAGCGCCCAGTGCGCCGCGGGGAGGAGGTAGGCGAGCGACTTCCCCGTCCCCGTGCCCGCCTCGACGACGAGGACCCCGCCCTCGTTGTAGCGCTCCGTCACGCGCGTCGCCATCGCACGCTGCGAGGGGCGGTCCTCGAAGCCGGGGTGACGCGCCGCGAGGGCACCCCCCGGGGCAAGGGCGGCGGTGACCTCGGCCGGGTCGAGCCGGACCCGCTCGCGGGGTTCCGGGGGCTCGACGACCACGTAGAGGCGGGTCGCGCCGTTGTCGATGATCCCCGTACCGAGCCCCTCCTCGTAGACGCGCGCCGCGAGGGCCAGGTCCGGGTCGGAGGGCTCGAGCTCGCCCGAGGGGTGGTTGTGCAGGAGGATCTCCCCCGCCGAGGCCCCGGAGGCGGCGGCAAGCACCGCGTGCCGGTTCCCGCGCGCCACCGCCCGCGGGTTCACGATCTGCCGCGCTCCGTCGACCGAGGCCAGGAAGCAGACCTCCCGCCCCCCGGCGCGCTCGATCTCGGCACGGATCGCCCGGGCGGCCTCGGGGGCGAGGCGAAGAGGTTCCACCGGCGCCGGGGCCCTCAGGTCTTGCGCGGCGTCGGGCGCGCCGCCGGGAAGAGCACGTTGTTCAGGATCAGCCGGTATCCCGGGGAGTTCGGGACCAGGTCCAGGTTCGTCGGCGCGTCCCCGATCTGATGCTCGGGGTCCTCGGGGTCATGGCCCCCGTAGAAGGTCCAGGTCCCCTCGCCGAGGGTCCCGTGGAGGTACTTCACCCGGTTCCCGTCGCGCGCCAGAATCGTCGCCCCCGGCTTGATCCGGTCTTCGCGGAACGCCGTCGTGAGCCCGTAGAAGTCCGGGAGCACCGACTCGTGGTTCTGCACGAGCATCGAGGGCACCGGGTCGAGCTTCGCGCTGAACTCGAAGAGCCGGAAGGTCCTGAGCGGCTGCCTCCGGAAGGTGTTCACCTGGTGCGTGTCGATGTCCGAGAAGGCGTTCACCGACCCGGAGAGCTCCGGTTGCGCGCCCTGGAAGGCGAAGGTCCGCGACCAGTCGAGCCGCTCGGCCGCGTCGGGGTCGGGCTGCCGGCCATTGGCCCAGGGCGCGGTGATGTCCACGTCGCGCGCCGCGAGCGCCAGGTCGAGGGTCTCCGTCGCCGAGCACATCGCGAAGAGGAAGCCCCCCCCCACGACGTACTCCCGCAGCGTCTCGGCCACCTCCGACTTGAGCGCCGGCACGTCGGAGAAGCCGAAGCGCCTGGCCATCTCCTCGTTGCGCGCCACCTCGTCGCGCATCCAGGGCTCGTTCCGGTAGCTCGGGTAGAACTTCGAGTACTGCCCGGTGAAGTCCTCGTGGTGCAGGTGCACCCAGTCGTAGTCGTCGAGCCTCCCCTCGAGCACCTCCCCGTCCCAGATCGTCTCGTAGGGGATCCCCGCGTAGGTCAGCGCGAGGGTGACCGCATCGTCCCAGGGCTGCTGGTTCGGCGGGGTGTAGATCGCGATCCGGGGCGGGCTCTCGAGGGGCACCGCCTCCATGTTCCCCTCGAGGATCACTCCGCGCATCCGGAGCTCCGCATCGGCCGAGAGGGACTCGACCGCCACCCCGCGCAGCGCCGCCTCCCTCCGCACCCCCTCCCGGTCGGGCAGGAGGAAGGCACCCCCGCGGTAGTTCAGCAGCCACTCCGCCGTCTCTCCCTGCTCGAGGACCCAGTAGGTCAGCCCGTAGGCCTTCAGGTGGTTCATCTGCCCTCGGTCCATCGGGACGAGGAGGTGCTGGGCCGCGAGGGCCACGGGCAGGAACACGCAGACGAGCACCGCCGCGAGGGTGCACCGCAGGGCCCGGCCCGGGGTCGAGGGGGGGGGCGTCATCGTCATCGTCACCGTCATCGTCATCGCCGGTCGCTCCGGAGCCCCGCGAGGAGCCGCCGTGCCTCGGGGGTCACCGGGTGGTTCGGGGCAGCGAGGATCACCGCTTCGAGGAGCCCGGCCGCCCGGTCGCGGCTCCCCCCCGTCTCGATCAGCCGGCGCGCGAGCCGGACCCGCACCTCGTAGCCCTGGGGCGGGCCCTCCCCCACCTCCGGGCTCTCCTCGACGAAGCGCTCGCGGAGGCGCGCCGCCTCGTCCGGGTCGGCCCGCTCGAGGAGGAGGGCCGCGAAGGCCAGGAGGGGAAGCCGGTCCTCGTCGGGAAGGCCCTCGATCCCCTCCACGATCGCCCCGGCCCCCTCGCGCTCGCGCTCCTCCTCGGCCTCGAGGAGCCCGGAGGCCGCGAGGGCGCTCCCCCCGGGCGAGGCCGTGCCCACGAGGGCGTAGAGCTGGACCCAGCGGGTCGCCCGCGGCTCCGGGAGCTCCCCGACCCGGTGCAGGATCCCCACCTTCGCGAGCCCCGCCGACTCCCCCCCCGCCGCGAGGAGCGCCGGGATCTCGGCCGGGGGCGGGGGCGGGGGCTCGGGCTCCTGCGCCGGGAGCGCCCCCGGGAGCGCGACGGCGAGTGCCGCGACGAGGGCCCACCACCCTCTCATCGGTCGCCTCCCGGATCGGTCCCCCCGGCTCCCCGCCGGTTCAGCCGTTCGAAGTACTCGAGGACGAGGCGCCGCTCCGCGGGGGTGAGCCGGCCCAGCTCCTCCGGCCCCGGCGGAGCGAGGAAGCTCCCCTCGAGGAGGGTGCGCGGGAGGGGCGCGATCGCCCTCCGCTCGACCTGGCCGGCCACCGTCCCCTCGCGCTCCTCCGTGGGCCCGTCCCGCTCGAGGGTCCGCCCCGCGCTCAGGAGGCGCTCGAGGAGCTCCCGCTGGCGGTCGAGCACCTCGGCGTCGAGGCGTCCCTCGTCGAGCTCCCGGGCGAGCTCGCGCGCCTCCTCGGCCATCTCCCGGATCTGCGAGGAGGTCGCGTCACCCGCCGCCCCCCGCGCGAGTTCCTCGAGGCGGCGGGCCACCTCCTCCTGTCCCCCGGCCGCCTCCTGGCGCTGCGCGTCGGCCCCGTCGGCCGAGGCATCGGCGGCCGCCTGCTGCGCCGCCTCGTTCGCCGCCGACTGCTCGCCCGCGAGCGACTCGAGTTCGTCCATCAGGTCCTGGAAGGCCTGTGACTCGCCCCCCTCTCCCCCCTCCCCCACCTGGTCGAGCCCCTGGAGGGCGAGGAGCGCGGCACGGTTCAGGTGCCGGATCACATGGAGCGAGGCCTGCGCCGCCTGCCCCGTCGAACCCGAGCGCCGCTCGAGTCCCTCCGTCACGGACAGCCCCGCCTCCTGCGCCTCGGCGAGCGCCCCGAGCACCTCGCGGCCGAGCTGCGGCGCCTGCCGGGTCGCGAGGGCCAGGCGGGTCGCGAGGTTCCGTACACCCTCGAGGATCGCCGCCTCCTCGACCTGGAGGGTCCCCCGGAGCTCCGCCTCGGCACCCGGCACCCGGATCCGCACCTCGTCCTGCCGGCGCGCCAGGGCCAGCGCGTCCTCCGCGCTCCCTCGAAGCGCCTCCCGGAGCTGCTCCATCCACTCCTCGAGCCACTCCATGCGCGCCTCCTCGAGCCCCTCGAGCGCCTCTCGCGCCGCCTCGGCCGCCTCCCGGGCCTCCTGAGATCCCGCCTCCCGGTCGCCCGCGCGGCTCTCCGCGGCCGCCCGCTCCATCGCCTGGCGCGCCTCGTCGAGCCCGGCCATCGCCTCCCGCGCCTGCTCG
>SLDT01000141.1 GCA_007125125.1 Gemmatimonadota bacterium | reverse complement strand
TGGAGGTGGGGGGAGGGGGAGGGCCCATGCGGCTTCGTGTGTCTGGTCCTGCACGGTGCCGCGCCATGCGCCGAGCGTCGTGCCTGGGGAGGTGTGGGATCGGGTGGGTGGCGCGTTGCGAGCCTGGGCCAGCCGAGGTCCACGCGGGGTTGCCATCCGGGATGGTGAGGGGGTAAGGTGCTGTGAGTGACGGCCCGTGGGGCCGCGCCAGGTTCTCGGAACGAAGGGGGGAAGGTTGTACGGCTCGAGGACGGGAGGGATTGATCGGTCGGACCGGCGATGCTGGCGTACGCACGGCGCCGGGTGGGGTCGGGCACGCTGGACGATCGTGCTCGGCCTCGGCCTCCTCGTGGTGGCTTGCTCCGATGGACCTCCGGATGCGGAGGAAGGTGCAAGGGAGCCGATCGGGCCTGCCGAAACGATGGCCGACTCGATCCAGCGGTTGTTCGACAGCACCTACGCTCGCGCCGAGGTTACGGTGTACGAAGACTCCGTTCCGTCATGCGGCAGGTGCGAGCTTCGCCTGGTGCCGGTCGGGCGCTTTGGTGACCTGGATGACCGGTATCTTCTCCGAGACTTGCCGCTACTGGTGGAGCGTGACAGCCGGGGGCGGTTCTATGCCACGGTGCACGGCGCGGCCGATCAGGAACTCATCCTGTATGAGTCCGATGGTACCGTGGTACGCCAGGTTGGACGGCCCGGAGGAAGTGGGCCGGGGGAGTTCCTGAGGGGTGTCACCAGCCTTCTCGTCGGACCGGGCGACAGCCTCCATGTAGTACACGACGCGGTGATGGTCTCCGTGTTCGATTCGGCCGGCACCCACCTGCGGACATCGCGTCTCGGTACAGGAACTAACGTCCCTCCTACACTGCTGAACGTCGACGAGTACGGTTACTTGGTTGCGTTTCGAGGGATCGTGTCGCCGGGGGCGGTCGTTGCCGGCTACCGGCTGCACCGCTTCGCCCATGATGGGACGCATCTGGAGTCGTTCGGTCGGCCCGGACTCACGGACCTCCAAATGGCCCTGCGCGCTGGAACCCCGTTGATCGCCGGACCGACGGGGGCATGGCGCGGGCGGGATGGTGGGGTTTGGCTGCTTCACGGGCTGTACTATCGTCTGGAGCGGATCGACCACCGTGGCGAGGTGGACCGCGTGATCGGAGTTCGTCCACCCCCTCGATGGCACATGCTGCTCTCCCTCGACCTGCAGGACGTAGGGGGAGTGATCAAGCTTCCTGACGGTCGGCTCAAAGGGTTCCACGAGCTCAACACTCGCCTCGGGATCGCCGTCATCAATGTGCCGAGCGAAGAATGGGAGAGTGTACAGACCCGTCCCCACCACCGGTATTCGGACGAAGGCCGGCTGATCGCGATCGAGCAGTATCAGGAGGTGTGGGATGCTGTTCTGGACGTCATCGATCTCGAGACGGGGAAGGTCCTTGCGCGGAAGCGGCTTCCCCGCCAAAGCTTTCTCACCCGCGACGGGACACTCTACTCGGTCTACGTCGACGAGCTCGGGGTGATCTCGGTCGAGG
Organism: Gemmatimonadota bacterium; assembly: GCA_007125125.1. Taxonomy (GTDB): domain Bacteria; phylum Gemmatimonadota; class Gemmatimonadetes; order Longimicrobiales; family Gaopeijiaceae; genus SLDT01. Next base: position 2,458 of record SLDT01000141.1, on the reverse strand, counting down.
CGTTCGAGGTCGAGTTCTTGGAGGGGTAGGGCCGCCGCAGTTCCCTGAGGGGGCTCACTCTTGGGGCGTTCCACTCGGGGCGTTCGGCCTCTTGGTTCTCTGAGGGTACGAGTGGGAACCGGCGGTCGTGCCGGCCAGCCCGCTCCGCGGCGTCGGGTCACCCTGCAAGAGTCGTCGCGGAGTGGGCGGGCGGGCGGTCACGGCCATGGCCACCGGTCAGGTCTGGCACGTTCGATGCGCTCGGGGACGTGAGACTCCCGAGCCTAGGCCGTGGGGCCGGGAGGGGGTTTCCCACACGCCGCTGCGGGGAGCCGCTGGGGGGCGCTCTCCTCGCGGGCGTGGACAACCCGCCGGCGAGGAGGGTGGCGGCAGGCGTGGCGACGGGCGTGGCGGCGGGCGAGGCGGCGGGCGATCTACGAACGGGTGCGCTTTCCGCGGAAAGCGGGAGGGGCATCCTGGCGGGGGAGTCCCGGGGAGTGGGGTGATCGCTTGGGCGGTGGGGAGTTCCTTTCGGTGGGTCGGGCTCGAGACATGCCGCGGGCGGGAGGTGCGGGGATCCGGGAGGTCACCGGGATGGGAGTGTCGGCCAGGGTCTTGACAGGTTTTCGGTGTGTGTTTGGCCTGGGTCTCGGACTCCGCCTGGATTCGGGCAGGGAGGCCCCTGGCGGGCCGCTGGGGTAGCATCGCGGGATCGAGGCGACGGAAATGGGTCTGCAGTGCGACTTCGGCGCCCTCAGGTGGCTTGGAGGGACCCGAAGAAAGGCCGATTATATTGTATGTGCAGGGCGCTCCCTCGGCCGGCCCACGGGTGTTCCTCCCAACGGCCGCTACCCTGGATCCGAGCGAGCCATCCGATCCCCGACCACCAGGAGAGAAAGCCATGTACATGCGAGCGGGACCGGCCCCGGACCTCGATGCGATCGAGCGGTGGGGCAACCGGTCCACCTCTGGAACGTCCCTTGTGCGGGAAGCCGCCCCGGAGTGGGGCGAGGATGTCCCGGAAGGCGAGGATGGCCCTGAGCGCGAGGGTGTCCCTGAGGGCGAGCCCGCTCCGCTTTCCGCGGAAACAGAAGGCGATCGTATTCAGGAGCTGCTCGTGCAGGCGGGACTGCGGCCGGAAGCGGCGCGGGTGTTCCTGACGATCGAGCCGCCGGTGCAGATGAGCGCGGCGTGGGCGGCGGTGCTGCCTGAGCAGAAGGAGGCCCCGCTCACCACGGAGCAGTCCGACGCGGTCGAGGAGCTGACCGAGGCGGTGCGCGGGCTCTCGGCCCAGATCGCGGCGGGGGAGTACCGGCTCATGATCCTGGTGGCGGCCTTCGACCGGGCCGGGCTCTGGCGGCGGGAGGGGCACCGTTCGTGCGCGGACTGGCTCTCCTGGCAGACGGGGATGGACGCCGGTGCTGCGGCCCAGCGGGTGAAGACGGCGCACGCGCTCGTGAAGCTGCCCGCGGTGGGGCGGGCGATGGCGAACGGGACGCTCTCCTACTCGAAGGTGCGGGCCCTGGGGCGGATGGCCGACCTCCTGACGTCGGAGGAGGCGCAGGAGATCTGGGTCGAGACCGCGCAGAAGCTTCCGGCGCACGAGCTCGAGCGGAAGGTCTCCTACGCACGGCAGCTCGTGCAGCGAAGCGAGACCGAGATCGAGGAGCATCGGCTCCGGAGCCGGAAGCTCTCGATCTTCCCGGACGAGGGAGGGATGTACCGGATCCATGGGCGACTGACAGCCGATGTCGCGCAGCTCCTGATGAAGGCGCTCGAGGCGGCGGGCGACGTGCTCTTCCATGCCGACGGGCGGGACTGGTCGGCCCGGGGGGATGGCCGGAGCGTCCACATCGAGACGATCACCCCGGAGCAGCGGCGGGCCGACGCGATCTGGCTCCTCGCGCACCGGATCATGGAGGTGGGGTTCCCGACCGAGGAGGAGTTCGAGCGGGAGCTGGAGGCGCTTGAGGCGGAGCGGGCGGCGGAGCTCGGGGCCGAGCAGGGGGCGGAAATCGGGGACGAGGAGGCGGCGCAGCGGGTGGCGGAGTCCGAGACGGAAGGGGAGCTGGAGCAGGAGGGTTCGGCGGGCGAGCCGGCCGCGGAGCTTTCCGCGGAAAGCGAGGGTGTTCGTAGTGAGTGTGCTGGGGATGACGTGGGGGCGAGCTGCTGTGGGGGTGAGTCGGGGGACACGGACGGAGCGGAGGACGCCGGGAGCGGAGTGGAGGATGCCGAGGCGCTTTCCGCGGAACGCGAAGGCATGGGTAGCAAGGGTGGAGCGCTGGGTGGGGCGACGGATGGGAGGGCCGGTGGGGCGAAGAGCGGGGCGACGGATGGGGCGGACGAGGCGGCGATCGCGGGGCATCCCGCCGGGGGCCCCGTTCCGCGGGCGAAGAAGTGGGCAGCGAAGACGACGGCGGAGCGGTACCGGGTGAGCGTGCGGGTGGACGAGGCGGCGTTGCAGGACGGGAACGGGGAC
>SLDT01000102.1 GCA_007125125.1 Gemmatimonadota bacterium | reverse complement strand
GAGGAGGGACAGGGGTGCCTTCTTCCCGGATGCGAAGGGGGCGGGCGTGGCCGGGCCGGGGAGCGAGGAAGAGGGACGCATGGGCTCCTGGGAATGGGGGTCGGATCGAGGACTCAGTCGGGGAGCCGATCGAGCTGGATCTCGGAGAGCTCCGAGGCCTCGGCAGGGAGGGGTTCGTCGCCGGCGGGGTAGCCGTTCAGTTCGAGGATGTAGGCGAGGACGGCGACGTACTCCTCGGTCGGAAGCGAGCCCGGGGCCTCGAGGGGCATGGTGTTGCTGATCTGGAAGAAGAAGCCGGAGAGGGGGCGTCCGGCCCAGGTGAGCTGGAAGACCCGTCCCGAGAACTCGGCGCTCGCATGGCAGAGTGCGCATTCGTTCTCGAAGACGCGACGACCGATCTCGGCCTGCGCCGTGGTGTAGACTCCACCGAGAGCCGAGGTGCGGTCGCCGGAGGGCACGAGATCGCCCTCGGTCGCCACCTCCTCGTCCGGGGCGGTTCCCGGGAGGGCGTCTGCGGCGGGTGGCGGCGACTCAGCGTTTTCGGTTGTCGCGGCCGGGGGGGGGAAGCGCGGCTCCTCTTCTTCGGCGGGTCCGCACCCGACCAGGACAAAGGCGACGAGTCCCAACAAAAGAATGGCGTGAGCGAGAATCCTGAACATGAAGTCCTGAGCACCTGCGGCGGGCCGGCTCCCGGGGGGGCAGCCCGCGGACGTGAACGTAATTGGGATGGGCCCAAGATGGGGGACCTTCGGTCTCGCCGCCAGCGGTCAGGACGATTCCGGTGAGGGAGCTGCCGATCACGGGGCTCCTTCCGGAGCTTGTGCGCGCCCTCGAACGGGAGGGGGTGGCGGTGCTCGTGGCACCCCCGGGGGCGGGGAAGACGACGGCGGTGCCTCCGGCGCTCCTCGAGGCGGCGGGGGAGGGAGCGTCGGGACGGATCCTGATGCTCGAGCCGCGTCGGGTGGCCGCGCGGGCGGCGGCCAGGCGCATCGCGCAGCTCCTGGGCGAGGAGGCTCCCGGGGGGAGGGTTGGCTATCGGACCCGGGACGACACCCGCGTGGGGCCGCGGACCCGGATCGAGGTCGTCACGGAAGGGGTGCTCACCCGGATGCTCCAGGGAGACCCCTCCCTCGAAGGGGTCTCGACCGTGCTCTTCGACGAGTTCCACGAGCGTTCGCTGCACGCGGAGCTGGGGCTCGCGCTGACGCTCCAGGCGCGGGCGCTCTTCCGACCGGAGCTGCGGGTGGTCGTGATGTCGGCGACCCTGGCGGCGGAGCCGGTGGCGGCGCTCCTGGGCGGAGCTCCGGTGCTTCGGAGCGAGGGGCGGGAGCACCCCGTTCGGACCCGGTTCCTGGCCCGCCCGGTCGCGGGACGGATCGAGGGGGCGGTGGCGCGCGCGGTGCGGGGTGCGCTCGATGCCGAAGAAGGGGACCTCCTCGTCTTCCTTCCCGGTGTGGGGGAGATCCATCGGACGGCGCGGCTCCTCGGGGGGCTGCCGTCGGGGGTGCGCGTGCTTCCCCTGCACGGGGGGCTTGGCCGCAGGGAGCAGGACCGTGTCCTCGAGCCCCGCCCGGGGGAGCGGCGGGTGATCCTCGCGACCTCGATCGCCGAGACCTCCCTCACGATCGAGGGGGTGCGCGTGGTCGTGGACTCGGGGCTCATGCGAGTGCCCCGCTTCGATCCGGGCACGGGGATGGGGCGGCTCGAGACGCTGCGTGTCACCCGGGATGCTGCCGACCAGCGCCGGGGCCGAGCGGGTCGCGAGGGGCCGGGGGTCTGCCTGCGACTCTGGACCCGCGGAGAAGACGCCGGACTCGTGCCCGCCCGCACCCCGGAGATCCTCTCGTCGGACCTGAGCGGCCTCGCCCTCGACCTTGCCCGCTGGGGGGCCGGGCCGAATGAGCTGCGGTGGCTCGACCCGCCCCCGGAGGCGGCCTTCGGGCGCGCGCGGGAGCTCCTCGAGCTCCTGGGGGCGATCGACGCCGAGGGGGGGCTCACCCCGCACGGCGAGCGGGTGGCCGCGCTCGGCATGCATCCCCGGCTGGCCCACATGGTCGTGCGGGCGGCCGGGGCGGGGATCTCCGAGGCGGGAGCGGAGCTGGCGGCCCTGCTCGCCGACCGCGACCTGTTGCGGGGCCAGGGGAGGGCACCCGACCCCGAGCTGCACCTTCGAGTCGAGCTCCTGCGTCGGGGCGAGCGCGCCGTGCCACCGGGGCATGGGGTCGACCGCGGGGGGCTCGCCCGCGCCCGCCGCGAGCGGGACCGGATCCGGCGCCGGGTCGAGGGGCTCGTTCGCAGGGCGACGGGGGAGGTGGCACCCCCGGAGGGGCCCGAGCAAACGGGGTGGCTCGCCGCGCTCGCATTTCCGGACCGGCTTGCGCGTCGTCGGGAAGGCGAGCGGGGCCGCTTCGTGCTCCGCGAGGGGCGAGGGGCCCGGGTCGAGGGCGCGCCCGTACTCGAAGGGGCCCCCTGGATCGTGGCGGTCGAGGTCGACGGGCGAGGGCGGGAGGTCGGGATACGGCAGGGCGCAGCCCTTTCGGACGAGCTCGTCGAGGCCCGCTTCGCCGGGGCGATCCGGGAGACGAAGGAGGTCGCCTGGGACCATCGGGCCGAGCGGGTGCGGGCGCGCCGGGTCTGGCGCATCGGGGCGATCGAGCTCCGGTCGGCGCCCCTCGCCGAGCCGGACCCCTCCGAGGTGGCCCGTGTGCTCGCGGGGCTGGTTCGAGATCGGGGACTGCATCTCCTCCCCTGGGACCGGGATGTGCACCAGCTGAGGGCGCGTCTTCAGTTCATGCACCAAAATAGTGCATCATGGGCGGGTGACCCCTGGCCGGACTTCTCCGACGCGGCCCTCCTGGCCGAGGTCGAGCGCTGGCTCGCTCCCTTCCTCGCCGGGCTTCGATCCCTGACCGACCTGGCACGCGTCCCTCTGGCCGAGGCGCTCCTCGCCCGAGCGGGTCCCCGGGCCCATCGTGAACTCGACCAGCTCGCTCCATCCCACATCGAGGTGCCGAGTGGCTCGCGGATCCGGATCGACTACGATGACCCGGGAGCGCCCGTGCTCGCCGTGCGCCTCCAGGAGGTCTTCGGGATGCGGGAGACCCCGCGGGTCGGGCGAGGGCGCGTGCCCCTGACGCTCCACCTCCTCTCGCCTGCCCGGCGCCCGGTCCAGGTCACGCGGGACCTGGGCTCCTTCTGGGCCAGGGGGTACTTCGAGGTGCGCAAGGACCTGCGGGGGCGCTACCCTAAGCACTTCTGGCCCGAGGACCCCCTCACCGCACCGGCCACCCGGCGGACCCGCCCGAGCTGAAGGTGCGGGCGGGTCCGGGGTGCGTCAGGCGTCGGTCGGCTCGAGGCGCATCGTGAGGCGGCGGCCCTCGATGCGGGTCGAGCGCTGCTCGACGGAGGCCAGGTCGCGGGTGCCTTCCTCCACGCGATCGAGCATTGCCTCGCCCACCTCGGGGCGGCGCATCTCGCGTCCCCGGTAGCGGAGCACGATGCGCACCACATTTCCCTCCTTGAGGAACCGGCGTGCGCGCTTCAGCTTCGTCTCGAAGTCGTGGTCCTCGGTCACCGGACGGAACTGGACTTCCTTCAGCTCGACCGTCTTCTGGTTGCGGCGGGCTTCCTGAGCCTGCTTCTGCTGCTCGTACTGGTGCTTGCCCCAGTCCATGATCCGGGTGACCGGGGGGCGAGCATTCGGGGCAACCTCGACGAGGTCGAGGCCCCGAGCCTCGGCTCGCTCGCGTGCCTCGTCGATCGGGACGATCCCGACCTGCTCCCCCTCGGCATCGATGAGGCGAACGGGGCTGATGCGGATCTGTTCGTTGACTCGTGTGTTCCTGGAAATCTCGGGTACCTCCCCATGCAGGACGTCGTGGGCTCCGGCTCGTCCGGACCCTGCAGGGAATACCCGTCACCCGCCGGAAAGTGACCGGATCCGCTCGAGAAAGGCTTCCCCGTAGCGAGCCAGCTTCGTCGGGCCTACCCCCGAGACCCCGAGAAGGGCGTCGTCCGAGTCGGGGCGCGTCGCTGCCATCTCCCGGAGGGTTCGATCGCTGAAGATCACGTAGGCGGGGACCCCCTTTGCCTCGGCGAGCTCCCGCCGAAGCTCGCGCAGCCCCTCGAAGATGCGTTCGGACTCGGGATCGTCGTCAGCCCCGAGTGAGGCCCCCATTGAAGTCCGGAGCCTCGCCTTCGGGGGCGGACTGCGCTCGGGTGCGTCGAGGGTCTTGCCCCCGATCATCGCCTCGACCGGAACTCCCGTGCAGAGGTCGCAGGCGTCGCCACAGTTCGACATCTCCTCGTCGAAGTGGGCGAGGATGACCCGGTGGCGGCACGCCGGACCGTCGACCCGCTCAAAGAGGTCGACGATCGCGCGGCGCCTCGCCTCGCGCATCTCGGGGTCCTGGATCTCGTCGAGGAAGCGCTCCTGCAGCTTCACGTCGGCCCAGGAGTAGAAGAGAACGCAGTCGCTCGGAAGCCCGTCGCGTCCGGCGCGCCCGATCTCCTGATACCAGGACTCCATGTCGCGCGGCATGTCGCGGTGGATCACGAAACGGACGTCGGGCTTGTCGATCCCCATCCCGAAGGCGACCGTCGCAACGATCACGTCGACGCGGTCATGCTGGAAGTCCTCCTGCGCGGCGGTGCGCTCCTCGGCATCGAGCCCCGCGTGGTAGGCACGCGCCCGCACCCCGCGCTCCACGAGAAAGCGGGTCGTGCTTTCGACGGTGCGCCGCGAGAGGCAGTAGACGATCCCGCTCTCGCCCCGCCAGCGACGCACGATCCCGAGGATCTCGCGCCGGGTATTCCCGGTCCCCTTCTTCCGGCAGGCGATGTTCAGATTCGGGCGGAAGAAGGACCCCTTGTAACCCGCCGGCTTGCGCATTCCGAGCTGTCGGAGCACGTCCCGGGCAACGGGGCGGGTTGCGGTTGCCGTGAGGGCGAGCACCGGCACCCCGAGCTCCTCCTTCAGCCCCTGGAGTCGGCGATAGGCTGGCCGGAAGTCATGCCCCCACTGGCTGATGCAGTGGGCCTCGTCCACGACGAGAAGGGAGATCGGCGAGGCCAGGATGAAGGCTCGCAGGGCGCCGTCGAGCGCCTCCGGGGCGAGGAAGACGATCTCGAGTTCGCCGCGTCGCAGGAGCCCGAGCCGCCGCGTGCGCTCCTCGAAGTCGAGGGTCGAGTTGATCTCGAGCGCCTCGAAACCCATCTCGCGCAGGCCGTCGACCTGGTCCTTCATGAGACTGATGAGGGGCGAGATCACGAGCGCCGTCCCCGACAGGATCCGGGCCGGGATCTGGTAGGTGAGCGACTTTCCCGCCCCGGTCGGCATGAGCGCGATGCAGTCGCGCCCCGCGAGTACGGCCTCGATCACCTCCCGCTGCCCGGGCCGGAAGCTCTCGTACCCGAAGACCGAGCGGAGGACCTCGACGGGGTCCGCCGGGGCCCCGGCCCGCACTTCGGTCAATCGTCCACCCGGTGGAAGCGGAGGTCGAAGACCCGGGCCTGACTCACGCTGAACTCGTTCACGGTGCCGTCGGGGCCGCGGATGAAGCGGATCGTTCCGAGCGAGGCCTGAAAGGTGTCGGCCTCGTCCTGCGGGTTGAGCGTCATGCGGGTGGCCGGCCGCCGATGCAGGACGAGGCGCCCCTCCTCGAGGGTCACCCGGAGCGTCACCTCGGCATCGTCGCTGTGGTAGCTGCCGACGTACGCCTCCGGATCGGACACATCGACCATGGTGCGCGAAGAAGGGATTCCTGCGCCGGCCCCCTCCTGCGCGATCCACTCGCCGGTGCCGTCCAGGACATCGATCGATGCGGGGTCCTCGACCGTGCCGGTCGCGGCGTCGGCCTGCTCCTCGCCGGCGGGGAGGAAGACGTCGGCCACCGAGCCCCCGAGGCCGCCCGGGTTCGCCGAGGTCACGTTGCAGAGGAGGGCCACGGAGAGCCCCTCCTCGGGAAAGAGCCCGAGGTAGGCGCGGTAGCCCGAGGTGGCTCCGGTGTGCGTGATCTGGGGGTGCCCGCGACGGGTCCCGAACTGGAGACCGCCCGCGTAGTGGATCGTCTCCCCGTCGTTCAGCACGCCCCGGCGGTGCATCATGTCCATGAACTGCGGCCCCCAGGGGGTGCCGGTGCGCAGGTGCTCGTTCCAGGTGAGGAGGTCGGCCACGGTCGTGAGGAGCCCACCGTTGCCGTGCACGTGCTCGATCGGGATGTTGATCGCGAAGCCTCGCCCACGCGGCGAGTAGGCCGAAGAGCGCCCGGGGACGATCGTGCGGTAGTCGGCGCGCCACTGCGTGTCGTGCATCCCGAGGGGCTCGAAGATGCGGGTACGGGAGAACTCGGCGAAGGACATCCCCGAGACGCGATCCACGATGACGGCCATGAGGTTGTACCCGGAGTTCGAGTAGGAATACTGGTCTCCGGGCTCGAAGTTCAGCGCGCTCTGTCGACTCAGGAGGTCGACGACGTGATCGTGGTCGTGGGTGCGAGCACCCCGGCCCCAGCCCGAGATCGAGGCGACGCTGCCCCAGTCGCGGAGGCCGCTCGTGTGGGTCATCATCTGGTGGATCGTGATCGGGGTCCCGTAGTCCGGGACCTCGGGCACGTAGTCGCGCACGTCGTCATCGAGGGAAAGCGCGCCGTCCATCGCGAGGAGGACGATCGCGGCCGCGGCGAACTGCTTCGAGACGGAGCCGGCCTCGAAGATCGTTCCCGCGTGGTTCGCGATCCCGTGCTCGAGGTCGGCCATCCCCCAAGCCCGCTCGACGAGGGTCGTTCCGTTGCGGGCCGTGGCGACCGCACAGCCGGGCGATGCGGCGGAGTCGAAGTCACGGAAGATCTCGTCGAGGCGCTCGATCTGCTCGCTCGAGGCGAGGGTCTGCGCAGTCGCCGGGGCCGGGCCGGCGAGGACGAGGAGGGCCGCGAGGGCCGGGAAGATGCGGGTCGTCATGGGTCGATCTCTTGAAGAGGACGTCACGGGAGTGGTTCGACAGTCCTTCAACGTGCAGGGTCGAGGGCTCCCCCGTCAACCGCCCCGGGCCGGTGGCCGGAACGCGTCCCGGGGTGGCGGGTTCGCAGGGGTGAACGGTGACCATGGGAGGAGGAAGGAGCATGAGGGAGAATGTGGGGCACACGAGGGTTGACGCGCCCCCCGAGGGAGTCGAGCCCCTCGACCACACGGCCGACGTCGGCTTCGAGGTGCACGCCCCCACCCCCGAGGCCCTTTTCGAGCGTGCGGCGCTCGGTGCGGTCTGGCTTGCAGGAGGGAGCCTTCTTCCCGAGGGGGAGATCGAGGGGGCGCCGGTAGAGCTCGAGGCCGAGGACGCGGCGGCGCTCCTCAGGAGCTGGCTGCGCGAGGTCCTCTTCCGCTTCGAGGTCGAGGGGTTCGCGTTGCGGGCGGTGCAGCAGATCGAGCTGGACCTCGAGGGGGCGAGGCTCGGGGCCCGGGTCCGGGGGTGCGAGGCGCCTCCGAACCCGGAGCGGGAGATCAAGGGTGTGACCTGGCATGGGCTCGAGCTCGTTCCGGACCGGGACGGATGGCGTGCCCGCGTCATCTTCGACGTCTGAGGCGTGGTGCTTTCGAGGAGGAACGGGATGGAGATCGAGAGAGTCGACGGGTTCCGGTGGCGGATTCCGCGGCGGGGGGCGATGCGGGTCGATGGGCTCGTCTTCGCGGATGACCTGATCATGGATGCGGTCCGCGACGACCCGGCGCTCGAGCAGGTCGCGAATGTGGCAACGCTGCCCGGGATCGTGGGGGCGAGCATCGGGATGCCCGACATCCACTGGGGTTACGGGTTCCCGATCGGCGGGGTGGCGGCCTTCGATCCGGCCGAGGGCGGGATCATCTCGCCCGGCGGGGTGGGCTACGACATCAACTGCGGGGTGCGCCTGCACACCTCCCGGATCCATGTCGACGAGTTGCGACCCCGCCTCCCGAAGCTGATGGACCTGCTCTTCGAGCGGATCCCGGCGGGGGTGGGCAAGGGGTACGAGAGCTTCGTGCTGGACGACGCGGGGGTCCGGGGGATCCTCGAGCGGGGTGCCGAGTGGGCCCTCGACGAGGGACTCGCGACGGAGGCCGACCTCGGGCGGATCGAGGACGGGGGGCGGCTTGCGGGGGCCGACGCGGAGGCGGTGGGCGCCCGGGCGGTGCGCCGCGGGCGCGACCAGGTGGGCACGGTCGGGAGCGGGAACCACTTCATCGAGGTGGGATGGGTCGACGAGCTCTACGACGAGGAGGCGGCCCGGACGATGGGACTCGAGCGGGGCCATGTGACGGTCTTCATCCACTCGGGCTCACGGGGCCTCGGGTACCAGGTCTGCGACGACCACCTCGACGTGATGCTGAAGGCGTCGAAGCGATACGGAATCGAGCTGCCCGATCGCCAGCTTGCCTGCGCGCCCGTAGAGTCGCCCGAGGGCGAGCACTACATCGGGGCCATGCGGGCGGCCGCGAACTTTGCCTTCGTGAACCGGCAGGTGATGGGGCACCGGGTGAGGGAGGTGTTCCAGCGGGTTTTCGGAGGTGCGGGCGGGGGTGACCGCGGGGGCGCGGAGTGGTCCCTGCCCCTCGTCTACGACGTCGCCCACAACAATGCCAAGCTCGAGCGGCACGCGGTCGGTGCGGACGGCGCCGAGCGGCCGCTCTGGGTACACCGGAAGGGGGCCACGCGCGCCTTCCCGCCGGGTCATCCCGACCTCCCCCCGGTGTACCGTAAGCTGGGTCAGCCGGTCTTCATCCCCGGCGACATGGGGCGCTACTCCTATGTGCTCGTCGGCACTCCGGGGGCGGCCCGCGAGACCTTCGCCTCGACCTGCCATGGGGCGGGCCGCCTCCTGAGCCGGCGCCGTTCGCGCCGGGATTCCCGCGGACGGGACCTGATCGGGGAGTTTCGCCGGCAGGGGATCGAGGTGCGCGCCTCGTCGGGCGGGACGGTCGCGGAGGAGGTCCCGGAGGCCTACAAGGACGTGGCCGACGTGGTCCGCGTCGTGGATGGCGCCGGGATCGGCCGGAGGGTGGCCCGGCTCCGGCCCCTCGGGGTGCTCAAGGGTTGAGGTTCGGGAGGGTATCGCGCCGGGGGGGCGGGGGTGGGGGCACGGTCGGCCTCCTGTTGAGGTCGATGCGCCGGAGCTGCTCGACCGTCTCGACGAGCTGGTTCAGGAGCGCCTGACGCTCCGTGGCCTCGCGCCGGAGCGTGTCGACCTCGTCGAGGACAGAGCGGATCCACCTGACCTTGAGCGCCGCGACGGGGTCGGACTCCCCGGCCTCGACCTCGGTGAGGAGGGCGAGGGCCCGCTCCCGGTCGCGCAGGGGGCTCTCGGGGACGAGGTGGACGAGCGCCAGGCTCCACAGCGCACGCTCGATCTCGAGGCTCCCGACCTCCTCGCGATGCTCCAGAAAGGAGAGAAAGGCCGCTTCGGCTTCGACGTACAATCCTGCCGCGAGGTGCCGCTCTCCCGTCGCGAGGAGTTCCGAGGGGGTGGGTGCCGGGGGCGCCTCGGGCACGATCGGAGGGGCTTCGGTCGGGATCTCGACCGAAGCCGGGCCGGGGGCAGGAGCGGGAGGAGCAACCCGGTCGCGGATGCCCTGGCACCCCGGAATGGCGAGGCCGAGCACGAGCAGGAGGAGCGCACCCGGGACGAGCCGTGTCATCGCGGCTGCTCTGCGGGCCTTCGAGCGCCCGGCTCCGGAATCTCGTCTTTGGACCATTGCGAAGTGGTACTCGCCTCGGCCTCGAATGTGCCTGCTGAAGTGGCCGCAAGGGGGAGTTCGACGACGAAGCGGGCCCCGCCCAGGGAGCCTTCCTCCGCGCGGATCCGGCCCCCGTGCGCCTCGGTGATGCGGCGGCAGATCGAGAGGCCGAGTCCGACCCCCTGCCCATGGATCCGAACACCTCGCTTCACCTGGTAGAACTTCTCGAAGACCCCCTCCCGGTGCTCCTCCGGAATCCCGGGTCCCTCGTCCTCGACCTCCAGGCAGAAGGTGGGCGCGGGACCTTCCTCGACCGCGCGCATCCCGATGCGCACCCGCCCCTCCTTGGGAGAAAACTTGAGGGCGTTCCCGACGAGGTTGGCGATCACCTCGCGAAGGCGGTCGGGGTCGGCGCGAAAGGCCCGGCCCGGGGGGAAGGCTCCCGGAGGATTGACCTCGATCCGAATCCGACGCTCTTCGACGAGGGGCGACAGCTCCTCGACGACCTCGCGCACGATCGCGGTGGGGTCGAACTCGACCGCGTCGAGGGCGAGGGCACCGCTCTCGATCCGGGAGATCTCGAGAAGGTTCGAGATCATGGCCGAGAGCCGGGTGGCGCTCTGGCGCGAGAGGGTCAGGAGCCGGTTCTGTTTCTCGGTGAGGGGTCCCGGGATCTCGTCGAGGAGCACGAGGATCGTCTCGTGGATCGCGGCCAGAGGGCCCTTGAGTTCGTGCGAGACATGGGAGATGAAGTCGCGCTTCATGTCTTCGAGCTCATCGAGGCGGGCGGCCATGAGGTTGAAGTCACGGGCCAGTTCGGCCAGCTCGTCGCTTCCGGCGGTGGGGAGCCGATGATCGAAGCGACCCTCCGCAAGCTCGCGCGTCCCGCGGGTGAGGCGTCGGAGTGACCGCGAGATCGAGAGGTGGAGTGCGAGAAAGATGACGACACCGATCCCGAGCGCCCCCAGGGCAGCGATCCAGGAGATCCGCACGGCGCGCTCTGCTGCGAGGGCCGAGACCCGACCCCGGTCGGCGACCGCGCGCTGGTTCTGCTCCAGCACCTCCTCGGCGCCCCCGCGCAGGTCGCCGACGAGCGCGTCGATCCGGTCCAGGACCGGGCCGAGTTCCTCTCCCCGGGGCCATGCAAGCTCTTCGCGCCGGATGGGAGCGAGCTCGACGAGATAGCGGAGCCAACCCCGTTCGATCTCGCGCACCGCCTGCCGCTCCGGGGCACCCAGCTCGAGCGCGAGGAGTCGCGAGAGGTCGTCCTGCACAGCCTCCTCCCAGAGCGTCCACCCCTCCATGTAGCCCGCGTCCTCGGTGACGAGCGCCTTCGACGCAAACTCCCGCACACCCTCGAAGTCCTGCACGAGGCGGATCGAGATTCGGGCCGCCTCGAGGTTCGTCCGGGTCAACTCCTCGTTGATGCCCTGCAGGTGGGAGACGGTTCGGACCTGGTAGGCCAACGCGGTGAGGGTCACTCCGGCCAGGAGCGCCATGCCAAGGGCGATCCGGGTCGTGATCCTCATCGGTCGATCCCGTAGGCCTTCAGCTTGTTGCGGATCGTGCGCACGCTGAGTCCGAGCCGACGCGCCGTCTCGCTCTTGTTGTTCCCCGTCGCGTCGAGCGTCTGAAGGATCAGCTCCTTCTCCGCCTCCTCCGCCGTCGCATCCGGTGGAAAGCGATAACTCCCGTCATGGCTTCGTTCCGGCTCCCGCACATAGGGAGGAAGGTGTTCGAGCCCGATCACCCCGTCGCGCGCGAGGATCACCGCCCGCTCCACCACGTTCCGGAGTTCGCGCACGTTCCCCGGCCATGGGTAGGCCTCCAACCGCTCGAGCGCCTCGTCCGTGAAGGTGCGGGGTTCGGCGCCGTGGCGAGCAGGAAGGGTTGCGGCGAAGTGGCGGGCGAGATGGGTGATGTCACCCTCGCGCTCCCGCAGGGGGGGGAGGTGCAGGGTCAGGACGTTCAGTCTGAAGAAGAGGTCCTCGCGGAGGCGGCCCTCCTCGACCGCCTGTCGCGGGTCCCGGTTCGTGGCGGCGAGCGTCCGGACGTCGAAGTGGAGCTCACGCCGACCTCCCACACGGCGAAAGGTGGCGCCATCCAGGATTCGCAGGAGCTTGGGCTGGAGCTGTAGGGGCATCTCTCCGATTTCGTCGAGAAAGAGGGTGCCCCCGTCGGCCATCTCGAAGCATCCCTCGCGCGAGGCGGTCGCACCGGTGAAGGAGCCCTTCTCGTGCCCGAAGAGTTCGCTCTCCATGAGCTCGGAGGGAATCGCGGCGGTGTTGAGGGCCACGAAGGGGCCACCCGAGCGTGCACTCAACTCGTGCACGGTCCGAGCGGCGAGCTCCTTTCCGGTCCCGCTCTCGCCCGTGATCAGGATCGAGGCGTCCGATACGGCAACGGCGGAGAGCAGTTCGTGGAACTCCCTCATTACCTCGCTCCGGGCCACGAAGGGTCCGAAGTCACCCCCTCCAGCGGGCCGCGGGGCGGGAGAGGGGGGCCTGCTCGGACCCGTGGTTCGGGCCTTGATGGCCGCGGCGGCGACCTCGGCGGCGGCCGCGTCGACGGCTCCCCGGCGGGCATCACCCTCTTCCAGGACCGACCGGATCACGGCCTTGAGGTTCCGGTAGTTGAGGGGCTTCGTGAGAAAGTCGACGGCCCCGAGCTTCATGGCCTCGACCGCGAGTTCGACACTCGCGTGGGCAGTCAGGAGGAGAACGGGTCGGTCGGGCCGATCGTGGCGGAGGCGTGCGAGGAGGTCGATCCCCGAGACTTCGGGCATGACGACGTCGGAGAGGACCAGGTGGGGGTTCCACTCCCGCGAGATCGCCTCACCGCGTTCCGCGTCCGAAGCGACTCGAACATCGTAGCCCCAGCCCTCGAGACGCATCTCGAGGACGTTGCGAAAGGTGGGGTCGTCATCGACGACGAGAATGCGAACAGGCGTCTCGGACATGTGAGGAGGCGGGGGTGGGCGTGAGCGGACCGGCGCGGGATCAAAGTACTGGATTCCCGCGCCGGCCGCGCCCCCTGCCCTGCCGGGCGGGCCTCAGCCGTCCTCGCCGTCGTTCGCAACGGGCTGGCGGGCGGGCGCCGTTCCGCTGAAGTCGATCACCAGCGCGACCCGGCGGTTCTGCCACCCCTCGCCGCCGGGGCCGGCCGCGCCGGGGATCACCTGACGATCGGCCGAGGCGCCGTAGCTCACGGTGCGAAGTCGCTCGCCGTTCAGCCCCCGTTCGACGAGGAAGCTCTTCACGGACTCGGCCCGCCGCTCGCCGAGACGAAGGTTGTAGGCCGGGTCGCCGGCGGGATCGGTGAAGCCCTCTACCGTGATCAGGGCCCCGTCGTAGTACTCGCGCACGACCTCTGCGAATCGCTCCAGGACGGGACGGTCCTCGGCGCGAACCCTGTCGTCGTCAAAGGCGAAGTGGACCGGTGCATTGAAGCGGACCGCGTTCTCGAGCCGCTCGATCGTGACGGCGAACTCCTCGCGAAGGTTGTTCAGCTCTCCCTCGAGGGTGGCAAGTCGCCGCTCGAGCGGTGCGGTCCGCTCGTCGATTCGTGCATTGAGACGCTGCTCGACGGCCTCGTCGCCCTGGCGGATTTCCTCGCGGAGTTCGTTCTGGACCCGCACGAGCTCCCGGTCGAGTTCCTCGGGCTTGACGTGGGCGCACGACGAGGCGATCAGGAGGAGGCCCCCGAGGGTGACCGCCGCGCGGGGAAGCGTTGAGGTTCGGATCGTCTTCATCGGAATTCCTGCTCCTTCCGGGGGTGGTGAGATCCGCCGCCGCCTGAGGTGCGGCAGGCGGGGGCCGATGTCCAGCCCCGCTCCTGAGAGGCGCAAGGCCGATGCCACCCACTCGTGGCGTGCCAAGTCCAGTCGAGAGAAGGACTCTCGACGCGGGAGCACCCTCGTCCCTCGCAAGGGCCACGAGTTTCGTTCCGGGGAACCCGGGAACTTTGTGCCGGGGGTCTCCCGGCGTGCAGGAGCAGCCGGCCTGAAGATAACGTTTTCGGCAGTTCGGGTTTCCTTGCAGAACACCCCAGGGACGATCGATCACCCGAACCGGAGAACCCCATGGCTCCCTTCGACGGACACCTCACCCGCCGCGACGCCATTCGTGCCGGACTTCTCGCCGGTGCCGGACTGGCTCTGGGCCGCCTTCCCCTCGAGGCCAGGTCGGCCACGGGGCCTCGCTCCGCGCACTACGGTCAAGATGGAGTGCGGGACCTCATCACGCGACCTGTGCCGAAGACCGGGGAGCCAATCCCTGTCGTCGGCCTCGGCACGAACCAGTACAGCGTGACCGAAGCTGCGGACATTGCCGTGAGGCGCGACGTGATCCGGCGGATGCCCGAGCTCGGGGGAACCGTGATCGACACGGCGCGCGGGTACGGGCGGGCCGAAATCGTGATCGGGGAGATCCTGCAGGAGATCGGGGGTCGGGACCGATACTTCATCGCGACGAAGTGCACCGCTCCGCAGAACGACCTCGAGCAGGGAATGACCCAGTTGCGGGAGGCGTTCGAGCGGCTCCAGGTCGAGACGATCGACCTCATGATGGTGCACAACCTGAACGGAACCGATGTGCTCATGCCGGTCCTGCGGGAGTGGAAGGAGCAGGGTCGGCTCCGCTACTACGGGACCTCGACTTCGAGTCCGGCAGCATACCCGCGGCTTCTCGAACTCATGCGGCAGGAGCCGATGGACTTCATCCAGGTCGACTACTCGATCGGGAATCGGGGTGCAGCCGACGAAGTCCTTCCCCTGGCGCAGGACCGGGGGATGGCCGTCATGCTGAACGTGCCCTTCGGGGGGCGTGGTGGGCGGAACCTCTTCCCGCAGGTGGCCGATGTTCCTCTTCCCGACTGGGCGGCCGAGATCGGTGCGACGACCTGGGCACAGTACTTCCTGAAGTACAACCTCGCGCACCCCGCCGTCACCGTGGCGATCCCCGGGACGACCCAGGTCCGCCACCTCGAAGACAACCTCGGTGCGGCACGGGGAGCGCTCCCGGATGCGGCGATGAAGCGCCGGATGGAGGAGCACTGGGACGCGCTCGGCTGAGTCCTCGGAGGGGGTGAGTGCATGGGCCCGCCCGGGGAGCGGTCTGCTACCGGGCGGGTCCGAGGGAGTGGACGCCCGACACGTCTGCTTCGAGATTGAGGGCAGGATCAGGGATCGTCTCTATCGGGCGGGGGACCACGATGTTCAAGATGCAGGGGGTCTGCGGGACGCTGGGGCTGCTTCTCCTGGCGGCGACAGTGGCAGCTTGTGACGACTTCTCGCCCGTTCCACCGAACAGCCCGATCGTCCAGGGCGTGATCGTGTGGGTCGACCACCCCTTCGACACGCCCGACCCGGAGCTGCGAGCCCGGTTCGTGTTTCCGGACAGCGTCCGGGCCGGGGTCGCGTTCGATGCCCGCCTGATCACGATCGGGCCGAATGTCTGCTGGTTCCCCGACGATGCCACGGTGAGCACGAGCGGCAATCGCATCGAGGTCACACCCTGGGACCGAGCCGGGGTGCCGGGGCAGCGCTGCACCCCGGCAAATCGAAGTCTCCAGCGATTCGTTCGCATGACCTTTCCGGAGGCAGGATCGGGAACAGTCGTCCTGATCGGCCGGCGGGTCTCGGGGAACGACCCGGGGAGCGAGCCGGTACTGGGCGAGCCGCACCAGCTCGAGTTCGTGGTCGAGGTGATACCCTGATGGCCGAGTCGGTCTCCTATCGGGAACACCAGGAGGCGTCAGCGGGACAATCGGTTCCATGCGGCGTCGTCACGGTGAGCGACACCCGGACCTCGAAGACGGATCGCTCCGGCTCGCTTGCCTGCGAGCTTCTCGAAGAGGCCGGGCACCGCGTCACCTTCCGCACGATCGTGCGCGACGATCCGGACGGGATCCGCGGTGCCATCCTGAAGGGGGTCCGGTCGGTGGATGTCCTCATCTTGAACGGCGGCACGGGGATCGCGCGGAGGGACAACACTGTCGACATCGTGGAGGGGCTTCTCGAGAAGCGGCTTCCCGGTTTCGGGGAGATCTTTCGGGTGCTGTCCTTCGAGGAGATCGGATCAGGAGCGATGCTCTCCCGGGCGACGGCGGGGGTGTTCCGGGACACGGTGCTCTTTTCGATGCCCGGTTCCCCGAATGCCGTCGGGCTGGCGATGCGGCGTCTCGTCATTCCCGAGCTCGCGCACCTCGCATGGGAACTCCTGCACCGGCACCGGCAGAATTGATGAAGAACAGGGGGACCGGAAGCACCTGCTTCCGGCCCCCCTGAACGCCTGAAATGGACCCTGCCAACGCTGTGGAGCTCGTCAGGGCAAGGACTGGACCTCCCCGTCCACAACCGCGAGGCGCGAGATCGTGTAGTCGTCGAAGTTGAGCGGCCAGGTCCCCACGATGAGGTTCGGGAGCTGGATGCGCTCGATTCCGTTCATCTGCAGGGGCTGACCTTCGACCATCGTAGCGCTCCCCGTGTACCGGTAGACGAAGAGGAAGCGGCCGGGGTTCGCATTGATCCGGAAGGTCCCGTTCGGTTCCAGCGAGAAGGCGGCCTGCTCGTCCAGGCCAAGTCCGTATACCGTGTCGCGTCCGGTGATCTCCTTCATCTTCGCCAGCTGGACCAGGAGGCGCCCCTCGCGGAACTGCTCGCTGAAGTTCGAGTCGATGATCATGTTCTGGAAGGCCGGATTCGCGAAGGTCGAGGGCACGACCTGGATCCGCGGGTCGGTTGGCTCCATGAGGTGCGGGTCCGGGAACTCCTCGATGATGACTCCCAGGGTGTCGACCTCGAAGGGCACCCAGTCGATGTTCCCGTCCGCGCCCTCGAGAATGTACTCGCCGAAGATCATGACGGGGGCCCCGAAGGCCGACAGGGGAGCTCCGCGGCCATGCAGCGCGTTCACGGAATCCCGGAGCACCTGGGGGAGGCGGGTCGTGAAGTTGTACTGGTCAACCCCGACGAAGAAGATCGCCTCGGAGTTGCTCACCTGGCAGAGAACGCCTGCTGCGGATCCGGTCGATGGGTCGGTCATGCGTACCGTCGAGACCGAACCCGGCCGGGGCACGGCCCCGACGGTGTTCCGGAAGTACGTGTTGTAGTTCGTGAGGGGCCCCTGGACGCGCAGGACCGTGATGTCACCCGCATCCGCGCCCTCGGCGAATCGGCGTGCCGCCACGACATTGCTCGACCCGCCGCCCTGCAGGACGATGTGCGGGGTCGGCTGCGCGTCGCGCAGGTTCATTCGGCCCAGGATCTCCGAGGCCGCTCCGGAGGGCAACGCCTCACAGAGTTCCTCTTCGTCGACAATGTTCGTGCCCGAGTCCGACCCGCCGCATCCCCAGAAGAGGAGCACGGCTGCGAGGGGGACGAGGGTCAACCAGCTTCGGCGTGGTGCTTCCATGGTCGTCTTGTGCCTCATTCAGAGAAGGGATTCGAAGGGTTGGAGTTCTGGGCCGTTCTCGGTGCAGACCGCGAACTGCCCCCCGCTCCGCAGCGAGACGCCCGCATGGGCACCCGCGGCGTTCACGATGTAGAATCGGAGGTTGAAGCTTGGCTCCCCCGCGTCGTTCAGGAGCCTGGGCTCGACGGTGTTCGCCTGGACCCGGCGAAGTGCCTCGATCCCCGCGTCGAGGGGCGATAGACCGCGCCTCAGGTTCTCGACGATGAGGAAGGAGGTGAGGTTGTAGAGGTTGGCCTCGCCCCGGCCCGTCGAACCGGCGGCACCCACCTCGTTGTCCACGTAGAGACCGGCGCCGAGGATCGGGGAGTCGCCCACCCTGCCCGGTATCTTCCAGGCGAGGCCGCTCGTCGTGGTGCAGCCCGCCAGCGCACCTGCCGGGTTGATCGCGTTGCAGTTGATCGTGCCCCAGTAGTGCTCCGGATCGATGAGTCCGTCCCGGACCATCTCCTGCCCGGCAAGGAACCCGATCCGCTGCTCGTCGGACTCGCTCGGCCAGCGGGAGGGATCGGTGCGGCGTCGCCACTCGAGCCAGCGAGCCCGCGAGAGGTCGCTG
Source organism: Gemmatimonadota bacterium (assembly GCA_007125125.1). Classification (GTDB taxonomy): domain Bacteria; phylum Gemmatimonadota; class Gemmatimonadetes; order Longimicrobiales; family Gaopeijiaceae; genus SLDT01. The sequence goes on along the minus strand of SLDT01000102.1, from coordinate 19,790 downwards.
TTCAGATCGTCCTCGATCGTGTAGCCCATGTTCCTCGCAAACCGCTGGGCATCAGGCCCCACGAGGAGGTGGTGGTCCGTTCGGTTCATCACGTCTCGCGCGACGGCCGAGGGGGTCCGGATGCCCTCGAGGCATGCCACCGCACCTGCGCGGCGGCTCGGACCATGCATGCACGAGGCATCGAGCTGGACGACTCCGTCCCCGTTCGGGAGACCCCCATAGCCGACGCTCGTGTCGCCGGGGTCGAGTTCGTTCAGGCGCACCCCTTCAATGATCGCATCGAGGACATCGGCTCCTTCGGTCATGAGCTTGAACACCGTCTCGACACATGTCAGCTCTCCGTCGTGACGATAGCGGTGACCGTTGCCCGACGAGATCACGAGCGGCCTGTTCTGTCTCAGGTGGAGCGCGGCTGCTCCGGAAACGGTGGCCGGGGAGGAAGGGCTCGCCGCAGCCTCGAGTGCACCGGGCAGAGCCAGCCCCGCACCGGCGGCAGCGCCACCGGTCTTGAGGAAGTCTCTCCGGGTCAGCTTTCGAGTCATGGTCGTGGCATGCTCTCTGGTGCAATCGATCCTGACATGCACCGAGCGTGGGGGTGGGGAGGGTTCGAGTGGGCTGGGCTTCTCAACAGATTACATCATGGTTACGTCCGGGCAGAGTATGGGCGCAAGGGGCGCGATGCAAGTACCCGACGCGAGTCCGACGGAAACCGGTGCTCGACGACATCGGGTTTCCGTCCCGGGGAACGTTGCATCCGAGCCGCTGGCGCCGTACCGTAGGGGGACAAGAGAGAAATCCCACTGCACATGCCCGGAGGGGCGTGACTCGATGTCGCGAAACCTGATCGCCCTGCAGAACAAGTTCCTTGGCGAGGGAACCACGGTCTATGACCGTCTCTCGATTCTTCACGAAACGCAAGGCCACATCTCGGACCAGGACATCCTCGACCTGGCCACACAGTACAACCTCCCGCCGGCGCACGTGCGGTCGACGGCGAAGTTCTACGAGGAACTGGCCCACGACGAGCCCGCGGAGCACGAACTGCAAGTCTGCATCGGCGAGGCGTGCCGCGCGGCGCCGAACGGAGGGTGCGACGCGCTCGAGGCACACTTCGAGAAGGCGCTCGGCGTCCGAGTCGGGGACGTCGGCGAGGGGATCCGCCTTTCGCACGTGGCCTGCCTCGGGTACTGCGGACTCGGACCGAACGTGATGGTCGACGGGCTTCCCGTCTCCCTCGCCACGGAGGGCGCGCCCGACCAGGTGCTCGCCCGCCTCCAGGCGGGTGAACCCATCGGGATGGACGAACCGGAGAACCCGGTCGTGCTCCCGCCCGAAGGACATCCACGCGTGCTCCTGCGTCATTTCGGTCGGGACGTGACCTCGCTCGTGGCCGCGCGCGAGGCCGGTATCTACGGCGCCCTCGAGAAGGCACTCCGGACCATGACTCCGGAAGCGGTCATCGACGAGGTCGACCGCAGCCAGCTCCGGGGACGGGGGGGCGCGGGCTTCCCCACCGGGATCAAGTTCCGGTCGGTCCGGGAGGCTCCCATCGAGGACGGGAGCGGGATCCGCTACGTCGTCGACAACGCGGACGAGGGCGATGCGGGCTCCTACATCGACAAGGAGCTCATCGAGTGTGACCCCCATACGCAGCTCGAGGGGATCCTCATCGCCGCATACGCGTGTGGGGCCTCCGAGGCGATCATCTACCTCCGCTACGAGTACCCCAGGGCACTGCGCATCCTGAACCGTGCCGTCGAGGAGGCGAGGGAGGCGGGACTGATCGGGAAGGGTATCCTCGGCTCGGACTTCGACTGCGAGGTGCGGGTCGTGAAGGGCCAGGGCGCCTACATCTGCGGTGAGGAGACGAGCCTCCTGCGCTCACTCGAGGGAGTTCCGGCCCTGGTCAGCTACAAGCCTCCCTTCCCGGCCCACAAGGGGTTGCGGGGTCGCCCGACCGCCGTGAACAACACGGAGACCCTGCACAACCTTCCCTGGATCGTCGAGCATGGGGGCGACGCCTGGGGTGCCTTCGGACATGGCAGGTCGAGGGGCACGAAGCTCGTCAGCCTGAACACCGCCGTGGAGCGCCCCGGTCTGTACGAGGTCGAGCTCGGAACGACCCTCCGCGAGATCATCTTCGGGTTGGCAGGAGGGATCGCGCGCGGTCGCACCTTCAAGGGGGTACAGGTGGGAGGCCCCCTCGGCGGCATTCTTCCGGAGTCCGCGCTCGACACCCCCCTCGACTTCGAGGCGCTCGAGAAGGTCGGCGGCATCCTTGGCCATGCCGGGATGGTCGTCTACACGGACGAGCACGACCTCGTCGAGATCTGCAGAGGGCTCATGGCCTTCTGCGCAGTCGAGAGCTGCGGGAAGTGCTTCCCCTGCCGGATCGGCTCGGTCCGCGGGACGGAGCTCTTCGACCAGATGCTGGACCCCGGGCAGGGAGGAGTGACCGACGAGAGGCTCGAACTCCTCTCCGACCTCCTGGAGACGATGAAGCTCGGATCGCTCTGCGCCCTCGGGAGCATGACACCGCTCCCGATGGAGTCGCTGCTGCGTGACTTCCCGGCGGAGCTCGAGCGGCACCGGGTTTCGCCAACGAATGGCCGACGGCCGGAGGTGGACAGATGATACAGAGAGCGAGAGACCCGGGGGCGCCGGTCACGGTGCTCGTGGATGGGACGCCGGTCGCGGTCGAGCCGGGTTCGACAGTGCTCCAGGCGATCCGCGAGGCGGGAGGCGATGTTCCCACCCTCTGCTACTCGGACCGGATGAAACCCTTCGGGGCCTGCCGCACCTGCGTGGTCGAGGTCGAGGGGCGAAAGCCCGTGGCCTCGTGCCACACTCCGGTAACCGAGGGGGCGAGCTACCGCACGCACTCGGCGCTCCTGACCCGGCTCCGGCGCAACATCACCGAACTCATCGTCTCGGACCATCCCCTCGAGTGCCTCGACTGCACAGCGAACGGCCGCTGCGACCTCCAGGACCTCGCGCAGGAAGTGGGGCTGCGCACCCCCCGCTACGAGAACCCGCGCACGCACAACCCCCCGAAGGACGACTCACACCCCTTCATCAAGCTCGAGATGGACAAGTGCATCGGATGCGCGCTCTGCGTCCGTGCCTGTGACGAGGTCCAGGGGTCCTTCATTCTGGCGATGGAGGGACGTGGTTACGACACCCGCGTGATCGCGGGGAACGACACCGGATTCGAGGAGGCCCTCTGCGTGAGCTGCGGGCAATGCGTCCTCGTCTGCCCCGTGGCTGCCCTCGAGGAGCCCGGAACGCGAGAACACGGGCTTCCCGACCGGACCGTCACGACGACATGTTCCTACTGCGGGGTTGGCTGCTCCCTCGACGTGAACACGAAGGACGGCCGCGTCGTGAACATCGAGCCGACCCGAACCGGATCGGCGAACCTCGGGCATGCCTGCGTGAAGGGGCGCTTTGCCCACCAGTTCGCCCATCACGAGGATCGCCTGCGGCACCCCCTCATCCGGAACGAAGACGGGAGTTTTCGCGAGGCGAGCTGGGACGAGGCCCTCGACCTCATCGCCACCCGTTTCGCCGAGGTGCGGGACCGCCATGGACCCGACGCCTATGCGAGCATCAGCTCCTCGCGCTGCACGAACGAGGAGAACTACCTCATGCAGAAGTTCGCCCGGGTCGTCATGGGGTCGAACTCGATCGACAACTGCTCGCGGGTCTGTCACTCCCCCTCGGCCTACGGGCTCGGCCAGGCGCTCGGGACCGGTGCCGGCACGAACCCCTTCGAGGACGTCTTCCAGTCCGATCTCATCGTCCTGGTCGGGGCGAACCCGACCGAGGCGCACCCGGTCTTTGGAGCGCGGATCAAGCAGGCGGTCCTCGCGGGCTGCCGCTTCATCGTCCTTGATCCCCGAAACACCGAGCTCGCGAAGCTTGCCGACCTCCACCTTCCCCTGCGTCCGGGCTCGAACGTGGCCGTCGTGAACGCGATGCAGCACGTGCTCATCGAGGAGGGACTTGTCGATCCCGACTTCATCGAGCGCCATGCCTTCGGTTTCGAGGAGGTTCGCCGGGAGGTCGCCGACTGCACTCCGGAATGGGCTTCCGGCATCTCCGGGGTCGACCCGGATCTCATCCGAAAGGCCGCCCGGATGTACGGGAACGCAAGGGCCGCTCAGTTCCTCTGGGGACTGGGTGTCACGGAGGCCGGCCACGGCTCGAACACCGTGTTCGGAATGATCAACATGGCCGTGATGACCGGCAACATCGGGCGTCCCGGTGCCGGCACGAGCCCGATCCGTGGGCAGAACAACGTGCAGGGTGCCTCGGACGTGGGGGCACTTCCGAACGTCTTCAGCGACTATCGCCCCGTCACGGACGAGACCGCCCGTGCCGACCACCGGCGGGTCTGGGGGGTCGAGCCTCCGACGAACCATGGCCTTCGCATCCCCGACATGTTCGACGCCGCCCATGCGGGGACCCTGAAGGCGATGTACATCCTGGCCGAAGACGTCGCCCAGTCCGACCCGAACACCCACCACGTGGAGGGTGCGCTACGGGCGCTCGACTTCCTCGTCGTCCAGGAGATCTTCATGAACCCCACGGCCGAGTTCGCCCATGTCGTGCTCCCGGGGACGACCTTCCTCGAGAAGGAGGGCACCTTCGTGAACAGCGACCGCCGGATCCAGCGGGTTCGCCGCGCGATCGATCCCCTCCCGGGGACAAAGGTCGATGGCGACATCGTGAACGAGATCGCCCGACGGATGGGGGTCGACCTCGGGGCCGACGACGGTCCCGATACCTCGGTGAACCCCTCCCGCGTCATGGACGAGATCGCGAGTCTCTCGCCGAAGTGGGGTGGGGTGAGCTACGACCGACTCGACCGCGAGGGCTTCCTGCAGTGGCCCTGCTGGGACCGGGAACACCCCGGGACCCCGGTCATGCACCTGGGGGGCGAGACGCTCCGCGCCGACGGGAAGGCACGCCTCACCCCGACCCCCTGGCAGGAGCCGGGCGAACTCCCGGACGAGGAGTACCCGATGATGCTCACGACCGGGCGCCAGCTCTTCCACTACAACGTGGGCACGATGACGCGTCGCACGGACATCGTGCAGCTCGCGAAGGCGACCGAGGAGACACTCCGCATCCACCCCGCCGACGCCCGTCGCGAGGGTATCCGGCATGGCGACTTCGTCGATGTCGTGAGCCGTCGGGGGCGCGTGCGCGTCCGGGTCGAGGTCACGAAGGCAACGAACCGCGGTACCCTCTTCATGACCTTCCACTTCCCGGAATCCCGTACGAACATCCTCATTGGGGAGGCAGTCGACGAGTTCACGGGCTGCCCCGAGTACAAGGTCTGCGCCGTGCGCCTCGAGAAGGTCGAAGTCGACACGGCCGAAGCCGCCGCACCCTCCGAGGCCGTCACGGCAGGCGCCTCCTGACCGGCGCCGTCCCGGGGCGCATCCCTTTCGTTCCGCCCGGGGGCCATCCGGCCCCCGGGTCCCCGCTCACATTCCCTGAACAACAGGACCCATGCTGACCGACATCCAGATCGCTCAGGCGGCCGAGCTGCGCCCCATCGAGGAGATCGCCGCCCGCCTCGGGCTCGGCGCCGACGAAGTCGAGCCCTACGGCCGCACAAAGGCCAAGGTCCCCCTGCGGGCCATCCGCGCGCGCCGGAATTCGCCCGGACGCCTCGTCCTCGTGACCGGCACGAACCCCACCCCGGCCGGTGAGGGGAAGTCCACCGTCTCGGTCGGCCTCGCCGACGCCCTGACGCTCCGGGGGCGCAACCCGGTCCTCTGCCTCCGGGAGCCCTCGCTCGGGCCGGTCTTCGGGATCAAGGGGGGGGCGGCCGGGGGAGGCTACTCCCAGGTGGTCCCGATGGACGAGATCAACCTCCACTTCACCGGAGACTTCCACGCGATCAGCAGCGCGAACGCCCTTCTCTCGGCGATGCTCGACAACCACATCCATCGCCCGAACTCGCTCCGAATCGACCCCCGTCGCGTCGTCTTCAAGCGCGCCGTCGACATGAATGACCGCGCGCTGCGCAACATTGTGATCGGGCTCGGCGGGCACACCGCCGGGGTGCCACGCGAGGACGGCTTCCAGATCACCGCGGCCTCCGAGGTCATGGCCACCCTCTGCCTCGCGACCGGTATCGAGGACCTCGAGCGCCGCCTCGGCGAGATCGTCGTGGCCTACGACGTCGAGGGCGGAGCGGTCCGCGCGCGCGACCTCAATGCCCAGGGTGCGATGACCCTCCTCCTGAAGGATGCCCTCGCCCCGAACCTCGTCCAGACCCTGGCCGGGACCCCCGCCTTCATCCATGGCGGGCCCTTCGCCAACATCGCCCACGGCTGCAACTCCCTCGTCGCCACCCAGGCCGGCCTCGCCCTCGGCGACGTCGTGATCACCGAGGCAGGCTTCGGAGCCGACCTCGGCGCCGAGAAGTTCTTCGACATCAAGTGCCGCTTCGGGGGTCTCCGCCCGGAGGCCGTCGTCATCGCCTGCACGGTGCGCGCCCTCAAGATGAATGGAGGGCAGGCCAAGTCGGAGCTCGCCACGGAGAACCTCGAGGCCCTCGAGAAGGGGTTCCCGAACGTGGCCCGCCACATCGAGAACATCCGCAAGTTCGGCCTCGACCCGATCATCGCCGTGAATCGCTTCCCGCAGGACACCCCGGCCGAGCTCGACTGGCTCGTCGAGGCCTCGGGCGCCCTCGGGGTGCGGGCCGTGGTGGCCGATCCCTACACGCGCACCGGCGAGGGATGCCTCGATCTGGCCGATGCCCTCTGGGAGCAGCTGGAGGAAGGCACCGGCGACTTCCACTTCCTCTATCCGGACGACATGCCCCTCGACGACAAGATCCGGACGGTCGCCCGCGAGATCTATCGGGCCGACGGGGTCGACTTCTCCCCCGCAGCGACGCGGCAGATCGCGGAGTGTGCTTCGATCGGGATGGCGAACGCGCCCGTCTGCATCGCGAAGACGCAGTTCTCCTTCACGGACGACCCCACGCGTCTCGGAGCGCCCGAGGGCTTCCGGATCGCGGTCCGCGAGGTGACGCCCTCGGCGGGCGCCGGGTTCGTCGTCGTGAAGACGGGCGACATGATGACGATGCCCGGGCTGCCTCCGACGCCGGGCGCCGAGGGGATGCGCGTCTCCGAGGACGGGACCATCGTCGGGCTGGCCTGAGCCGCGAGCGCGGGCGGGGGCTCAGCGAGGGTAGATCGACCCCCTGGCGGCGAGGAGGGTGTTCTTCATGAGCATCGCCACCGTCATGGGGCCGACCCCTCCCGGGACCGGGGTGATCCAGCTCGCACGGTCGGCGACGCTGTCGTAGTCACAGTCGCCGACCAGGCGGTACCCTCGATCGGCCGATTCGTCAGCCACCCGATTGATCCCGACATCGATCACGACCGCTCCTTCACGCACCATCTCGCCACGGATGAGCCCGGCCTGACCCACCGCGACGATGAGGATGTCGGCTGCGATCGTGTGCCGGGTCAGGTCGCGGGTGAACTTGTGGCAGATCGTCGTCGTCGCCTTGCCCGCGCTGTTCTCGCGTGACAGCATGACGGCCATCGGCGAGCCCACGATGTTGCTCGCTCCTACAACGACGGCATGCTTGCCCTTCACCGGGATCTCGTAGTAGCGCAGGAGTTCCCGGATGCCGGCCGGCGTGCAGGAGCGGAAACAGGGCTGGTCGAGGACGAGTCGCCCCACATTCATGGGGTGGAACCCGTCCACGTCCTTGCGGTGGTCGATCGCCTCGATCACGTCATGGGCCGAGAGGTGGGGAGGGAGGGGGAGCTGCACGAGGATCCCGTCGACGCCCTCGTCCTCGTTCAACCTCCGGACCGCCTCGCGGAGTTCCCGAGCCGACACCGTGTCGGGAAGCTTCATCGTCCCCGCCTCGATCCCGACCTCGGCGCAGGCCCGGGTCTTCGAGCGAATGTAGGACGAGGAGGCCGGATCGGAGCCCACCTGAACCACCTCGAGGCGGGGAGGGCGATGTCCGGCCCGGACCCACTCCTGCACATCGTCGGCGACCTCCGCCCGCACGGCGGCGGCCACTTCCCGACCATCGATCTGCCTCGCCTTCATCCCTGCTCCTGGCCCTGGATTCGTCTGGGAATGCTTGCCTTCGGCGACCACCGAACCTTCGCTGGTGGCGCCCCAAGATGGGCCTTCGGGGGTGATGCTGAAAGCCCCCCGGCGAAGGAGATGGGCGGAAGGGGGCTTCGACGGCCCCCTCTGCGGGTGACTGAACCCGTTCATGGAACCTCCGGCGCCTTCGAGGGATCAGCTTCGGGTGCAGGATGAATCTCCGTCACAGCCTACCTCCTTCCCGGAGCAGCCCATGCCGAAGGTCCGAGACCTCATGACCCCCGAAGTGCTTACCGTCCATCCGGAGATGACCCTCCGCGAGGCAATGGACCACCTCGTCGAGGAAGGAATCAGTGGAGCCCCCGTCGTCTCGGGTGCCGGCCGTGTCATGGGGGTGGTCTCGGCCACGGACATCCTCGACCTGCAGGCTTCGAGCCCGGGGGTGCCGAGCCATCGCGACGAACCGGACACATATCGCACCGCCCTCCAGAGAGGATCCGGGGACGAGGATCCGGAAGACGAGCCTTCGGCGTGGTTCGTGGACTACTGGATGGATGCCGGGGGCGACGTATTCGAGCGGATGGAGAGCCCCGATTCCCCTGAGTGGGACTTTCTGGCGGAGCACCTCGTTCGGGAGGTCATGACGCAGAAGGTCCTCTCGATCGGCGCGGACGAGGAAGTACGGGCTGCTGCGGCCCTGATGGCCGAGTCCGGTGTGCACCGACTCCTCGTCCTCGACGATGCCGGAGCGCTCGAGGGGATCCTCACCACGACCGACATCGTGCGGGGTGTCGCGGACGGCCGGATCGGGTAGTCAGCGTTCTCCGAGAAAGCGGCGCTGGAGCTGGTCCCACTCCTCCGAGGCGAGGTGGTCGAGAAGGACCCGGTTGAGTTCGTTTCGTCGGGGCGAGTCGAGGGGGAGAGCAAGCCCGTAGTACTGTTCCCAGAAGGTCACGGGGAGTACTCGGACCCTCCCCTGGTATCCCTCGCGGACCAGGTACCGCAGGATCGGGGCATCGTGAACGAAGGTGTCGATCGCACCGGCCTCGACGGCGTCGAGCCCCTCCTGGAGTGTCGGGTACGCGGTTGGGCGGTTCCCGTCATCCTCGAGCCAGCCGAGCGCGGCCGACCCGGAAAGAGCGCCGACGCGGACATGCGGGAGATCCTGGGGTCCGCTCACCCGCGTATCGAGTTGCGTCACGGTCAGGCTCGAGGCGATCGCGGCCGTGAAGAAGGAGATCACGATGATTGCCGTGAACATCCAGACGAAGCCGATCACGCGGCCTCCCAGGGTCCGCGGAGCCTTGTCGCCATAGCCAACCGTCGTCATCGTGACCGCCGCCCACCAGAAGCCGGCGCCGATCCCTTGGGCCGGGGTGCCACCGAACTCCTCGCTGTTCGCATGGCGTTCGAAGATCCAGACGAGGACGCCCCAGACGAGGAGGAGGCCGAGGAGGAGCCCGATCACCCAGAGGAACTGAAGGTTCAGGAGAGCGGCGATCGCGCCGAGGGGGCCTCGCGTCCGATCGGCGACGGCGAGCCCGAGGCCGGTGACGAAGAAGGGGTGCGTGAAGTCGACGAGGGCTTCGCGCTCCGAAGTGATCGTGAGGGCGGCGGCCGAGAGATCGAGGGAGCCATCGGTCAGTCCGGTGATGAGGCCGTCGAGGTCCCGCTCCTCGTAGCGGAAGGGGAGCTCGAGCTCCGATGCGATGTGCTCCCAGAGCCTGACCGTGAGCCCGTCGAACGAGTCGTCACCCCTCTCGATGACGAAGGGGGCCACGACGCGGGTCCCCACGACGAGGGTGTCGGCCGCCTGGGCGGCGGCGAGCCCGGACCCGGACCCGGGGAGAGCCTCCGGGAGGGGAGCGAGAAGCGCCGGGAGGGAGGCGAGCAGGACCGGGAGGAGGCGGCGCGAGCCCCTCAGCCTCCACTCCCCCGGCCGACATCGAGCATGCGCTGGACCGCGACGCGAGCGCGGGCCGCCGTCTCGGGGGCGACCTCGACGGGGTAGTTCATCGTCTCGAGCGAGTGCAGGATCTTCGGGAGGGTGATCTGCTTCATGTGCGGACACAGGTTGCAGGGCCGGATGAACTCCACCGCCGGGTTCTCGGCCGCCACGTTGTCGCTCATCGAGCACTCCGTGATCATCGCCACCTTCGGCGGCTGCCGCTCCTGGACGAAGTTGATCATCCCGGCGGTCGAGCCCACGTAGTCGGCCTCGTCGAGCACCTCGGGGGGGCATTCGGGGTGGGCGATCACGACGAGGTCGGGGGTCGCGGAGCGGAAGCCCCGGATCTCGTCGGCGGTGAAGCGCTCGTGCACCTCGCACGCCCCCTCCCAGAGAATGATCTCGACGTCGGTCTGGGTCGCCACGTACTTGCCGAGGTACTGGTCCGGGGTGAAGATAACCCGGTCGACGCCGAGCGACTCGACGACCTGGACCGCGTTCGACGAGGTACAGCAGATGTCGCTCTCGGCCTTCACCTCGGCCGAGGTGTTCACGTAGGTGACGACGGGGACGCCGGGGTGCCGGGCCTTGAGCCGGCGCACGTCCTCGCCGGTGATCGCATCGGCCAGCGAGCAGCCGGCCTTCAGGTCCGGAATCAGGACCGTCTTCTCGGGACTCAGGATCTTTGCCGTCTCGGCCATGAAGTGCACCCCGCAGAGCACGATCACCTCGGCGTCGGTGCGGGCGCCCTCCTGGGCGAGCCCCAGGCTGTCGCCCCGGATGTCGGCGACCCCGTGGAAGATCTCGGGCGTCTGGTAGTTGTGCGCGAGGATCACGGCGTTGCGAGTCCGCTTGAGTTCCTCGATCCGGGCGATGTAGGGAGCGTGGATCGGCCACTCCACCTCTGGGATGATTCCCTCGAGGCGTTCGCGGAGTGCGCGGGTGCGCCTCTCGACCTCGGGGGTGTACTCGAGATCCTGGCGAGTCGGGATCGCAAGAGACATGGCATTTCCTTATGCTCAAGGTGAGCATATGCTGAACGGTATGTTACAGGATTGTTGATAAGGTGCCCGGACTCGGCGGCGAAGTCAAGTGGGCGAGGGCAACACGAGCGTGCCAGCGAGGACTTGCCCGGGGAGGATCACCCCCCCGGGATCCCGAGTCCAGGGGCGCGCCGCTCGAGGAGGACCTCCGGGCGAAAGCGGAAGAGTTCGGCCGGGCGCCCCCCGGTCTCGGTGTCGAGGCGTCCCGTGCCTTCCACGAGCCCCCCGCGTTCGACGAGCCGCCGGAAGTTCTGCTTGTGCAGCCCGATGCCGACGAGCGCCTCGACGACCCGCTGGAGCCGCAGCAGGGTGAAGCGCTCGGGCACGAGCTCGAAGACGACGGGCCGGTAGCGTAGCTTACCACGCACCCGCCCGAGCGCGGTGGCGAGGATCCGGCGGTGGTCGAGCCCCATGGGGTGTCCGAGCCCGGAATCCCTTCCTCCGTCATCGGAAGGGCGGGACTCATGGACGAGCCCGGCCTCGAAGAGGAGCTCGTAGCGTTCGAGGGTGCGGTAGGCGTCCCAGCCGAAGTCGCCGGTGCCGAAGGTGATGCCGATGCGGGCGCGGCGCTCGGACTCTTCGGCAGGGGTCGGGGCGCGGCCTGCCCAGCCCTCGAGTGCGGGGAGGATCTCGGCGTCGAGGAGCTCGGGGCGGCCCTCGCGCCAGTCTTCCCAGGGGAGGTAGCGGTAGCAGTCGCGCCAGCGGGGGCGCTCCGTCCCGCGGGGGGTGCCCTCGCGCACGAGGGCGAGGTAGGCCACGGAGATCACGCGCGGGTCGCCGGCCCGGCCCGCGGGGTCCCGGTTCCGGTCGCCGAAGGTGTAGAGCTGCTCGACGTAGCCGAGCTCGAGCCCGGTGCGCTCGCGGACCCAGTTGCGGAGGGTGAGCTCGAGGGTGCGGTCGGCCTCGGGGTCGAGGGGGCCGTAGGGGAGGATGTCGAGGCCGGGGGCGGCCTGGAGCGGCTCGGCGGCTCCGGCCCTGCCGTCCCGCCCGGCGAGGGTGAGCACGCGCGGGGTCTCGTCGGTCACGGCGAGGATGACGGCGTTCAGGCCGACGAGGATCGAGTCGGGCACGGGCGGGCTCGGGGAGGGGGAGCGGGAGCGGCTTCCGGAATAGACCCCGCTCCCGGGGCAGGGGTCAAGGGTGCACGGGGAGACTGGCGCGGGGCAGCGCGAGGTGGCATCGTACCGGCGCTGACCGCCGCTTCCCATACACCCCTTGTCAGGAGTCCCGACGCATGCGCCCCGGTCCCTCCCTTTCGTGCCAGCCCCTTCGTCCCTTCCGGTTCTCTCTTGCCGCGGTTCTCCTCGTTGCGCTCCTCGCCGTGCCCGGCCTCGCGCAGACGGGCGAGGGCGAGGTTGTGGCGATCCGCGCCGGACAGCTCTTCGACGGGACGGGCGAGACGCTCCGCGAGAGGGTCGTGATCCTCGTGCGGGATGGGGTGATCCAGGCCGTGGGGCCCGAGGTCGAGGTCCCCGCCGGCGCGCAGGTCGAGGACCTCTCGGAGTGGACGGTGCTTCCCGGCCTCATGGACATGCACACGCACCTGAACTCGGATCCCGCGGGTGGCTTTGCGGAGTCGCGCTTCCGCCAGTTCCCGGGCGAGGCGGCGCTCGTGGGGGCAAAGAATGCCCGCCTCACGCTCCTCGCGGGCTTCACGACGGTGCGCAATGCCGGGGCGAGCGAGTTCGCAGACATCGCCCTCAAGCGGCAGATCGAGGCGGGGCACCTTCCCGGTCCCCGCATCTTCGCGGCCGGGAAGGGGCTCGGGATCACCGGGGGGCACTGTGACCGCACCGGGTTCCGCCCCGACCTGGGCACGGAGACGGGGATCGAGGACGGGATCTTCAACGGACCCGAAGAGGCGCGCGCCGCCGTGCGCTACCAGATCAAGTACGGGGCCGACCTCATCAAGACCTGCGCCACCGCTGGGGTCCTGTCGGCAGGCACCGAGATCGGGCCCGCGCAGGTCACCCCCGCCGAGCTCGAGGCGATGGTCGAGACCGCCACGATGCTGAACCGGAGGGTGATGGCCCACGCGCACGGGATCGAGGGGATCCGAAACGCCGTGCGCGCCGGGGTCGCCTCGATCGACCATGGCGCGGTCCTGGACGACGGGATCCTGGCCGAGATGCGCGAGCGCGGGACCTGGCTCGTCCCGACGATCATGGCCTTCGAGTGGGTCTTCGAGGCGGCCGAGGCGGGAACGCTCGCCCCCTGGTCGGCGGTCAAGGCTCTCGAGATCACTCCCGTCGCGCGCGAGTCCCACCGCCGGGCGATCGCTGCCGGGGTGCCGATTGCCTTCGGCACCGACGCCGGGGTCTTCCCTCACGGGACGAACGCGGACGAGTTCCGGCTCCTCGTGGAGGCGGGGATGACCCCGGCCCGGGCGATCCTCGCCGCCACCCGCAATGCGGCGGATCTCCTCGGCGTGCTCGACGAAGGGGGCACGATCGAGGCGGGGAAGTGGGCCGACCTCATCGCCGTGCGCGGCAACCCCCTCGACGACGTGGAGCTCCTCAAGGAGGTCGGCTTCGTCATGAAGGACGGGGTCGTCTACAAGCGCGACGGGGTGCCCACCCCCTTCGCCTGGTAGGGGGGCGCCCGTGGCACGCGGGGGTGAGCCCCCCGACCTCCTCCGCACGGAGCGGGCCCTCCTGAGACTCGCGCGACTTCGGACCGAGCTCATCGCCTCCGTGAGGAAGGCACCCGACCCGCCGGCCCCCGGCCCCGGCGCCCCCTGGACCCCGGTCCAGATCCTCCAGCACCTCATGCTTGCCGAGGAGGTTGCCCTTGGGCAGATGCGTCGGGGGCTGGCCGAGGACCGCCGCCGTCCCACCCTTCGGCATCGCGTCGGACGAGTCGCCGTAAAGGTGGTCTTCCACCTGCGGCTTCGGGTACGAACACCGATCTCGACGGTGGTGCCCGAGCCTCCTCTCGAGCTCGCGGAGGTGGAGCGGCGCTGGGAAGCCGCGGGAAGGGGAATCGAAGTCTTCCTGCGGGAGCGGGCTCGATCCGCCCCCGGTGATCCGGTCTTTCGCCACCCGATCGCGGGGCCGCTCGGGCCCGCGGCCGCGGTCGAGCTGCTCCTCACCCACGTCCGCCACCACGCCGCGCAGGTCAGGGAGCGGCTCCCTGCGGGGTGAGCCTTGCGAAGGCGCGAGGAGATGCGCATGATGGGCCCCTGAGCCGGGCGGCAACGCTCGCCCGTGCGTGTGCGGCGGAATCGAGAACCCGGTCCCGACGCGGCCCATTCACCTTCGATCGTGGAGCTTCCATGCGCCCGCTCGTTCCTTTCGCGCTCGTAGCAACGCTCTTTCTCTTCGTAGCCGCTTTCGTCCCGGGCCAGGCCGAGAGCGCGAACGACCTGACCGGCACCTGGAACGTGAGTGTCCAGGCGGGGCAGGAGGGTCTCGCGAGCACGATGCAGCTCGTTCACCAGGGTGATTCGCTGACCGGCACGATCCGTTCCGACGTGGGCAATGCCAACATCCGGGGTCAGGTGCGCGGCGACACGGTGAGCTTCGGCTTCTCGATGGCGGTCCAGGGGCAGTCGGTCTCGATCTCGGCCTCCGCGGTGCTGACGGATCCGCACAACATGCGGGGCACCCTGAACGCGAGTGGGCAGGGTGCCTTTCCCTTCACGGCTCGTCGTCCGACGGAGTGAGCGTCCCGGACTCCTGCATGCGTCCTGAGCCCCCCAAAACAGAATGCAAATTCTGTTTTGGGGGGCCGGTCGCGGCAGGGTGTCCCCACAGTGAGCCCAACGAACGCGGGCGCCACCGTGTCTTCCGAGGTTGAACCTCCCCCCCATCTCCTTCCATGAGCACGGGCATGACGGACGCGCTGCAACGCTTCACCAATGTACGCCGGGACGAGATCCCGGGGCTGATTGCCTCGGTTGCCTTCTTCTTCTGCGTGCTCTGTGCGCTCATGGTCATACGGCCGGCCCGGGAGTCGCTCGGGATGCGGAGCGGCCTCGACACGGTGCGTTGGCTCTTCGTGGGCACGGCGATCGTCACCCTGGCCGTGAACCCGGTCTTCGGGTTCCTCGTGGCCCGACTTCGCCGGATCAGCTTCGTCGCCGCCACCTACCTCTTCTTCGCGGCGAGCCTCCTCGTGTTCTGGTGGCTCCTCAGCTTTGCCCCGGAGCGGACCGGGGAGATCTCGGGGCGGGTCTTCTACGTCTGGTTCAGCGTCTTCAACCTCTTCAGCGTCATGGTGTTCTGGGCCATGGTCGTGGACCGCTACTCGCTCGAGCAGTCGAAGCGTCTCTTCGGCCTCGTGGCCGTCGGAGGGACCCTCGGCGCGATGTTCGGCCCATGGCTCGCCTGGACCTACGTCGAGGAGATCGGAACGCCAAACCTGATCCTGATCGCCGTCGGCTTCCTTGTCCTGGCCGTTGCGGCGGCCTGGGGCCTGACACGGACGCAACCGGAGAGCCCGAGCGAGATCGACCCGGATGACCCGGAGGCACCGCCCGTCGTGGACGAGGACGAGGTCATTGGCGGGAGCGCGTGGGAGGGCTTCCGCTCCGTGATCCGCTCGCCCTATCTGGCCGGGATCTGCGTCTTCGTGCTCGTCATGGCGATCATGGCCACCTTCATCTACTTCACGCGGCTCACGATGGTGGCTGCGATGACGGATGACGTGGACCAGCAGACAGGCCTCTTTGCCCGAATCGACTTCTGGACGCAGTTCGCGACCTTCCTCTTCCAGCTCCTCCTGACCGGCCACATCATGCGACGGCTCGGGGTGGGAATCGCCCTCGCACTTCTCCCGATCACCGTGGTGCTCGGCTTCGTGGGCCTTGCGATCACCGGTACCTTCGCCGCACTCATCCTCCTCGAGGCCGCGTACCGGGCGATGCAGCGTGGAATCACCCGACCGGCGCGCGAGACCCTCTTCACCGTCCTGAACCGGGAAGACAAGTACAAGGCGAAGGCGGTCACGGACACCTTCGTCTACCGGGCCGGAGATGTCGTCGGGGCCTGGAGCGAGGGGCTCATCGCGAGGCTCGGTGCCGGGCTCGTCGGACTCACCGCAGTCGTGATTCCGATGGCTGCCGCATGGGCCGTCCTCGGATTCTGGCTCGCCCGCCAGCAGGAGGTCGAGGCCCGGGAGCAGGAGCGGGAGGTCGCCGGGGTGCCCTGAGCGCCGAAGCACCTCCCCGCGCGCGCTTGATCGGCGCCCCCCCGAGCGGGTATCGTTACGGGCGACCGAGCACCCCGCCCCCCCGACGCCCACCCCGCCCCGATGGCGAAGTCCGACGACACCCCCCTCATGAAGCAGTGGAGGGAGGCGAAGAGCCGTCACCCCGACGCTCTCGTCTTCTTCCGGGTCGGCGACTTCTTCGAGCTCTTCAACCAGGACGCGATCGAGGGAAACCGCCTCCTCGGCCTCACCCTCACCTCGCGCAACAATGGCGCCGCCGCCGAGGTCCCGATGGCCGGCGTCCCGGCGAAGGCCCTCGACGACTACCTCGGCCGCCTCATCCGGCTCGGCCGTCGCGCCGCGATCTGCGACCAGGTCGAGGACGCCTCCGAGGCGAAGGGGATCGTGCGCCGCGAGGTCGTCGAGACCGTCACCCCGGGCACCGTTCTCGCCGACTCCCTCCTCCAGGCCAAGCGCAACAACTTCCTCGTCGCGCTCACCCCCCTCCACCGGGGCCGCATCGGGCTCGCCTCGGTCGATCTCTCGACCGGCGAGCTCACCCTCCAGGAGGTCGAGGTCGAGGCGCTCCCCGCCGAGCTCGGCCGGCTCGACCCCGCCGAACTGCTCCTCCCCCGCTCCCTCGAGCCCGCCTCCGCCGAGTCGCCCCCCCTCCAGCGCCTTCTGGCCGAAGCCGTCCCCCGCGCCGCCCGGAGCTGGCGCGACGACTGGCTCTTCGATCCCGAGCTGGGCCGCGAGGAGCTCGAGCGGCGCTATCGGGTCCTCTCCCTCGACGGGCTCGGCTTCCAGAGCGGCGACGCCCTCCTCGTCGCGGCAGGGGGCGCGCTGCTGCAGTACCTGCAGGAGATCCAGCCCGCCGGGAGCGAGCACGTCCAGCCCCCCCGCATCCGACGCGGGGGCGAGGAGATGGTCCTCGACGAGATGACCCGCCGCAACCTCGAGCTCGTCGAGGCGCTCCGCCCCGGCGAGGAGGGCGGCACCCTCGTCTCCGTCCTCGACCAGACCGTCACCGCCATGGGAGGAAGGCTCCTCCGCCAGTGGATCCTGCGTCCCCTCGTCGACCGCCGGGCGATCCTGGAGCGGCAGGCCGCCGTCGCCGAGCTCGTCGAGGACCCCGAGCTCCGAGACCGGCTCCGCGACCGGCTCGACGAGGTCCACGATCTCGAGCGCCTCGCTGCCCGGGTGGCGGCCGGGCGGGTGAGCCCGCGCGAGCTCCTCTCGCTCGGACGCTCCCTGGCCCTTCTTCCCGGGCTGCTCGCGGAGGGGGAGGGACTCGAGTCTGCCTTCCTCCGTGAACGGACGGTCGAGCTCGATCCGATGGACGACGTGGCGGAGCTGATCCTCGAGGGGATCGCCCCCGAGGCGCCGGCCTCGCTCCAGGAGGGGGGGGTGGTGCGCCCCGGGTTCTCCGAGGAGCTCGACGAGCTGCGCGGGGTGCGCGACGGGGCGCGCGACTTCATCGCCGCCCTCCAGGTGCGCGAGCGGGAGCGCACCGGGATCGGCTCCCTCAAGGTCGGCTTCAACCGGGTCTTCGGCTACTACCTCGAGGTCACGAAGGCGAACCTCGACCGGGTCCCCAACGAGTACGTGCGCAAGCAGACCCTCTCGAACGCCGAGCGCTATTTCACCCCGGAGCTGAAGGAGTGGGAAGAGAAGGTGACGGGGGCCGAGGAGCGGATCCTCGCCCTCGAGAGCGAGATCTTCCAGACGCTCCGTCGGGAGGTGGGGCGCGAGGTGCGCCGGCTCCAGGAGGCGGGACGGCGGGTGGCTGCGCTCGACGTCGTGACGACGCTCGCGCAGGTGGCGATGGCCCGCGGCTACGCGCGCCCGGCGCTCCACGAGGGCTTCGAGCTCGAGATCCGGGGGGGGCGCCATCCGGTCGTCGAGACGATGATGCCCCGCGAGGAGTTCATCCCGAACGATCTCGCCCTCGACGAGGAGGGGTGGATCGTCATCCTCACCGGCCCGAACATGGCCGGGAAGAGCACGATCCTGCGGCAGGTGGGGCTCATCCAGCTCCTCGCCCAGATGGGCTCCTTCGTTCCGGCAGCCGCCGCCCGGCTCCCCGTCTGCGACCGGATCTTCACCCGCGTCGGGGCGAGCGACAACCTCGCGCGCGGCCAGTCGACCTTCATGGTCGAGATGAACGAGACGGCGGCGATCGTGCACGGGGCCACCCGCCGGAGCCTCGTCCTCCTCGACGAGATTGGCCGCGGCACCTCGACCTACGACGGGGTCTCGATCGCGTGGGCGGTGACGGAGCACCTCCACGAGGAGGTGGGCGCCCGCACGATCTTCGCCACGCACTACCACGAGCTCACCCAGCTCGGGGATCTGCTCGCCGGCGTGAAGAATATGAATGTGGCCGTACGTGAGGCAGGCGAGGAGATCATCTTCCTGCGTCGCCTCGAGGAGGGGGGCGCCGACCGCTCGTACGGAATCCAGGTCGCGCGCCTCGCGGGGCTCCCGGACAGGGTCATCGCCCGGGCGCGCGAGCTCCTTGCCGAGCTCGAGGGCACCCACTCCGGCGGGGGGAAGGGCCTCGGGGCCTCCGGCCGGCATGCTCCACAGGGCGGCGGGGCCGGGCGCGAGCAGTTCTCCCTCTTCGAGATGGAAGACCCCCTCGTGGCCCGTCTGCGCGAGGTCGACCTCGAGTCGCTCACCCCCCTCGAGGCGATGAACCTCCTCTCCCGGCTGCGAGCCGAGGCGAGGGGTCGGGGGTAGAACCTCCGGTGCGACCCCGAACCGAACTCACCCGGAACCCGAACCCGATGACTCCGATTCGAACCCTCCTTCTTCTCCTGCCCGTCGCCCTGTCGGGGCTCGTCGCCTGTGGCGGCGAGACCGACATCGAGCAGCCGATTCCCCTCTACGGCGAGAACCCGATCGAGTATCCGCTCGACCTCTGGGACGAAGGCGTCGAGGGCTCGACCCTTCTCCGCGTGCGAGTCTCCGAGGTGGGGGAGGTCGACTCCGTCGAGGTGACGGAGTCCTCGGGGCACGCGGGGCTCGACTCCGCCGCGGTGAACGGGGCCCGCCAGCTCCGCTTCCAGCCAGGCCGCAAGAATGGGAAGCGGGTCCGGATGTGGGCCACCCTTCCGGTGCACTTCTCGACCCGCCCCGGCTCGGGAGCCGAGCGTTGAGCCCGCCGGGAGGCGGGAGACGCCTGGCCTCGGCGATCGAGGACAGTTCGGAGCTCGTGGGGTGGACCCCCCTGGTCCGGCTGGGACGGATCGGGGCGGGGGTGCGCACCCCCCTCTACGGAAAGTGCGAGTTCATGAACCCCGGGGGGTCGGTGAAGGACCGGATCGGGCGCGCGATCGTGGAGGCGGCCGAGCGCGAGGGCACGCTCGGGCCGGGGGGCACGATCGTCGAGGCGACCTCGGGGAACACGGGGATCGCCCTCGCGATGGCGGCTTCGGCGGCCGGGTACCGGTGCATCTTCACGATGCCCGACAAGATGAGCCTCGAGAAGGTGAAGCTCCTCGAGGCCTTCGGGGCCGAGGTGGTCATCACCCCCACGGATG
>SLDT01000120.1 GCA_007125125.1 Gemmatimonadota bacterium | reverse complement strand
GGGGGGGGGGGGTGGGGGGGGGCGGGCGGTTCGGGGCGACCCCAAGTCTTCGGCGAGCGTGCCACGAACGTGACCGTGAAGGGTTGTGGTCGGAAAGTGAACCGCAAGTCTTCACGCTCGCTGGCGACGGGGTCGAGCGTGAAGGGTTGGTGTCGGAAAGCGGGGTACAAGTCTTCACTCTCCCGAGAACGTGCGGTCGGTGAAGACTTGAGGTCGGTTATGGTCGCGGCGGGGGTGAGTCGCTGCCCTGAAGTGGCTGTCTTGACAGCTATACGACCGGTGGCTCGAGAATCCGTCCGCAGGCGCACCGCAGGACGCGCCGGAGGCCTGGCTGCAGGGGTGGGAAGCGTGCGGTCGCCGGATTGCCGAGGACCCGCAGGACCCTCGCACGACCCGCGAGATCCTCCTCGATGATCGGCGTTGAGTGATCACGGTCCATCCACTGGACCTGAAACTCGCCGCGCACGCGGCGGGCCTCGCGGCGCTGGTCGGGCTCCGGGGAGCCGATGCGGTATTCCGCGGAATACGGGCGGTCCGCCGAGTCCGACCCCCGTGAACGGCGATCGGTGAGGGGGTGCGCAGGACCGAGCCTCTGGGAAAGCAGCGGGAAGCCATGCCCTCGCCGGCAGCGGCCCCAGCAGCGCGAGTGTCCGGGGCACCCCCTCACCGATTGCCCTGCCCCGGGACGCCGAACCGTGGCGCGGCAGCTCCCTTCAGGAGATCCGGGACATGATCTCGGCGGAGTACATGTCGCCGACCCACTCGCCGTAGCCGTTCAGCATGAGGGTCGGCACGCGCCGGCTCTCTCCGATGAGCTCCTCGTCGGCCTGGGACCAGCGGGGGTGCGGGACCTCGGGGTTCACGTTCGAATAGAAGCCGTACTCGTTCGGCTGCTGGTCATTCCAGAGGGTGGGCGGGCGCTCGCGCACGACCTCGATTCGCTCGATCGACTTCGGGCTCTTGAAGCCGTACTTCCAGGGCACGATGATCCGCGCGGGCGCGCCGTGCTGCTTCGGGAGGGGCGCCCCGAAGATCCCCGTCGCGACGAGGGTGAGCTCGTGCATGGCCTCGTCCATGCGGAGGGCCTCGTAGTAGGGCCAGTTGTACCAGGGCTGCGTGCGCTGTCCGATGGCCTGGTCCGGTCGCATGAAGGTCACGAACCGAACGTAGCGTCCCGACGACAGCGGGCGGGCGCGCGCGAGCAGACGGTGCAGGGGAAACCCGATCCAGGGCACGGTCATGGCCCAGGCCTCCACGCAGCGGAACCTGTAGACCCGCTCCTCCAGGCCGAGCTCCCGTTCGAGGTCGGCGACATCCCACACCCCCGGATTCTCGACCTCGCCGGTCACCTCGATCGTCCAGGGCCGGGCCTCGAAGGGCCCGACATTCTCCCAGACGCGCGCCTTGTCGGTCGTGAACTCGTAGAAGTTGTTGTGCGTCGCCGCCACCAGCCGGTCGGTCAGGGGCCGGTCCACATCGACGATCGGGTTCCGCTCGGCCGGATACAGGTCGGCCGAGGGCGTGTCCGGGATCGTCGCGAGGGGGTCGGAGGGCCGCTCGCCGGGAACCCCGTTTCCGCCGGATCCGAGCCCGCCCCCGCATGCCGAGGTCGCGAAGGGAAGGGCGAGTCCGCCAAGCGCGAGTCCGGCCGCTCGCACGAAGTGGCGGCGGTTCCAGTACACCCCTTCGGGGGTGATCGAGCGCGAGGGCGCGTTCCAGTCGGGGGGGAGGTGCAGGTTGGCCATGGGATCTCCGAGCTGAGGGGTTCGGGCTCAAGGACCCCCCGCCGGCGGGGGCGTTCCATGCCCGTCCGGATCCGGCCCTGAGCACGCATCCCTGACCGACGGCAACAAAGGTGTCACGGCTCGAAGGAGACGGACCTTTCCCGATCGGCCGCTGTACCACCACCTACGACGGTACCATCGCGCTGGCAGCCCCCGAGGGGGGCGGGCGAGATGGTCCGGTGAGGGGCCGAGTCGGATCGTCCGGGAGCGGCCCCGCCCGGAACGCCGGAACCGGAAGGTCGAGGTCAGGGTTTGCATCGGGCGACCGAGTTCCATACCTTTGAAGATTGGACCCGGTACACCCGTTCAGATGGCGCGGCCGCCCGGCGGGGTGGAGCGTCGAATCGCCAGAACACACGAGGGAGCAGCAACATGTCCGGACGCATCAGCAGGAACCTTCTCGTCGCGGGAGCGGCGGTCCTTCTCGCCCTGCCGTCGGCGCCCCAGGCGCTCGAGGGCCAAGATGGCCAGCGGGTCCGCGTGGTCGTCCCGAATCTCGTCCCGACGGATGATTCGCGGGATCGATTCGGCCAGCGCGTGGCAAGCCAGGTGCGGGACATCTTCGATCTCGACCGCTCGGTCGCGATGTCGGAGCGCGACATCGATCAGGCGGCGCGCCAGTATGACATGCGTTACCGTGACCTCGACTGCCTCTCGGCACGTCAGCTCGCGGCCCAGATCCCGAATGCCGGTCTGGTGCTTTGCGGCGACTACCACGAGGTCGACGGCCAGTTCGAGGTGATCGCCTCCTTCTTCACGGTCCCCCAGGGCGAAGAGCACGTCCTCGAGCCCTTCCGGGTCGAGAATCGTGACGACCGCGGAACGGTCGCCGAGACCGCGCAGAACCTCCTGGGCCAGTTCCAGGAGCTTGAGCAGCGGCTCCAGCAGATTGCCTGGTGCCAGTCGAACTACGGTTCGAGCAACTGGAACGAGGCCCTCAACTTCTGCACCCGGGCAGTCGAGCTGACCCCCGACTCCTACCAGGCCCGCTTCCTCCTGGCGCGCACGCATTTCCAGCTCGAGAACTGGGAGCCCGCGCGAGAGCACTTCGAGGTCCTGATCGAGCGGGATCCCTACGATGACGACGTGCTCCAGAACCTCGGCTACGTCACGGCGCAGCTCGGCGACCGCGAGTCGGCCCGGAGCTACTACCTCCGCTACCTCGAGATGAACCCGACGAACGTGCAGGTCCGGCTGAACATCGCCTTCGACCTGGCATCGACCGGGGGCGACCCCGAGGGTGGGATGCAGCTCCTCGTCGAGGGACTCGAGCAGGAGCCGGACAACATCGACCTCCATGAGGCCTTCGGGGCCTACGCCTTCCGTGCGGCGGTCGACCTCCAGGCCCAGCAGATGCAGCCGCAGACGCAGGACGGCGACGCTCCCCGCCTCGACCCCGAGGTGGAGCAGCTCTTCCGGACCGCGATCGCCTCGCTCGAGCGGGTCTTCGATGCCCGGGGCGAGGAGGTGCGCCCGACCTACGTCCGCAACATTATGCGCGCCTACCGCCAGCTCGGCGAGCTCGACAACGCGATCCGGATGGGTGAGCGCGCCTCGGAGATCTTCACCGAAGATGCGCAGCTCCTGAGCGAGCTCGCAAACGCCCACAACGCGGCGGGGAACGTCGACGGGGCGATCCGCGCCCTCGACCGTGCGGTCGAGATCGATCCGGATCTCCCGCAGGCCCGCTCGCGCCAGGGGTTCTTCCTCCTCCAGGCAGGGCGTGAGGACGAGGCGATCCGCGCCCTCAAGGCGGCCGAGGAGCGTGGGGAGCAGCCCGCCGACCAGCTCGCGCTTCCGATCTTCGCCCGCGCCTTCCAGAACTACATCCAGGAGAGCCAGGACCTGGAGCGCGGGATCGCGATGATCCGCGAGGCGAAGACCTTCGACGTCACCCCGGAGACGGCCTCGCAGTTCGACTACTTCCTGGGCTTCGCGATCTACCAGCGCGCGGTCCGGATCCAGGCCCCGGAGAACCTCGAGTCGGCCCGTGCCTCGAAGCCGGTCTTCGAGGAGGCCCGCCGCTACGTGCAGGCCGGGCAGCCCTACGCCGAGCGCGCGGGGCAGAACTACCGGCAGATCCTCGAGGCGATCGCGACCTACATCGAGATCCAGGACGCGATCATCGCCCGTGAGGGCCGACGCTGATCGGGCCCTGACCCCCGCCTGAGGGCGGGGCCGGACACCCTCTGAAACGGGGGCGTCGCGACTTCGG